>NZ_WLVC01000050.1:0-30241 GCF_016859735.1 Lelliottia sp. RWM.1 | reverse complement strand
CCCACGCCCACGCCCACGCCCACGCCCACGCCCACGCCCACGCCCACGCCCACGCCCACGCCCACGCCCACGCCCACGCCCACGCAGAAGGCTGTCCCGGTTCATTCTTCTCTGCCAGCACTTTTTTACCCTGCCACTCCGGCTCCCTCTTCAGGGGCAGACGGGGGAAGCGCCGCAGGCGCTGACACTGTCGCCCGTCAGCCCGAAGGGATGACAGGGTTTTAGCGCGCGAACAGGCAGCGCCGTAGCCCTGCCCTGACCTGTTATGGCTGATCGCCTTCGCCGCCCTGAAGAATGAAATGGCCGCACAAATACACGGCGCACTGTCGGGTGGCGGATTCACAGATTTCATCCATCACTTTAGCCGTGGTGACGGGGCTGAGGCCGAGTTCCTGTCGTCTCTGATTTATCAGGGTTTTGTACTGGCGCAGAATGTTTCGGGTTTCGGCTGATAGCTGCATTTTATTTTCCTTTTTCTTTAGCCGGAGGCATCGCCTCCGGCATCCTGTCACGCGCAGAGAGTGCGACGCAGACCCTGCATGACATCGTTTGTTTCCTTCAGGGCATCGATTTCCCCCTGTAAAGTGAGCCGTTCCATCTCCTTCCCTGCCAGTTGCATGACCACTTCCAGTGACGTGGCGGGGATCGTCACGCTACGGAGCGCACGCTTTTCATCGAGAAAGTCGTCCACGATGCCGCGTATCGGCCCAAAATCACCACCACATTCGAGTTGCGCATTCAGTCTTTCCAGCACCCGTTTTACGTCCTCGTCGCTGAGATCCCAGTCAAGGCAGATGCTGCGAATATCTGCCCCATACCAGCACGCAAACACGCATTTCTCGCCGTCAAGGTCGGAACATTTGAACATTTCAAGGGCGATCTCTCTCGGTGTACCAATCATGTTTTCTCCTTTTGTCGGGCGGCATCGCCGCCCGTGGCCAGTCAGTCAAGGGCACGCCAGATAGCGGCGCTGTCAGGGTGAGAGTCGATAAAATCCATCAGTTGCTCATGACGGCGGCAAAAGTGACGGCACAGTTCCTCATGGTCATGATTGCTGTGAAACCAGCTCCGGTGATTCAGTACCAGCGCGGTGAGGATGATCCCCGCCACTTCCCCGCTGACCGTCTGCTCAAAGCCGTTTGCGGTGTTACACAACAGGAGTTCCGGCGTATCCGGTGCCATAAACCCGCCGCCGTCAGGCAGGCGGTAAAAGTGCCAGAATCCGCCCTGATATTCGGGGCAATAACGGTGCGCATAGGCATACACGGAGGCTTCGGACGTCATAAAATCGCCGCCAAAGAGATCGGGTAAAAAGGTCAGTCGCTGCGCGCCCTCAAGACGAACGGCATCACAACATGTCAGGGTCTGGTTCATACATCCTCCACGGTTAACATATTCTCGGGTCCGGCATCGCCGTGACGACACGACAGACCGGCGAAAAGCGGAGGACGCAGGGGCGACACCGGAAGCCGCAGCGCAGACATAAACGGGCTGAATGCACCGTTTATGGCGAGAACGGGTGAGGATGGCGGCGACAGCGAACCCTTGCGGCCGCAGCGGCCGGGCTACAGTGAAGTCACGGCGCATGCCGTCACCGCACCCTGCCGCCCGAGAGGTTCCCCCGTCCCGACGTTGCCCGCAGGGTGGCGGCGGATAAAGGCGGAAGGAACTGACTTCCTTTTTCGCATTATCTGGCCCCGCTCCGGATACGGGGGCCAGGCCCCCGGAATGCTTTATGCGGCCAGTTGCGCCTGGAGGGAATGAACATCACTGAGCGCCTCACGCAGACTTTCTGGCTCCAGTCGTCCGGCCTCCCACGCATGGCCGACACGGTTTTCCAGGTCACTTGCGTAGCGTTTCAGCACCCTGGACAGGAGTGTTGCCGTGACGCTGACCTGCCGGTTTTCTTCTTCACGCTGTTGCATCAGCAGCTCAAAAACCCGGGCATTCGTTACCCCTTCACGGCGATATTCCGCCATCGGCATGTCACCAATCCTTTTCATCAGGGACCAGACTTCCTTTTCGGCGGGATGCTGACCGCACTCCCGGCACGCCACCGCTACGCCCTCTTCCGTCCAGACCAGCAGGATCAGGGGTTCATCAAAAGTGAACATATTTTCAAGCTTCACACACAATTCTTCACGGGTTCCAAACATCAGTTTTCTCTCTTGTCAGGTCACAGGCCGGGCTGTCGCCCGGCAGGGTCAGTCAGTTCTGAAAGGTTTCATCCAGTACCAGGGCTTCGCGGTACGCCTCCAGTAACAGGGTGTTGATCCGTCGCAGGGTCTGGGCGGCCATCCGTTCAGCCAGCGTCGCCGCATCATGGCGGTGCTGAGATTCCAGACGGTTAAGCAGCATCCTGACGTCACACATGGCATTACTGAGCGCGGCAACGTCCGCGCGCAGTGCTTCAAGTCCCGGATAATTCATGCCGCCTCCGGATAATCGGGATAAAACATGCCGTCATTAGCGGCCGGCATCCGTCTGGCTCGCTCCACCTGCGCCAGACGGCGCACCCCAGCGGCGTGGTACTGCTCCAGCATCTCAATACCGATATACCGCCGACTGGCTTCGGCAGCCGCCACGCAGGTGGAGCCGGAGCCGGCAAACGGGTCGAGAACAATCGCCCCAGGACGGGTCAGGGATTCAATCAGCGGTCGCAGACTCTGCACCGGCTTTTCAGTCGGGTGGTGATGATTGCCCGTGTATTTCCAGGGGATCACGTCCGGGATGGGGCGGTCCGGCGTCTGCGGACGGCCTTTGGCCAGCAGATAGGCATTTTCATGCGTGTAGCCCACAAAGGTGGATTTGGAGGCGTAGGTTTTGGCAAACACCACATGACCGACAATCCGGAATCCTGCCGCTTTCCAGGCGCTGATAAACAGATCTGCGCGGTTCCAGGCGTAGAAACTCACCATCAGACTGTCATTTTTCAGAACGCGGTACATTTCTTGGCAGGCAGGCTGGAGCCATTCCGCCGAGTTATCGCCGGCCAGCGTCCGGCCGGAACGGTCCTTATAGCCAACCAGATACGGGGGATCGGTCAGAATAAAATCGACGGCACGCGCCGGAAAACGCGACATCACTTGCACGCAGTCACCCAGGATAAAACGGGACATAGACACACTCCTCTCTGATATGCGGCACCCTGTTGCGCCGTGCCGCCACAAAAACCCGGCGAAAAGTGGAGGACGCAGGGGCGACACCGCAAGCCGCAGCGCAAGCCCTTTACGGGCTGAATGCACCGTGAAGGGTGCGAACGGGTGAGCAGTTGTGTTTGATGTCAAACAGGAAAGATGTTTAAAAGACGCGTAGTGTTTGCAGGCGATGAATGTCTGTTATGAGCGAAATGCGGATAGTGATGGCAGCATTCTTTTTGAATCAACGGCGGTGCAGATAGTAATGACACAGGCTTTATAGTCTGGTAATGGTCGCTCTGAAAGCGACCGTTCCTGTAATCCCGCGTTTTCTTGTTCCGGAAATCGGTCTTATAAGCGTGTGTGGTTTGTGTCAAGAATCTCAACGGAAATCGTTCATGGATCCGATGATTAAGTGGCGCCGCACACAATGAACGCCTCGGTTCGCTGGCCAGCCTAAGTATCTGTCGACTGCGCGAATCGGCAGAGTGCGGCTCCGACGGGCCGCAAAAGTGGCGTTTCGGCCTGAATACTATGGTCTGATGAAAAACAAAGGGGACGGATATTAAATCAGTACTTCTCGCAGTCTGATGGGGGCGTCTCCCCTTGGGAATACACTGGCGCTCAGACTGTATGAGCCTGCCGGATCCCCTCCAAGTATAATCATTACAGGCTCCAAGCACTGGTAGTCAGGGTTCGCTGCAATGCTTATCATGGACCTGAAGTCATCGCCACTTGGCTCGGGTGAGCCTCCTGGATGAAAATGCCATTCACCAACATAATACAATCCCGTTTTCCATCGAGCATGAAGTAAAGGCCTCAGCCCTCTGACGCCCCGTTGAAATGTCGTCCGTCCAGCGAGTGAATCCGTTGGACGGGTCGTAGCTTCCACGATCATTGCCTTAGAACTGTCTTCGCTGTATGAGCCAATCAGAATGCCACCAGTTTCATTTACGCCAGCTTTAAGACATTCGGAAACCATTTGCTTAATGGTTGAGGAGCTAATAACGACCGTATAAAGCGCACCCTCTCTCGAAAAAGTCACATCTTTAATACTCATGCGGCTCTCTCTCAACAGTGCCATCAGGCATCTGCTTAAAATATTCATAGATTCTCCCTGGCGCACTGACCACCCGGCAAATGAATTTTGTACCGACGGCCGCCCATAATTGTACGTCATCGGCACGGGCCGGAAATACAGGATGCCAGCACCCGATGCCTTCTATTCTCGCCTCATCTATCTTGATCTCAGGTGACGCCGAGGCGTCGAAGCGGCTGGAAGCATCCGTAACCGGAAACGTTGTTTCACTGGCAGCAAACGCAAATAAACCTTCAGCCCGCCATGTCATAGCCAGGCTGATAAATATTTTTTCACCTTGCCAGTCAAATGCCGCCAATGACTTAAGAACGCCATCATCACCGGTACAATCAATGATCACGTCGTACTGACGCAGTGAGTTTTTTGCGGCCTCACTCTCAGGGGGAAACGCGCAGCTGAATGAACGTGCACTTGCGTCAGGCAGAATACGATTCAGATGCTCAACCAGCGCGGCCGCTTTGTTATGGCCAACTGACGTCATTGTCAGGGCGTGACGGCTAAGATTTCCGGTCTGTAGGAGGTCTGCGTCCAGAATGCCGAGGCTGACAACACCAATGCGCATCAGGTTTTCTGCAATCATACTGCCCAGTGAGCCTGCACCGATTATCAGCACCTTTTTACTGCGAATGTCGTTGGCTGCTTCGCCACGTGTTCTGAGCTGGTCGGCAGCCCAGTTTTGCGTCCTCACCCACCTTATGGGCTCTTGTGAAAGTGGCTGTTCGCGATCCCAAGCTCTGCGATTCCGTTCCGTTGGGCGGAATCCGGGGCGCTTTGTCATCGTATTACTGAGACCGGTCAGACGCAGCGCCAGCCAGTGAATACGCGCTGGCTCATCTCCAATTTTGTTTTCCAGCGGAAAACCCAGCAAGAGTAATCCGGGCGCGCGTTGCTTGCGCAGGGCTCTGACAGAACGCCCAATATCTGAAAAAAGGTCCGGCAGTGATAACCCCCATTGTGCGAAGCAATGGCTGAGCTCCTGCCAGGTCCTGGGTGCCTGCCAAGGAGCCAGAACGGGGAGTGTAGGCAAAACAGACCACACAGCGTTCGTTGTTCTCGTGCCTCTGCGCATGAACGGGGACCATTTGGTTGTCCGGATTAGCTTTCCTTTGTTATCAAAAAACTCACGCAAAAAGCGGGTACCGCTCGCACCAGGCAATCCAGTGCTGCTTGCAAACCCCCATTCTCCTGTTTTCGATGTCCAGAAAGGGAGATCATCAGTCTGTTCGCTAAAACCGATCACAGTAAAGGGTGACTGACCGGGGAAGGCGGGGAGTTCAACAGCATCCCCGGTTGTAACCAGTTTTTCCTGTGCAGCGGCGTCAATCCAGAGTAGCAGCCTGCTGAGTCGCCATCTGATTCTGTCGAGTAATGCTTCGGGTTCCTGCCCCCATAAGTTACGACCAAATGCGGCGGGCGTATTCTCAAGGCACGGATTTCCTGATGTCCATCCACGGGTAGACGCATCCGAAAAGTTGTAGTTTTGGTGCTGAAACGTTGCAGATATACCTTCCGATTTATCGGGATAGACCTCTATGCGTATCTGAGCCTCTTCCTGCCAGAGGACCAGATGCCAGACGCTGTGGTCTGGCATGAAGCTGGAGCCGGGTACGGAAAGCCTGGCGGTGAATTTAAGCGACCATCTCTTGTCAGCAGAAAGCACCCAGGCATTGTTCGTCCGCATCCTGGGATCATTATTGATAAGGGTGAACGCTGCCTGCAGCTCTCGTGGCACCTGCTGAATGACTGTACTCAAGCGAAGCGCCCGGTTTTCTGTGGTTCCGCTGGTTTACTTGGCACTGTAAATCCGCCATTGCGATCGCCGCCCTGAGGACCGGGTAAAGGAAACTTGGCTCCGAACAGTTTACGCCATAGTTCTGCACTTTCCTGAGGATCCTGAGAGGCCAGCGCGTTACGGGCAATTTCCGCCGCCCCCGCAATACCCTCATAAAATGAACAGAAATCGTCGGTTGATAAGCGCGCCATCACGTCATGCTCTTCAACGCCGTGATCTGGCAAACACGGCTTACCTTTCTGGCTGTAAATGTCTGCCCAACGGCACAAAAAAGTGTCCAACAGCTGAACAAGACCTTTGCCCATTGAGGTGGTTCCATTATTCAGCGCATTACCAATCAGATGCTCCAGCGGATAGCCTTTAGGGTATTTCGGCAGGTTTTCGCTGTTCTGTTGTCGCCACCATTTCACCGCCCTGACAAGGTTAATGTAGTGACCGTTGCAAACGCGGTTTTTCTCAGCGGTCCATCTGATCTGCGCGAGAGGATGAGTTCGGCCCCACTCATTTTTTTCCCTGTCAGGTAGCACTAACGGGTGCGCTTTCCATTCTGAAGCGGGGGCGTCCTCTACCTGCGCGCTGCTGCTCTCAGACAACCATCCCGTATTGGGGGACCAGCTTTTATTCAGGCGCCAGTCAGTTTGCTCTTCCAGAGAGTTAACAGTCAGAACTGACTCTGACTTATAGAGTTGCTCAAGATGTTTTTTTTCTGCCCCTGACTCAGGGATGGCGGTGATCACTAGGTCCAGTTCGACATAGGAGAGGGTAATACCAAAAGAGCGCCCCTGAGTTTCCCATTTACCCGGGTAATACTTGTCGAGGAATGGGATGAACAGATCCATTGCATCAGTGGGAGACATCAAGGTATGGTCAAGATTGGTAACCACGACAATATCAACATCAGGGCGTTTATCGCCGAGCGGACGGATTGCCGTTGAACGACGAATGCTGCCCTGCAGGAACGTTGATACGACAATTTCCTTGAGTGGTTCGAAATTCTTCAGGCGCTCGCGCAGTGTCCTTGCACCACTTTTCCAGTCTTCCTTCTGTGTATCAGTCGGCCTGATATTTGCTAAAAATTCGTTGAACTGAGGTTGAAGTTCCATAATGATTAAACCTTAAATGAAGGAAGGTAGGAGCCATCTCGTTGGCGTTGAAAGTCAAACTCATAAAAGACGCATGTCCCCAGAAAATCGGTGTGCTGGCCAAGATAAAAATTAACGGCATTTGGCGCAGCGCTGAAAATATGCAGGCTTGCCTCAACCGGTAAATTTGCATCCGTGACGGCATCGGATATTTGTTCGGCAAGCGCTACGGCATGTGAACCGTTTTTCACAGATCGTTGCCCGTATCCGTTTGCAGGGGTGACATGAATGATCCGTCCTATGTCAGGCTGATTTGCGAGTATGTAAGCTTGCGCTTTTGGCAGCGCATTTCTCGCAATGCTGAGCACTACTGCAACATCGCTTCCGGTTCCGATAGTCTCGATCTCGATAACCGCAGCAGGTTCGTTGTGGGGTTCGTATTCAGACCAGATAGAGTCGCCCGATCTCCCTTTCTGGACCAGTTCGATTTCTACGCCTGACTTGTGACCAAGACATTTTCCGGCAAGCATTGCAATGGAGCTGTGGGTGTTTAGATACAGCCGAACTTTACGCTCCGTCTGCCTTATACCTGTGAGGAAGGTTTCTACTTGGGGCTTAATAACATCATTCCACTCAATGCCTGGGGAGGGAAATCGACCTTCGAAGAGAGAAAGCAGAGATAGTGTGTGTTCCGGAAGCGCATCCATGATGTCCAGTGGCCCATCGCTGAAGGAGCGCAGCGCAACACTTCTGAAGTTTTCAGGTGGTTCCGCCCTGAGCCAGTTTTCTTCCACGCACAGGGCTGTGAATTGTTCACGTGTAAATCGGTAACGTCCCTGACTGCGTAAAGCACGAGCAACTGCATCGAACCGAAAGTCAGAACTGGTTTCGCAGGTAATCAGGCCAATGATCTGGAAGCAGGTATTAACTTTTTCACGCATCGCTTCAAGTGTGGGCTGTGACTGATGGATGTAAAACCCTGTCAGCACCTGCTCCAGTTCCTGGTCTGTGGAGAGCTTGAGATGTTCACGCCAGAGCTTGCGAACCTTTCCCTTTCGGCTAATGTCAGTCGTGCCATCGAACAGTTTATCGAGTCGTAATGAGCCATCCACATTGCTGATTATTTCACCAAGTGGGTCTGCATCAATAATTCGATCTGTCGTGACAAGATTAAAAGCAGAGTTGGCAGGCGCAGTGCTCTTTGCCTCTTGTAGCCTTTCAAGAATTGAGAAGGTCTTAGCGCCAATGAAGGCCGGGTCAATCAGGTCTTCAAAACCAAAACTTGTAGCCTGTGTAACGTGAAATTTGATTTGATAGTAATCGGCCTGAATTCGTTCGGGCCCAGTGCTGCGGCGGGGAGGGTTATAACGTGTAATTACGTCATCAAAAGCTTTAGGGCCGTCGGCTTCATAGGAAACTTCTGATACGAAACCCTGATCGGGATTTTTAAGTCTGGATGCCTCAATCCAGAAATATCGAGCCTGATAATCATGACCATGCCAGTTAGCCAATACAGAAGTCGCCATGAGATTCGTCCCAAATAACAGTAATATTTTGAAACTATCACGTCAGAGTATACTGTTCAAGAAGACAGTGATTATTACAGGTTCTGAAATTCATTAACGACTCATTTGTATTTAAATAATTGATATTAATATCAAATCAAAAATAATGTCAGTCAGATATCAGTTAAACTGAAGAGCAAAATTTTTTTAATTCCCAGACGATCTCTGAAAAAGAACATTTAACTGCAGACTTCTGTAGGAAGATCAACTATTGAACAAAATGATATTGATCAAAGGTGAGATTAGTGACTGTGTATTCAAGACATAAGAGTCATCTCAGTAATTATACTTAGTCCCCCCTTCCCCCCGGCGTTGCCGGTGTTTCAACACGACTGCAGTAACCGGCAGGCCAATAAGCTTAGCCGACTCACCAGAAGCGGCATTTCGGAGCCGTCGGCTGGGGTCTAATGTAAAAAATAAAACACTCTAAGGATCCAGGATGGTTCGCTTTGAGCGAGGAATGGATAACATGCTCTCGACAAACTAAAATAGCACGATATAAGCAAGTTCCGAGTCTGGCACAAAGCGGACTCTCAGGGATCCCCCTGATAAAATCGTTCTGACTCAGGCGAGTGTAAGAAATTTTATAACTAAGTGTTTAGACCGTTAGCGCCCTCATAAATCCAGTCTTTTTGATCCCGAAACATTGCATTGAGTATGGTGATAAATTTTCTTATACAAGCAGTAAGAGCCACCTTTTTGGGCTTTCCCCTTGCAAGTAATCGAGTGTAAAAAGCCCTGATTTGGGGGTTGAAACGCACTGCTGAAAGCATAGCCATAAAGAGAGTCGCGCGCAGACCTGACCTCCCTCCCCAGATCGCCCTCTTTCCCCTGAGTTGTCCGCTGTCCCTGTCATAAGGACAAACCCCAACCAGCGCTGAAACCTGTCGACGCGTAAGCGAGCCGAGTTCCGGAAGTTGTATCAAAAGAGTGGCCTGTGTTATTGGCCCTATACCTTTTACCTTATCAAGCAGCTTACGTTTCATAGCCAAAGTATCATCCTGGCGTAGCCGTAGCTTAATCTCGGCATCCAGAATATCAATCTCAGCGTCAAGCCATTTAATATGCCGCATGATTCCCTGCTCAATATAAACACCACATAGTTCCTTGAGACGGTTGGTTTCCATTACACGGTTCTGAACCAGCTGACGCCGACGCATCAACAGTATGGCCAAATCCTGTTGCTGCTCGCTTTTTATCGGCCTGAATTGTGGGGTCATGCGCCGACCATATTCGCAGATAATTCTCGCGTCGATTGGGTCACTCTTTGCCACCCTACCCATGGCTCTGGCAAAGTTTTTTATCTGACGAGGATTAATTACAGCGACTGGCAAACCCGATGCACTTAGCATTAATTCAGCAGTACAATGATACCGACTTGTAGCTTCCATGACGACTCCAGCTACAGTAAGCCCGCTTAGTGCTTTCTGTAATTCATGAACTCCCGAAGCTGAATTTTCCAGATGTAGCAACTGCCCGGTAGTGTCGATAAACACTTCCAGAGTGTTCTTGGCTACATCTATACCAACAATGGTTTTATCACTCATATTCAGTTCTCCCTGCCTTGCAGATACGGGCTCGTTATACGCCCAGGCAATTGTTCGGGCTAATACTGAGACTGATGTTGCGCAATGGTGCTCACCCTCGGGCTCATATCCCTGGACGAAGAACGTGCTGCAACATCAGGTAAATCACAATGAGTGTATACGTTTCTCATTGTCATACTGATCATACAAGGATGGAGACGGAGTGAACCCTTGTGGACGGAGCGGCCGGGTTAGCGTGAAGGCACGGCGCTGAAGCTCGCCGCCGACTGGCGGCAGGAAGACGGAGGGAACCGACATCCTTTGTAACCCGTTCTGGTAGCTGTAGCGATCATCCGGGTGTGACAATATGCTGGGATCATGAGCTTGCACCTTTATCTGGCTGATGTGCTTTGCGTTAAGCCTGACAGCCGCCCCGAACGCAGCGAGTTTTTCCGGGGCAGTGCGTCAAAAGATGCTCGAGGAATCAATATGCGGATCGTGTGTGTTAGTTTCGGGTATGTTGTACAGAATATTCAATCGCTCAGGGGTTTAAATGGACATAGCAAAAGCAATGAGGGAAGCATCAGCGGAATATAGCCTCCAGTTCACCAGTGATGAAATGGCTGAAATGAAGACTTATCTCTCGACGGTACTTAACCGTCATGCTGAGGGTAAGTTATTACATGAGGCGGCTATTGGTGAACTTATGACGCTGTGCACGCTGATTAACACGGGAGACAAACAGAGTATGAATCACAGGCTTCGTGAGTTTATTCAGCAGGAAAATGGCGGAAACTGGCCCAGTACGACGGGCAATCCTTCCGGTTCAGGAAGAGGAAATGCGCCAGAAAAGGCTTAACGATTAAGATGTCACCACTTTTTTAAACCCCGCCAGTGCGGGGTTTTTAGTCTCAGTCGCAAGACGGATGTCAGAGTTAATCGACCCGGTTTACTCACCGATGCTACCCCGCAACAGGTGACCTGGTTCTGTACACGAAAACACCCTCCCGATGGGGCCTGGTTATAAACATCATCCACTATGGGAATTCACTATGCTGCAGTCTTCATCCGTTCGCTTCAGGATGGCGGTTATCCTCCGGGCCAGTATGGCGCTCACCACTGCTGCCCTTGTGGCCATCAGCGCAGGCTCCCCACTGGGTACCTTCCGTGAAATCATGTCCAGTCCGGGGTTATATATTGATCTCTTCTTCCTGCTGCTCCTGATTTTTACCTTGTGGAATGTTGCCTGTGTTTTCGTTGACGGACATCCCCTGAACGGGGCGCTTAACGGCCTCACACTCTGGATCGGTGCAGGGGCATTCGATGTAATGGATGAAATCGTCAGTCAGCCGCGATGGGGGGGCTACTTCTGCGAGGATTTGTTGAAGCTCTCCGGACTGCTTCTCACCGTTATTAGCGTCTATCGGATCGTCCTGCGGATGAATTCCCGTTTTTCTGTGGCGCAGACCAGCGCCCTGCATGATGAACTCACACGGCTTCCGAACCGGCGTTATTTTGTGGAAACCCTCAGCAACACGACCAGTACACAGCTGTCCATGATGATCATCGATATTGATTTTTTCAAACTCATCAATGACCGGTGGGGGCATGATGCCGGCGATGAGATTTTGTCCAGATTCGGGGGACAGCTGGCGGGTATCAGTGGACCTGCCCTGAAAGTTTTCCGTATCGGGGGAGAGGAATTTGCGGTGATCGGCGAGGGCCTTTCCCGGTATGAGGCGATTCGTTATGCAGAATCCATCTGCAGGAATGCCCGGAACATCAGGCTGGATGATGGTCAGTGTATCTCCGTCAGTATCGGGATTGCTTTCCGGAAAGAGGGGGAAAGTCAGCAGTCGTTAATGAAAAAAACCGACAAGGCGCTGTACCGGGCAAAGGAAAACGGACGCAACAGGATTGAACTGGCTGGCAATGAAAGGTCTGTATCGTAATTCTGTTCAGATACCTTCAGCGCATTACGGTCATTTCTGCCCTTTTCACTGCCTGTCAGTACAAGCCTTGAAAATACTCAGGAATATATTCTTCGGAGGGTTTGCCTTAAAACATAAATGTGATTTACATCACAATTAAATGCCCTATAATCGCCGAAAAATTACGCTACACGATTCGACGGCAGGGATGAGATGTCACCCTGCCGTTTTTTTATGTAACCCGGCGCTGTGCCGGATTCATCACTGAGGTGCAGCACCTGTAAGACTATAAAAACCAGAGTCCGGTCTTCATCTTTCAGCGCTTCAGATTGAATACTGTTTCCTTTTCAAAGGATGTTTATCCTCACGGTCGACCGTCAGACTTTTTATTGTCAAACGCCAGAATAACGCCGACGCAGAGCAGCACAGCGTAACAGAGCTGTAGCGCGATCGTCACCGGCAGTGAGATATCATCAACCAGAAGTAATGGCACGACAGTGGCCACGCCGAGCAACATCATCCCTCTGCCGGTTTTTTTTACCCGTTCAGGCCACTTGGCTTCCGGGACGTTCCTGGCGCGCAGAATATGGTGAATGAACTGCTCGGCCGTTCGCTTAATGACTGACATATTTCACTCTCCGAATGCCCTTCGCATATTTTTCTTTATCCCGGCGGTTTGCGTATCCGTTGACGGAGTGACTGACGATACCGGTTTCTCCGGGATGACCGCCGCAGAGCCCGCGCCTGTCATCCCGGAGCCAGCCATCTGCTGAACCAGAACCTGCAGCTCCCTGACCGACGCGGGCGGAACCGGCATGCTGGCCAACAGACGCGGCAGTTCGGGCGCCATCGTATGCAGCGCCAGACCGGTGATAATCAGGTTTCTCAGCAGTTCACCGCGCAGACGGGATGAAACACCCGACAGCAGGCTTTCGACCCGTTCACTGCTCCGGTCATCCTGAAGCGCCAGGGTGTAACGCCGGCGCCGGGATTCAGCCTCCGGCGAGACTGTCAGTGCCGTCATGCCGGAGTCCGGCTCATCCGGTAACCCGGACAATGACGACCATCTTCCGGATACCAGCGCCATTAAGGCGTAAAGCCGGCAGGCGCTCAGCTGACCATCAAAGAATACCGGGATGAGTGCCGGTAAACGGGTGTCGATCTGGTACACCACCGCGCCTGCGGTGGTGACGGTTCGGATAAAATCACCGCGCAGGGGCTGCGAGATGGTGTTGATCGTCGCCATTGCCGCGATATCGGTGTAATCGTCGCTGTGAAGATAGAAAGAATACTGGCCGTCCGGCACGTTTAATCCTCTTTATTGTACAGGGCAATCTCTCTGGCCAGAGCCAGCTGCGGATCGCCAATAACCTCTATACGGTCAGGAGCCAGAGGCCACGCCTGACGGATAGCCTCTTCAATGAGAGATGCCCCTCCCCCGACCAGGAATACCCGGTTAACATTCCTGAAGGCCGTCAGCTCACTGGTGACACGCGCTCCCAGGGAAGTAATCGCCTCTGCAATCTTATTCCGGACATCATCAATTTTACCGGCATCGTTGATCACACGCTGCAGATAATCACGGTCATTCCGGTTACGGATGACCGTGTCAGCAATCATGGCACTGGTTTCACTGTCGGCAGCACGCAGTGCGCCTGCTGCTGCACGTGTCACCTGTGACACCCCGACTGAGGGATTGCCGTGTACTGCACTGATATCATCGAACTGGCCAACAATCACACCCGCATCGAGCGTGGTTCCACCGAGATCGATAATCAGGGTGGTTTCACCCGGTCCGGGCTGGAGTTCAGCAAGCCGGGTGAACGCCGCCGGCAGTGATTCCGGCATGACCTTCACGTCCGTCACGGTGAATGCCGTGCCCTTATTGATAGTCAGCCCACGCATGAGGTTTTCCCGTTTGCGGCGGATGTTCTCCTCATTACGCTGACAGTCCCCGTCGTAATACTCACTCAGGGGCAGCGTGACCGTCAGGCTCACCGGCTGCGGCTCAAGTCCGCTGCTCAGCAGGGCATGATGCACGGCCAGCAGGTTGAGATCGCCGTACTGATAATCCACGTTTGTGGTCGGGATGGCATCGCGGCTGACACTGTCCCAGGTATATTTCAGCGTCCCGACCTGATAGTTGAACGTCGCCATACTGAATTCCGCCACTTTCCAGCCATGCCGGAAAGAGTTTGCAGAGACCCGGGTCAGCAGCGCGTCACCCTCAAACCATGCCAGCTTAACATTAGTCGAACCATCATCGCAGTAAATATTCATCATTATGCTCCATCAATTAAACTCAATTTGATACTTATTATAAAATCAAAACGAGAATATAAAAGCCTTATTTCTCATAATGAACAACTAAAAGGCATCACATTGATATTTTCTATCTTATTGAGCAACTTACAACGCGCACTACGAGCACGTCCCTGACGCTCTGGCTTATCGGCGAAGTGTCAAATATACTGTGTTTATAACCAGTGTATTTGACATCAGGAGGAAACATGAAATTGCAGCTTCTCAGTCCGGGAAAAGACATCCCGCCGAAGACCCATCCGTTGTTTTCAGACCTGGCCAGCTGTGGTTTTCCCAGCCCGGCCCAGGATTACGTCACCGCCGATCTGGATTTGCATGAGTACTGTATCCGCCATCCGAGCGCCACCTACTATCTGCGTGCAAGCGGAGACAGCATGTCAGACGGCAGTCTGTACAACGGAGATTTGCTGGTCGTGGACAGTGCTGAGAAGCCGCAGCATGGCGATATTGTGGTAGCCAGTCTGCAGGGTGAGTTTACCGTCAAACGGCTGTTGCTGAGGCCGCAGCTGGTCCTGCAGCCCATGAACGCCGCCTGGTCCCCGATTTATCCGGACCCCGACGAACTGGATATCTTCGGCGTTGTGACCCACATCATTCACCGTCCACGGGAGATGTACTGATGTTCGCCCTGGCCGATGTGAACAGCTTTTACGCCAGCTGTGAGCGGGTGTTTCGCCCGGATCTGAAGGGAAAACCGGTGGTGGTGCTCAGCAATAACGATGGCTGTGTGATCGCAAGAAGCGCGGAGTCAAAGCCCTGGATAAAAATGGGCACTCCGTGGTTCCAGATAAAGAACAACGCCTATCCGGAAAAAATACACGTATTTTCAAGTAACTACGAGCTGTACGCTTCAATGTCAGCACGGGTGATGAGCTGTCTGGAAGAGCTGGCTCCGAGAGTAGAGCAGTACAGTATTGACGAGATGTTCCTCGACCTGACTGGCGTGGAACACTGCATGGATCTGGAAGACTTCGGCCGGCAGCTGCGCCAGCACGTCTATGACTGCACACGCCTGACCATTGGAGTGGGAGCGGGACCTACTAAAAGTTTAGCAAAATCAGCACAATGGGCCTCCAAGGAATGGAAACAGTTCCGTGGCGTTCTCGCCCTGACACCCGGAAACCCTGCCCGCACACGAAAACTACTCTCGCTGCAACCGGTGGAGGAAATTTGGGGAGTGGGAAACCGTATTGCGAAAAAACTACATGTCCTGGGGATCAAGACAGCGCTCGACCTGGCCCTGACAAACCCGACGTTTGTGCGAAATAACTTTTCTGTTGTGCTGGAACGTACCGTTCGTGAACTGAATGGCGAAAGTTGCATTGCGCTTGAGGAAGCACCTCCAACCAAACAGCAGATCGTCTGCAGCAGAAGTTTTGGCGAAAAAATTACGGAGTATGAATCTCTTCGTCAGGCTGTCTGCCAGTACGCAGAAAGGGCCGCAGAGAAGCTGCGGGGAGAACGACAATATTGCCGGCATATCTCTGTCTTCGTGAAAACCTCTCCTTTCGCCGTCAGGGAGCCCTACTACGGCAACGTGGCCACTGAAAAACTGCTCACGCCCACCCAGGACACCCGTGACATTGTTGCGGCCGCAACCACAGCACTGGAGCGTATCTGGAAAGACGGGCACCGGTATGCGAAAGCGGGTGTCATGCTGAATGACTTCACCGGTTCCGGTGTCTCTCAGCTGCAGCTGTTCGACGAACGTCCCCCCCGCCCCCACAGTGCGGAGTTGATGAAGGTTCTCGATGGTATAAATCAGTCAGCTCTGGGACACGTCTGGTTCGCCGGGCGAGGCATTGCACCATCGTGGCAGATGAAAAGGGACATGCTTTCTCCTGCTTACACGACGCGCTGGAAAGATATTCCAACAGCCAGGATCAGTTAAGCTTCGTTTTTGAAAGAGCTGACAGTGCTCGCCGCAGCCGAACGACCGGGCAAAGCCCGCGAGTGAGCGAGGAAGCACCAGGGGACTGAATGAACATATTCTGCTTACGCTCTGGGTTATGTATGTCATGTTCTCTCGAGTTATCCACTTATCCACGGCCTTGTTTTTATAAGATCTTTTTCAATAGTTTTAGGTTTACCTTTTTAGAGAGGCCTTCAGGCTAGCAACCACGGGGGTTGTGGACGGTTCAGTGTGACAAAATGCCCTTTGAGTGTGACAAGTCACCCTCACCACCGCGCTTTTACGTGACAAAATGCCCTCAACCCTGTGACAAATTGCCCTCAGAGATAGATGGATTGCACAAAGTTATCCCCCGGTGTTGACTCTTTTCTGAAAGGTGTGACAATCTAAAAACCTGTCACACTTAACACGGATCTGTCATGACGGAAGTTGCGGTTATTAACCAAAAAAAACGTAGAAATAGTCCGCGAATTGTCCAGTCGAATGAACTGACTGAGGCTGCATACAGTCTTTCTCGCGACCAGAAACGTATGCTGTATTTGTTTGTAGATCAGATCCGTAAGTCTGATGGCACGCTACAGGAACATGATGGTATATGTGAAATCCAGGTGGCGCAGTATGCCTCAACCTTTGGCCTGACATCCGCAGAGGCCAGTAAGGATATTCGTCAGGCTCTTAAGGGATTTGCCGGTAAAGAAGTGGTGTTTTATCGCCCTGAAGAGGACGCTGGAGATGAAAAAGGATATGAATCCTTTCCTTGGTTCATCAAGCGTGCACACAGCCCTTCAAGAGGTCTTTATAGTGTCCATATCAATCCCTATCTGATCCCTTTCTTCATTGGCCTTCAGAACCGCTTCACGCAATTTAGGCTGAGTGAGACAAAAGAGATCACGAATCCCTATGCAATGCGCCTGTATGAGTCCTTGTGTCAGTACCGAAAGGCCGATGGCTCTGGCGTTGTCTCTCTTAAAATCGACTGGATTATGGAACGCTACCAGCTCCCGCAGAGCTACCAGCGTATGCCGGACTTCCGTCGTCGCTTCCTGCAGGCAAGTGTCGACGAGATAAACAGCAGAACGCCAATGCGGTTGTCTTATATTGAAAAGAAGAAAGGGAGAATAACGACACATATAGTCTTTTCTTTCAGTGATATAACTTCAATTTCACCGTCTTGAGCTAAGGGTGATTTGTCACCCTTGTGAGTGCAGAACGTCACATTAAACATGTTGAATGAGGGTTGTTTGTCACAGGTTAGTTATTAACTAAGGGCAATTTGTCTCGTTTAATTATGACTGAGATGCATTTAAGCGGTTTCACCACACATCCAATATCCCCCTGATCTCCTCATCGACCATAAATCTGTGCAAATTGTCACTGTTAATCGTCAAAACCATCAGGAATTTGATTTACATACTCAGGGCAAATTGTCACAGAATTGATGGCTGTGGCACCGGCTCTTCCTCGATACATCTGAGGGTAAATTGTCACTGTTGTCCTGACTTACCTGAAGTACAAATAAGCGTTGCTTGTACCTGGAGCAAAACAGTTACCTCCCTGCCCTGAAGATGTGCTTCAGAAGAATACTGTTAAATGTTGTTTGTACCGGTTCTGGCCAGTCAGGTGGGTCTGTCAGCAGTGTCCCGACCTGACGCATAAAGTTGTGCGTATCGGCCTTTCTCTCGAGGTAATCAGCTGAGTCATATCCCATCGTTTCAATGATCAACGTATTAACTGTTTGCTTGCCAGCCGGCGCCACGTTCAAAATAAAATCCGGATGAATAATTTCTTCAATCCCATCCATCACAGTTCTCATCGTGAACAGTGGCTTGCTGAGGCTGAGAGATTCAGGGTGATTTGTCTTGCGAGAAGCGAATTCGCAGGCACTAATGATTGTCTTAAGAGTGGTCTTTTCCAGGTTACTGTCAACCGGCACCGGGTTATCAAACGACAAGGCCGCATGTGCATAGCCTTTAGTGGCTGAGCTGGCTCGTCCCCTGGTTTGATTCTGGCTTTTTCTTTTCTGTCAGGCAGCCAGTCGTCTCCACCGATTGGATCAAGCGGGCTTGTTTTACCTTCGTGGGACGTTGAGTCTGCGTCTCTCTCTTTCTTCATCCGGTACAAAGGACACGCTTCATCATGCTTTCTGGATTTTTCTAAGTGTCTTAGCGTTGCCCTTTTTACTTCACAGTTATAGGGGCCTTTATGGTACTGATCAGGTTCAACGCAGTCGCATTCTATCCACAGTTCCTTTCTGTCCATCTCTTCCAGTATGGCATTAGCGATGCGTAAATCTGCCTGTGATGGTTTTCTGGCGTGACTGAATACATGCAGCAGGGATTCCTTTTCCGTTACATTTAAATGTCGTTCCAGGCGCCCTCTTGGCGCTTCTTTCCAGACAAGTCTCATACCTTCACTCCTGTTTAAGATGGTTACAAAACAATAATATGTAATACAAAAGAAATACAAATTAGATACAAAAGAAATTCAAAAGAAATTCAAAAGAAATGCAAATTCATGATGATTCGATTTGATTTATATAATACATATCAATATTTATCATATAGTTAATTAATTTAAAGCATTGGCTTTCTTTCAAGGTAACTTAAGGGAGTCAAGTATGTTTTTATCAACATAGGATATTAGGTTGGTGACAAGTTTTTCCAGCGCTTTCACATCCTCACTCTTGATGGTATGAGGTTCTCCTTGTTTACTTCTTCCGTTACGGTGAACGATATCGTGACGGAGCATTACGGCTTTGCCGATTTCATTCTTCATCACTTCTGGGAACTCTATATGAAGACAATTCGAGTAGAGTTCAGTAACTGTTGGAATGTGGTGGAACGACAACTGAAAAAGCTCCTTTTCTATTGTCTTGTCTAAGTCGTCAAGTTGCTTAAATACCTCTGACAGAGATTCTTTTTTCCCGGACTTGAATTTGTCATGGTTTTCCACAAATCGTCGTCTTACCTGCGGTCGTGTTACTGAGGTGATAAAAATGTCAGAAAGGTAAGCCTCCATGACTGTAATAATTCCGGAATAACACATTCGCATCAGGACCAGATTTAGCGGCTCTGACTGCATCAGATAGCGTATGTCTTCAATACTCTTCCTTGCGAACCTTAGATGTAAGGTTTCACGAGCCATTTGCTCTTCCAGGTCATCAAAGTCAGGTAATATGCCATCGGCAATAAGCTCATGTAGATTGAGTTCGCACAGAGCATCATCGTCGCTAACCATAAGGACTGCGAGCGCGTAAAAATCAGGATCGGAACAGGGAAAATTAAAACCTGAGTGGCATATCACATCGACGGATGGGTCAGTTGTACTCAGCATCAGAGACAGAATTGGGTCGTTTGTTTCTTTCCATTTATAGAGCAGGAAATCTGTGGTTGGCACCTCTGGCCATTCGTTGGCTTTATGCAGTCTCGATAGCCAGTCTTCCAGTAATCCAAATTGCAATGCAGGTAATACCTGCTTAAACCATTCCTTTTGTACGAGGGCAAGAATGCCCCCTTCTGAAGGAGCATCCTCAAGATGTATTAACTCCTTTTCGTACTTATTTCTCCAGTTTTTGAGACAACGTGAGAAATCCAATTCAATCGAAGCTAGATTAATCCCTTGTTCACAGAGTCTTCTACGCATTTCCGCTACTGTCGTTCTGTATCCAGTAAACGGTCTACAGAATTTACCTGCGTCGTCATTTTTGCTCACTTCCCTGACGCGATCGCTTTCAAGAAAATACCATTTATCGAAACCATTCTGGGTATCTGAAAAATTAAAATTACCTAAAGTAATGCTTGTCCATGTTGACATATATACCTATATACACAATGTGAATGGAGTACAAAAGAAATACAAAAAGATTACAAAAGGAATACATGTAAAATTTTAATTCATACATCGGCGCTGTGATTTAGAATACAAATGAATTACTCATGTATTACAAATTGAATTCAAAAAAAACAATGTCGAATACACATGTAATACAAATGTAATCCTTTAATTGTATGAGATTCAGCCGTTAAGGAAGTCTGTATCTCCTTCGCAAAACGCGCACCCGCTCATGAAGCTTAACTCCGGGACGAAATCACTGTAATGATGACAATGCCCGCACTGTTTAAGTTCTTGATAAAACGCCAAGCACACCACACACAGATATCCATCGCCTGATTTACAGACACTCTCTGGACTCATACAATTTGTACATCCGGCGGGGAGTAAATTTTGGGTCTGTTCATCAATAGTTCGCAGTGGGGAATCCAGCAATGCCATTCTGCTGCTATTGAACCCACATTCAATGCACACAAAGTCGTCCTCTCCATTAAACAGGACCTGGTTCTTATTACATTTCGGGCAAACGATTAAGATGTGTGGTGTGGAAACGAAGCAGACCTTGCAGGTTGTATCTTCTAAAACATACCGAGCGTCAGCAGCTGGCTCTTTAATCGTGACTAACGCCCTCTGCTTACACTGATGGCAGTCCTGTATTTCAGTATCATTCCTGGCAAGTTCATCAAGCTCTGGCTGAATATGTTTCAGTCTGACTGCAGCATAAAAAGCATTCCCTCTGAGCATGGAGGTTTCATTGTGAGCAAGTCTCCACCTTAAGCGCACCTCAAAAAATGATTTCCACTCATCGCGCATCAGACGATTGAGTGCAAACCAGGCATCTGCCTGTTCCTTCTGGATCTGATGCTGCTCAGCATCGGTGAAGGAGGGGTGATAGAAATGCACCATGCGGTTACGGTGCTGTCTGATTTTGTCGAAAACTTCCATAGTGGCTTTAGGTAATGGCCTCTCGAGGATATCCCCGAGACGGGCACAGGTATCGTCGTAAGTGACAGACTGAAAATCGCCGGCAAGGTACTTGCTCCGAACAATTTTTTTTCCGGTACATGCCAGCGTCCAGTGTTCGTGGACAAGAGGTACTTTCAGCAGGATCTCAACCGCCGTCCAGAAACTGACAACCGAAAACTTCGGTTTAGACGATTCAAGTTCTTCAAGTGCCTTTTCCAGAAAATCCAGTCCGTTATCAATGAGCGCCTTAACATCTTGACTCAGTTCCGGACGCTGGGGTTCATAACTTAAATCGCGGTAGTGATTGGACATGTATCCTTCCTTATGTCAGTTATTTCCGCGCAGCAGCTGCAGCGCATCCTGAGTGTCAAGTGAGAACCGGACCTGCTGACTGGCAGCGACATCGAGCGCAAATATCTTCGTATAGACCTCGGTACTCTCAAACTTCTCATGCCCCATCAGCCCCTGCAGGATCTTCGGGTGAACATGGCCATATAAAAGGTGCATCGCGAAGCTGTGCCGGAACGCGTGAGGAATAACGGTGATGCTGAACCGCACACCGTCGCGGCCAGCGGCATCGACCGCGCGTCCGAGCCAGTTTCTTACCGTCCGGTCGGAAATCCCCCAGATCGGCATCGCCCGCCGCTCACCGGAGAGATTATCTTCTTCAAACTGCTCTTTGGTGCTGGCGAACAGCCGGCGCATCTCATCGACATAGGCCGGATCGGAAAGGGGGACTACGCGGTTTGGGCTGCTACCTTTTTTCGGGCGACCGCCGCTGCTGCGACGCTGTTTGGCAGTACGCAGAACCACATGAGGGATTTGCTCATTGAGGTGAAAATCCCTTCGTCTTAAGGCCAGTGCTTCGTTTAGGCGCGCGCCGGTGTTCCACAGTGTGTTGATGAACGCATGCTGATTCCAGTCCGGCAGATAGTGGAGGAGGGCGGTGACTTCCGGCGCCAGCAGATATTTCGGCATCTCGGTGTAGTGCCGCGCCATCTCGCGCAGGGACAGTGCCCGCCCATAATCAAATCCGGCCGGCAGACCGGGTGTCTGTAGGACAGGGGAGTGATGATGAAAAGTGGGAAGATTCATAACGCTCCAGGTGGTAAGGATGCTCTGCACGAAATCTGACCAGGCTTACCATTCAGTAACCCTAGGCATTATCACGCAGCGCAATGAGATAATTATCTGTGCTCATTTTCGCTGCTGGCGACCGATGATGCCACGGAAAAAACCCGCAGCGGCACGTGTGCTGAATTTCCGAATTATGTATATATACCATAAAGCGGAAACAATTAAACCGGATGCCAATATGAAACACGATCCAGAGAAGATCCTTTTATGCCCGATATTGTGGTGATCGGTCAGGGCGGGCACCATATGGTGTGTTTTGTGACAAACTGCCCTCAGTGGAAGATGCTTTCCGGAAATAGCAGAAAACGGAATGCACGATTTCCAGAAGATGAAAAAAGTGCAGAAATTGCACTTTTTTAAGATTTTGTGTATTCTTGATTCATGGAAATCTTAAATACCCGAGACGAGGCGACTATGACAAACGCAAGTTACACATCTAAAGCCCGTGCTCACCTCAAAAGCCCTGAGCACACTGAAAATCAATTGTTACTGGCCCGCATTCACAATGTGGGTTCCAAATTCGTTGAGGCATTGCAGGAACTGCCACGCGAACAGCTGATGGATATGCTTACGCTGCAGGATGAAGAATTCTGGGCCGAATTAAGAAAGCAGGCTCAGCTGCAGACGTTAATTAATGTAAAAACTCCTGAAAAACAGGAGCAGGAAGATCGCGCAAAAGCCAGAGAGCTGTTTCTTAAGTCGCTGGAGAAATCCGGCGGAGTACACAAGTCTTCCGCCGTCATTAAAATTTTATCGACGACTGTGCCGACCCTGATTAAAAAGGGTAATCGTGGTGAAGTGATATTCATTAAATGGGGTGCTGAGAACCTGTATCCGGTTTTTCAGTTTTGCACCTCTGAGAAAAATTCAGAAGGCGGCATGCTGGCCGGCGTTCCTGAATTATTAGCCCTGCTTAAACATCAGGTGAGTGAAGTACGTAAATGTCACTTCTTTACACGCAAAGTCGATATTCCAGGTACCGAGACAAAAGTCTCTATTATTGAGGCTCTGCGACGGGGGGTGAAACCGGAAGAAATGGCGCATTTCAGGATACTGGCCGATAACTTCGGAACCAACCACACCATGTAAAAAAATGGGCCGTAAGGCCCATTTTCAATCTCAGAGAGTATAAATACTCAGCTTTGATTTTAAGATCGTCTGCGTACTTTTTCCGTCAAGGCTGAACTTACTTAGCGGTGTGACTGAGATATTCTTCAGCATTCCGTTACCTTGAGCGACGTCTGACCACAGCGCGATACAGGGGTTGCCGGTGTGTTGAGACAAATATTCAATACCATCAGCATATTGAGACAAGACCTCGGCCAGCCACTGAGTATCCTCATAGACAGCATTCGATCCCATCAAAGAACCTAGCGTAGTTTTGAGATGGGGTGCCAGGGCAGCTAAATCAATAATATTGATTGTGCGGGCTGCCTGAATCACCGCCATACAGTTGTTCTCAAGATCCTTGGTTGCAACGAAATCAGCATCTTGATAAAACTCTTTCAGTCCTGTAAATGCCGTGGTGGCCAGATACATTACACCTTTGGATTTGTTGCGTAGTGAAAAGCGGGTTTCCGATTCCGAATTGAAATGAATACCATTTCCACTGTAATACTGGTCCTGCACCTTGTAAAAATCATGTTCAATAGCTAATTTTTTGAAAATACCACTATCAGAGATTTCAGTGTCGGCAATGATTTGAGCTACTACATTACGTAGGTCCTCGGTAAATAGATACATGGGTGATTCCTTCTGTAAAGTTTCTATATCTGATTCTTTGAGTTTCCATAGGGAAATCCTCTAAGAGTTTTTGAGTGTGTTATGCCCTGCAGGGCAGGGATAACGGGGATTTGTCGCCCGTTAAGCTGACGACTGGGGATATAATACATGACCTGAAACAGGTTTTACTTAGGGAGGGGAAAGGCAGAGGAAAAATTGCGATAAACCACGCATTCTGGTAGGGAAAGCGTTAGCTTCATATATGTTAAGCCGCAGATTCTGCAGGTGTCATGGCAAAAAAAAACGCCCTTATACCAGGACGTTTTATGGGATGAAGAGGTGTTTCAGATAACCTCTGTCGAATACATTTGTATTTCATATGAATTACAACTGTAGGAGGTCAGATGTTCTCTTTAATTGCCTTGAGCACTTTCTCCGGACCAGCAGACTGAGCCAGATAGAGACCTGCCCGCAGCAAGGTCGATACCGTGATGTTCTTATGTGTCAGCGCCTGGATCTGCTCAACCAGCTCTTGTGCGAGAATCTTTTCAGCCGGTGTCATACGGATAGTTTTTGGACTTTCACCCGTGGTATTTTTCTTTTTCGCGCTGAAACTGGTCAGGCGACTGCTGTTATCCGTCGCGCGTTCAGGTTTTTCCAGTTTTGGACGTTCCAGTGGCTTACTCATTTATACGACCTCTTGTTCTGTCAGCGCTTCTAACTCACGGGCGAGTTTACTGTAGTCATTCAGGGATAATGCACTTTTCTGGAAATAGAAAAGCGGTACACAGGCGACCTGCGACTGAACAATCGCCTGGTCTGTTCTTATTTTTGTTTCAAGCAAACGGGGCGCAATTCGCGGGTGCTCGGTCAGTGCTTTCTCAATTACCGCATTAATCTTTTTATTTGCACCGTTAAAGTTATTCCGGAAAACACTGAAGCGGGAATAATCCGTTTCGGATATCTCATCCATGTAATCCAGCATAATTTCGAGCCCGCTCAACGAGAAACTTCCGCCGTCAACGGGGACCAGTACATGGTCTGCGATATAAATCGCATTGCCTGTCGCAATGTTCAGTCCGGGTGCGCAGTCGAAAATAATGTAACCGTATTCTGAACGAACTTTCTCCAGATGCCGGGCCATAATCTTCTCACGGTGGCTACGGGTGAGGGTCTGCTCAATAATTTTTTCGAAGGTGGGATCGGAAGGAATGAGATCAAGATTAGGAATAGGAGCTTCACCCGCGACGGCCGGAACAATAACGTCCCGGATGTCTGTGCGCGGGTTGTTGTAAAGGTCGCAGATGGTTGGACCAAACATGGAGTAATATTTTTTACCGTTAGCCAGCACTTCTGTCGAGTTGGCCTGCTGGTCCGAATCAACCAGAAGCACCTTATTGCCGCTTCTGGCCAGCGTGACCGCGAGGTTCGTTGCCGTGCTGGTTTTTCCGGGGCCACCTTTGTTGTTCATTATCGCGTAGATTTTCGCCCATGATCCTGTGTTCTTACCTGCCATGACAGCTCCTTAACGGGATGCAAAATGGAATACATAGTAGTTGTTGATAAGGACTATAGCATTACAAATGTAATACACAAGTAATCTTTTTAACTCGTGTTCTGGCAAGATTCAGAGGAGGGTATCGTAGCCTCAGTTATCAAACTTACACTGACAGGAAGATAGATAACTCTTCAATGCCTGATCGCAGACGGCAGAAATTTGTTTTCTAAGATTTTGAAAAAAGATAGTTTCATCTTGAGGCCAAATTATGTATTGCATCTCATGGTAGGTAGCGATTTCGCCTCTGATCTCCGAGAGTTTAATCCCTTCCGAAATCGACATCTCGGGGCGCATAAGAACGGTTGCAACCCGTTTAGATATATCTTCTTCATCTGCAAGATCTTTTAAAATCTTTAACGAACTAATCGGCTTAATTTCTTCTTTGTCATATGTGTAATCTCCGCCAATGTACTCTAAAACAACCTGCGATTTATCAAACGCTGCTTTCTCAGAAATATAATTGGATTTGCAAATATCGAATACTTTATCTAAAAAGCGCTCTAAAGCAGTGCTGAAAGCACTTTCATGAGGGGTTGCATACACGAGTAGACAGGATAAAAGAGGTGTCGGAAGGAAATCTTGAGGCCGTTGCCCCACTTTTATATAAGTAATGTAATTTTCATGACTGGCAATTTTAGCTTTCTTTATGTTCTCAATAAAGCACCCACAGAAAGGACCCGCAGCCGAAATAATTTTTGTATTCAAGAAATCATATTCTTGTTCAACAAGAGAAAGTTTTCGAAACTCCTTTAAATATGAAGCATCAACGGGGTAAGGTTCATTAGGTTCGCGAGGGTTTGAGAAAACAGTATGTTCGAAAAAGTTAAATTGGTGCAGTAACTTTTGATACTCCGGATATCCTGCCGTTTTAACTTTATCGCTACGAACATTGAGAGCATTTACGGCAATCAGGAAAGAAACATCATTTCTTATACAGGAACGAAGCGGGGATGAATAGAGGCGTTTTTCAGAATCAGTTTTGCCTGTCATGTAAGGGTCGGAGTTTATATGCTTCAGTAAATGAAATAATACTCTCATGTAAGGACTGATAACTGCATGTCCTGTCAGAAAGTAAAAATACCGTTCTAACCCACCAATTGAGTTGTTATAATTTGAGAGTTTATAGCTAACGCCATGTGCATTTTTAATCTCAGGCTCATTATCAAGATACGTGCAGAGCGCTGCGTGCAGAGCATTGTGCTGAGTAAGCAGTAAGGTATATCGTTGTTCAAAAGTCTGGCGTGCATTGGCTTTTTGGCTTTCCTTAAGAGTTTCTCTTGAAAACTGGCTGTTTTTTATCATTGCTGTAACAGCCACAAGTGCACTTAATGCACCAAATGCTGCGGCAGCGGCTGTGCTGTAAGTTTCAATAATTGGATTGAGATCTGTCATTGCGACTCCATGCGTGGCTGATATAGAATATCTAAGCGTTGGATTTGTTATTAATAATTGTTTGGTTCATCAAGGTGAAGATGTCCGAATCAAAATCTTGTGATATTATATTACCTCAATATTTATTAAATAAAAATTAGTTCAATATAAATTTCCCCATAAATCTGCCGATAATACAGGAATGATTTAGAAAGGTAGATTTATGAACGGTTTTCACATTTTAAGTTTATGTGTTCAGAATAATGATGTCACGGGCGCAATGCGTGTCCTGCGTGATAAATCAGAATGTGCGGTGCGCAAGATTCTGGAAAAATTAAAAATAAAGGTAACATCGCTGACCGGCAGGGCGTTCTGGCATGACGTTCAGCGCTGGCTGTTGAATGCGTGTCGCCAGGAGAATACACAGCATGAGCCTTCCGGTTCCCGACGTCCTTCATCGGTTTCACACAGTAGAAGCTCTCAGTCCTGCCGCGCTCGACATGATCAAAGTGCTGGCACTTATCGCCATGCTGATCGACCACACCAATACCCTGCTGATGACGCCGCCCGAACCGCTGATGTATGCGCTTGGCCGGATGGCCTTCCCCCTGTTCACGCTTATCTGGGCGATGAACGTGCAGCATACACCAGAGCGTCTCCAGGCAAGGGCGAACCGGTTGTGGATGTGGGCTGTAGTCACCCAGCCGGTGTTCAGCCAGGCCTTTGTCGGACACCAACCCTGGTGGGCACTGAATATCCTGTTCGTGTTCGCCGGCGTCACGCAGCTGCTTGCCCTTCAGTACAGGTTCGGTGCGAAGGGACTGGCGGCCGGCGTACTGCTGTTGGCTCTCCTGGTCTGGCCGCTGAGTCCGGCCAGTTACGGTCTGGCTGGTTTAACCCTGGCCTGTGGCATGGTCAACGTCACCGGAAGGCAGCCCCCTGCAGTACGTGGCGCAGGAACAGCGCTTTGCATTCTGTCACTGTTATGCCTGAACGGGATTGCGCACCTGCTGAGCCTGCCGGAAGACACATTGTTGCTGGCCACCTTACCGACCCTGATTCTCCCGCTGGCAGCCATCTCGATGAGCAACTGGCTGTTTCCTGCTGGCGAACGGCGCTTTATGCCCCGGCACTTTTTTTATATGGCCTATGCCGGACATCTTTTTATTATTGCGGTTATCGTGCAGGGCATCCGTTAAAAACGCCACGCACGCTGACGTCACTCTTTCACCCGCTTCATATCTGACAACTGAGGTCTGCATGTACATTCTGATGAAAAAATGGCTTTCTGTGCTTTGGTTTTATTTAGAATTGATCCCCGGTTTCGCCTTTATCGGGGCCGGCTTTTTTGAATTATTCATTGCTGATTCCGGGTCTCAGATTTGTTTAGAAAACACGATATGTGCGGTCGACAGCCTGAGTTTTATCATGCCCTCGTTATCTGTCTGCTTTGGCATGATGGTTATCATTATCTGGTATCTGACAACGTATCTTCCTTTTAAAGAGAAAGAATCTCATTTTGTTCCCTCCGTTAAACCGGAAGATTTTGTGAAGTAGACGAGGGACTTCGGACGAAATAATATGACAGGGGTCAGTTTGGATATCGAAAATTTTTGTACTATAAGGACTTCCCCGGCATGTCAAAGCCGGTATTTATGGTTTCTGTCTGCTCTTCAGTAAAAATAAAGGGGAGAGACTGCGGTACTATAAACGGCCATGATGAATCGTCATCGATTCGGGCCCTGATGAAAGACGCGCGTGAGGTTCTTGTTCGTTAAGCGGATACGTATATCCTGTACAATAGCCAGATAGGCCTCACGGGGTCTAACCCTTTATCATCAACGAATTGCAGGTCAGATGGTTATACAGCTTCGAGCTTTAGTTGACTGAGTACAGCCGGAAATCATCACCGTAATGTAGTGATGCCCAACACAGCCGCGCATTTTTGGCGGCGATGGCCACAACAGCCCGCCAGTACCCTCTGCGCTCAACCAACATACAAACCCAACGGCTGAATGAGTCAGTCCTTTTCCCGGCGCCAATAAGCACTGAACGAGCCCCCTGAACCAGAAGCGTTCGCAGATACGAATCACCGGCTTTTGTGATCCTGCCGAGTTTCGACTTTCCCCCGCTGCTGTATTGTGATGGCGTCAGCCCCAGCCAGGCTGCCAGTTGACGTCCATTTTTAAAATCATGTGCATTACCGATACTGGCGACCAGTGCACAGGCCGTTGTGGGACCAACGCCCTTTAGCTCCATCAGCCGCTGACTGCGATGATCTGTTTTGGCTATGTGGGACAAAATTCGGTCATATTCAGTGATGTTAGCTTCAATGCGATCAACGTGTTCCATCAAATCATCAACACATTGCTGAACCTGAAGCGGTAAAGAGCTCTTCTGCACAGAAACCATGTGGCGCAGGGCATCAGCACTTTGTGGCGCGATGACACCGAATTCAGATATCAATCCTCGCAGACGATTATACGTTGCTGTTTTCTCTTCGATAAAACCCTGACGGGTACGATGTAAACACTGCATGGCCTGCTGGCTTTCGTCTTTCACTGGTACGAACCGCATATGCGGACGACGAACAGCTTCACAGATAGCCTGAGCATCAGCTGCATCATTTTTTCCTGATTTTCCGGCCATACGATAAGGCGATACAAACTTAGCAGCCATCAGACGTGGCTCATGACCATACTGCCGAAACAATCTTGCCCAGTAGTGAGCCCCGGAGCATGCTTCCATCCCGATAACACAGGGAGGCAAACTTGCAATTAACTCAGGAAGTGCAGCACGCGATACTTTAGGCTTAACCAGAACAGTTCTACCATTTTGATCAACACCGTGAACAGCAAACACATTTTTAGCAAGATCGATACCGACAGTCGTGATAGTCATAACGAATTCCTCCGGGACGATGTGTACCCCATGATTGCACAAGAGTTAATCAGGCGCATAATCAGGGGAAGTCCCTTCCATTCGTTAAGGTTGTTTTGACCTTTCTACTTTAGCTGCCCTCAGCCGACGAAACTTACCGGA
Source organism: Lelliottia sp. RWM.1 (assembly GCF_016859735.1). Classification (NCBI taxonomy): domain Bacteria; kingdom Pseudomonadati; phylum Pseudomonadota; class Gammaproteobacteria; order Enterobacterales; family Enterobacteriaceae; genus Lelliottia; species Lelliottia sp. RWM.1. Next base: position 248 of record NZ_WLVC01000050.1, on the reverse strand, counting down.
AGCCGGGACCCGGTTGCTTTTCCAGATATAATCGCCTGTCAGATTGATGTGTTCCCAACCCAACGGCGACAAATGCGACAGCAGTTGCTCGTTGATCTTCACCCCTTTACGCTTCAGGGCATCGACCGCTCTTTCCATATAGACGGTATTCCAGGGGTCCGCTTGGAAAACGAATCTATGGTCACTCCCGTTTTTGCAACACCGATTTTGACGACAAGTTGGCTTGCTTGAATCTATCCGGCGTCTGA
>NZ_WLVC01000004.1:0-266085 GCF_016859735.1 Lelliottia sp. RWM.1 | reverse complement strand
GCTCATGATGTCCCTCTGGGATGCGCTCCGGATGAATATGATGATCTCATATCAGGAACTTGTTCGCACCTTCCCTAGGTGTCAATTCTGATGTGGGGTTGCTGGATGCGGCAGATATACTGACGCATCTTCCGGCGGTAGATTTTCGTCGTGTAGCGTTAACTGTTCCAGCTTTCTCTTAACAATTTTGCCGCGCGCCAGACCTGTTTTGGCGTCGTGGCTAAATGCAGACATCCACCCATTTCGCTGATGTCAGTTCGGCCATTCTTTCCGGCGAAATACGCACTGCACTGTGTATCCCGCCACCGGCAGGTAACACTTCTGAATACTGTTTTAACGATATATCACAGTACACTGCCAGCGGATTTTCCAGTCCGAAAGGGCATACCCCTCCAACCGGATGTCCGGTCACGATGACCACTTCATCGCTACTGAGCATGCGCGCCTTCGCGCCAAACGTGTCTTTCAATTTTTTGTTATCCAGACGAGCGTCCCCTTTTGCGACAACCAGAATCACTTCATTTTTAACTTTTAGCGATAACGTCTTGGCTATTTGACCTGGTTCAACGCGGTGAGCGGCAGCGGCCAAAGCAACAGTGGCTGTGCTTTGATTGAGCTCTATCACCTCAATATCCGGAGCGTTGTCGGCAAAAAATTGCTGTACAGACTGCAAACTCATTGTTTCCTCCTGACAAATATCCTGCGTAATCTGTCATAAGAAATTATGCTCTGTAAATATCTCTTAAGTAACAAATATCCCATATGGCCGATTTCTGGATCGCCTTCACATTCACGGAAACCGGTTACAGTAACCGGTTGCAGAAGCGTGAAAGGGAGATTAATACTGATGCTGTAACTTCCCCTGTATCCAATAATAAGAGCAAATTATGAAACCATTCCGTTTGAGCTGTACCGCTGGTACAAGAGCCAGCAAGGTTGTGAAGCTGATTTATGGAACAACGTGTGGCGTGAATACGCCCGATACAAACGTCTGACAGGAGATCTGCTATGTCTGCCAACCATGCTGCGTTTAATCTGATATTCCGCTTCGTTGAGAATTACGTAAGCCCGATTGCCGGGCGGATCTCCTCACAACGTCATGTTATGGCCATTCGTGACGGATTTATTTCCGCAATGCCGTTTATGATTGTGGGTTCGTTCTTGTTAGTGTTTGCTTACCCTCCATTTTCTCCAGATACGACCTGGGGGTTTGCCCGTGCCTGGCTGGATATGGCGAAGCAATTTGAAGGCCAAATTCTGACGCCTTTTGATATGACAATGGGCGTCATGTCCATCTACATCTGTGCGGCGATAGCCTATAACCTTGGCAAACACTACGTTAAGTCGCACCAGCTAGACCCTTTTATGTGTGCAATGTTGTCGCTGATGGCGTTTCTGCTGGTGGCTGCACCAAAAACTAAAGGTACATTGCCGGTAGACAGCCTGGGCGGCACAGGGATCTTTACCGCGATTTTGGTGGCAATCTACTGTGTTGAGATGATGCGTTTCCTGAAAGCACATAACATCGGTATTCGCCTGCCTGAACAGGTTCCGCCGATGATCAAGAACTCCTTTGATTTGTTGATTCCTGTGCTTGTGGTTGTGCTGACGCTGTATCCTCTGAGCCTGCTGATCCAGTCTCAGTTTGATATGCTGATCCCACAGGCCATTATGTCTATCTTTAAACCGCTGGTCTCTGCCGCTGACTCTTTACCGGCGATTCTGCTGGCGGTGTTGATTGGTCACTTGCTTTGGTTTGCGGGGATCCATGGCGCGGCGATTGTTTCCGGGATGCTGCAGATGTTCTGGCTGACCAATCTTGGGATGAACCAGACAGCGCTGGCACAAAGCGCGCCGCTTCCACATATCTTTATGGAAGCGTTCTGGACATTCTTTATTGTGATTGGGGGATCGGGTGCAACGATGGGGTTGGTGTTCTGCTATTTGCGTAGCCGCTCCGCGCACTTACGTTCGATTGGGCGTCTGAGCGTTGTACCGAGCATCTTTAATATTAACGAACCGGTGATTTTTGGCACGCCGATCGTCATGAACCCCGTATTCTTTATCCCATTCCTGTTGGCTCCTATGGTCAACGCTGTGCTGGCGTGGGCTGCCATGAAGCTGGATCTGATTGGACGTGTGATCTCTGTTGTCCCCTGGACGGCTCCTGCACCTGTCGGTGCTGCATGGGCGCTTGGGTGGGATTTCCGCGCAGCCGTACTGGTGGTGCTGTTGGCGCTGGTCTCCGCTATCATCTACTACCCATTCTTTAAAGTGTATGAGAAGCAGCTGTTAGCGCAGGAAGCAGAAGAGGCGCAACGTGCAGAAGAAGAGAGCCAGCAAGTCGCATAGACAAACGCAAAACGGCAACTCCAGGTTGCCGTCTTTTGTGTTTTTACCCTCTCCTGACGGAGAGGGTATCTGGCCGCCTGTGATTACTTCAGTGTACAGTCGCCACACTGCTGTACATCAGGAAGGCGATAACGCTGGCAGCAGGTGCGGCGAACCAGAAGCCCATCACGCGGTACAACGGTGCGGAAAAGTGGATTATCACGGCCATCCGAAAGCTGCTTTGTAAAAAAGCAGAACTGACGCAATGCATCAACCTTCTCATCACCTAGCAAGGGTTTCATTTCCGTTAAATACCAGTGAATTAAATACCCGGTATTACTCCAGATGAGTTTCCCGTTGATCTCTCCCGTCTCTTCCAGCGCATCGATAACCGGGGTGAGTGTGCGGGTGACTAACTGCTCCATACGTTCCTGAGCGGACAACGAAGGGGCAAGCCGGTCCTCATTAACGTCGATCCAGAAACAGGCTGCTCGCCCGGTTTCATGAAACTCGACATGAAAATACTCAGGTGAGAGATCCAGCATGACATCCTGGGTTAACAGTGCAACCATGATTGGGGGAACCATCAGGCCGATATACCACTGTGCCCAAAGAGACAGCAACGGTTTGTTTTCCCGTGGCAGAGTCGGTTGATTGCGATAGATATGGTCAGAATACACGGCCAGCAAGGACTGCCGTTCCGCTGGTTGACGCCACTGCGTCAGCGTCATGGCCTGATGTGGGTGTGGCTCATCCAGCTTGATAAAATCCAGCAGATGGGCGCGAGTGCTGGCAATGGTGCTACGTATCGCGTCTGCAAGTGTATTTTCCCCGGTGGAGAGACGGGCTCGCCAGAGTATTGGGTCAACGGCTTGTGCGGTACGAGTGGCCATAGTAATTGGGTGGAAATCTAAATGATAATGATTGCCAATCCTAGCTATAGCGCATGGCGATCGCAAGTCTTTTGTCCTGGAGGGCAAAGTGCTTGCTAAATGGTTTCCAGCTCTTCGCTCAACAGAATATTGTTGCGCCCCATATGTTTAGCTTCGTAGAGGGCTTTATCGGCTTTTTCCAGAGCAATCTCCACATCTTCTCCTTCAAAAATAGCGATACCAATGCTGATAGTGACATTGGTGGCGACACTTTCGTTGAACATATGCGGGATTTTCAGATCGTACACTTTCTGACGAATGCGTTCGGCTGTTTGGCGTGCATTCTCGAGGGAAATGTTGGTCAGAAGTACCATAAACTCTTCCCCGCCAAAGCGGGCGACGATATCTCGTGAACGCACCGCATCACGGATCGCGGCAGAGACGCGTATCAGGGCTTGATCGCCCATCATATGACCGTAGTGGTCGTTGTAGGCTTTAAAGTGGTCGATATCCAGCAAGAGAACAAAATGTTCCCCGGTGTCCGGAGCCGGAAGATTCTTTAAACGGCTTTGCAAGCCACGTCGATTATACAGACCCGTAAGAGGATCCATCATGCTGAGATCGGTGAGTGTTTCCCGTTCTTCAAGCAGTTGATATAGCAACTGCTGAGCGAAATGATCGTTGCGACGCTGTAGGACATGATGAATGCCAATAGCCACCATTGGCAACGCGAGAGAGTATGTCATTCGCAGCCACTCTTCGTGGTTACTTAACCACAGGCAGGTAATAAACGTTGGCAATGAATGCAGGGTAAACGCTTTGATGTTACTTGCGAAAGCCAGCGATCCTATAAAAAGAACACTTAATAGTGCCAACATCAAATAGGTCGCATGATTGTGCGTAATAAGCGAAAATTTATAGGCGATTTGCCAGGCCCATAAAAAACCAAAGAGTGTTGAAACAACAGGAATATTGATTTTTTTAGATGCGTATTTCCAGTGCCAAAACAGTAAACCTGCGCTCAGTGTGAAAATCACAAACAGGGGCACAGAGAGCAAGCGCACCGAATAGAGCGGATTTGTTACCGAGAACATTGCCGAGGTAGCGTTCAGAAATAAAAACAAACGTAAAGATAACTGATATTTCTTGTTGAGCAAAGACCGCCAGGATTGTGATGTCATATTAGTGCGTTTTTATTAAAATTTAATTAAAACAAACAAATAGGTGCTACTGGAAAATAGTGAGTGCAAAAAAATCGTATTGTTATTATCTGCGAAACATTATAGGTAGTTAACAGGTGAGCAATTTATCACCTTAGGCATTTCCTGTCATTATAGGAAAGGTAAAGGTCGATGAATTCTGATTATGGATGCTGACAAATGATAATTGTTATCATATGATATTGGTTATTATTATCGTATCCAGAGGGTAAACCATGTTGAGCAGGGCGCTGGGAAGTGGTTGGGGTGTGTTGCTGCCTGGGATGATCATCGGAGGGCTGATGTATGCCGATCTTTCCATCACCATCTGGAAAGTGATTATTGTGTCTGGATTGCTGATTACGTCTGCAATGATTTGGCACAAGCAATTGAGGCATTTCGTACTATTGCCGTCATGCGTTGCACTAATCAGTGGCATGCTGGTGATAATGATGAGTTTGAAATGATAGAAAATATCTGGGTGAACATCAGAAGAGAAATAAGATAATTGGTGCGAGGGGGGGGAATTGAACCCCCACGTCCGTAAGAACACTAACACCTGAAGCTAGCGCGTCTACCAATTCCGCCACCTTCGCACAGTCATCTTATTTTTTGATATCGCCTCGTTGGTGCGAGGGGGGGGACTTGAACCCCCACGTCCGTAAGAACACTAACACCTGAAGCTAGCGCGTCTACCAATTCCGCCACCTTCGCCCAGTGCGAGCAATATCAACATGGTTTTTGGTGCGAGGGGGGGGACTTGAACCCCCACGTCCGTAAGGACACTAACACCTGAAGCTAGCGCGTCTACCAATTCCGCCACCATCGCATACCATCGATACTGTAAAAGTATCGTAACCACGGAGGCGCATTCTAGATGTTTTCAGCTTTTCGTCAACAGAAAATTGTGTAGGGTGTTTTGATTGATGCAAAAATGGACATTTAAGTTACCCGGCAAGCAGAGTTGCTGCCGGGCAAGGAGGATTATTTTTTCGCCTGACGCGTCATCACGGTGCGATAGACTTTAAAGCGGCCCGTCTGCGCAATCACTTCATGGAAGCCAAAAGTTTCGTCCAGGATCTTCGGATACGGGAGGAAGGCGTTGGCAACGATACGCAGCTCACCACCGCTATTCAGATGACGCACCGCGCCACGAATCAGTGTTTGTGCTGCTTCAAGGCTGGTTTCCATCCCATCATGGAACGGTGGATTAGAGATGATCATGTCAAATCGACCGGTAATGTCGGAGAAGACATTGCTGGCATAGACATCACCTTCAATGCCGTTTGCGGCCAGCGTTGCACGGCTGGCTTCAACGGCCGGTGCGCTTACATCGCACAGTGATAAACGTACTTTGGGCGAATGGCTGGCGAGGACAACGGAAAGTACCCCCGCACCACAACCAACGTCCAGCACTTTACCTTTGGTATGCGGAGTCAGTGTAGAGAGCAACAACTGACTCCCGACATCCAGACCATCACGGCTAAAGACGCCCGGGAGGGTTTTAATGGTTAGGCCATCAAGCTGGTACTCACCCCAATATTTTTCCGCATCAAATGTCGTCTGTTTTTCCAGACGGCCATGATACAGGCCACAGCGACGGGCACTGTCGATTTTGTTCAGTGTGCAGTATTCGGCCAGAATTTGTTCGGCACTGCGAACGCCGCTGCGATTTTCACCGACAACGAAGATATCGCAACCAACCGGCAGCAAAGAGAGCAGGTTCATCAACTGGAACTGAGCCTCAGGTTTGTTCTTAGGCCAGTAGTAGATCAGTGTGTCACAATCTGCCACATCGTGTTGTTCAGCGACCAGACTAAAGCGAACACGTTCGCCCATCTGGCGGCTTAAAAGCTGCCAGTGGTGTAACTGTTGAGTATGTGCGCGGCTCTCAGCGCATTCGAAACGGGCAGGCAGGTCGTCCTGCATATCTCCGGCAAAAAAAATACGGCTTTGTTCGAAATCATCACTGTGACGCAGCAAGACTTCACTTGCCGGGGTAAATGCAGACATGAATTGTTCCTCGATAAACACTGGCGGCGATTATAGTAGTTTGATGGCGCAGATACGACAGGTTTGGTATATTTGCGCGCCTGACAGACAGGAGTTTTCACTATGACATCCCGACGAGAGTGGCAGTTGCAGCAACTGGGGATCACTCAGTGGGCCCTGCGCCGCCCGACGGCACTGCAGGGTGAAATTGCCATTTCCCTTCCTGAACATGTTCGCCTGGTGATAGTGGCTGATGAACCGCCAGCACCCGGAGAAGTAGTGATCAGCGATGTATTACGCGCGCTGGCGCTTACCCCTGATCAGGTCGTGTTGTTGACTCCGGATCGCGTGGCGATGTTGCCACATGGGAGTCGCTGTAATAGCTGGCGGCTTGGCGGAACGGAAGCGATCGCGCTAGAAGGTGGCCGCCTGGTGTCCCCGGCGCTTGACGAACTAAAGGAAAACCCTGTAGCGCGACGCGCGCTGTGGCAACAAATCTGCGAATATGAACACAATTTCTTCCCTCAAACCGTCTGATTTAACGCAGGCATTCGCTATTGAAAAGCGCGCCCATTCCTTTCCATGGAGCGAAAAAACGTTTGCCAGTAATCAAGGCGAGCGTTATCTGAACTATCGGTTGGATGTCGATAACACAATGGCAGCTTTCGCCATTACTCAGGTCGTTCTCGATGAAGCGACGCTGTTTAATATCGCTGTCGATCCTGCGTTTCAGCGCCGTGGGCTGGGTCGGGAACTGCTGGAGTTTTTAATTCGTGAGCTGGAAACACGTGATGTGTTTACGCTGTGGCTGGAGGTTCGGGCATCTAACGTTGCTGCCATCGCACTCTATGAAAGCTTAGGCTTTAACGAGGCAACGATTCGCCGAAATTACTACCCTACAGCGGAAGGTCGCGAAGATGCCATTATCATGGCCTTACCGATTGGATAACGAAAAAGGTTGTAACGATGAACTGGGACTGGATTTTCTTTGACGCTGACGAAACGCTGTTTACGTTTGATTCGTTTGGCGGTCTACAGCGGATGTTTCTGGACTATAGCATTACCTTTACCGCTGAGGATTTTCAGGACTATCAGGCGGTGAATAAGCCACTGTGGGTCGATTACCAGAATGGGGCTATCACCGCGTTACAACTGCAACATCAGCGTTTTGAAAGCTGGGCTGAACGTCTGAACGTGACGCCGGGTGCGCTGAATGACGCATTTCTTAATGCGATGGCTGAGATTTGCGCCCCGTTACCGGGCGCCGTTTCCCTGCTGGCATCGTTAAAAGGTAAAGCGAAGCTTGGGATCATCACCAATGGGTTTACTGCATTACAACAGATCCGCCTTGAGCGAACAGGACTGCGTGACCACTTTGATGCACTGGTGATTTCTGAACAAGTGGGTGTACCAAAACCCGATCCGCGTATTTTTGATTATGCACTGGAACAAGCGGGTCATCCTGATCGTGAGCGTGTGCTGATGGTGGGGGATACAGCGGAGTCGGATATCCTTGGCGGGAATAATTCAGGGTTAGCGACAGTGTGGCTAAATGCACACAACCGCGTATTGCCAGATGGTATTAAACCAACCTGGACCGTCTCATCATTGAACGAACTGGAGCAACTCCTGTGTAAACAATGATTGCCTGCCCCCTATTGATGGGTAAAATAGCCGCAATTTCGTATTCCATGATGCGTGGCCTGCTGCCGCGCTTATATAAGAAGATTTAATTATGACGTTGTCTCCTTATCTGCAAGAGGTGGCGAAACGCCGTACTTTTGCCATTATTTCTCACCCGGATGCCGGTAAAACGACCATTACCGAAAAGGTATTGCTGTTCGGACAGGCGATTCAAACGGCGGGAACGGTTAAAGGCCGTGGCTCCAGCCAGCATGCGAAATCTGACTGGATGGAGATGGAAAAGCAGCGTGGTATTTCGATCACCACGTCCGTAATGCAATTCCCGTATCACGACTGCCTGGTAAACCTGCTGGATACCCCAGGCCATGAAGACTTCTCCGAAGATACCTACCGTACTCTTACGGCGGTGGACTGCTGTCTGATGGTGATCGATGCCGCGAAAGGTGTAGAAGATCGTACCCGTAAGCTGATGGAAGTTACCCGTCTGCGTGATACGCCGATTCTGACCTTTATGAACAAACTTGACCGTGACATCCGTGATCCGATGGAAGTGATGGATGAAGTTGAAAGTGAGCTGAAAATCGCCTGTGCGCCGATTACCTGGCCGATTGGCTGCGGTAAGCTGTTCAAGGGCGTTTATCACCTCTATAAAGACGAAACCTATCTGTATCAGACGGGTCAGGGCCACACCATTCAGGAAGTGCGCATTGTTAAAGGTCTGGATAACCCGGATCTGGACAAGGCGGTGGGTGAAGAGCTGGCCGCGCAACTGCGCGACGAGCTGGAACTGGTGAAAGGGGCATCCCACGAGTTTGACAAAGATCTGTTCCTGGCCGGCGAAATCACACCTGTGTTCTTTGGTACTGCGTTGGGTAACTTTGGTGTCGACCATATGCTTGACGGCTTGATTGAGTGGGCCCCGCGTCCGATGCCGCGTAAAACCGACGCGCGTGAAGTGGAAGCACAGGAAGAAAAGTTCACCGGTTTTGTCTTCAAAATCCAGGCGAACATGGACCCGAAACACCGTGACCGTGTGGCATTTATGCGTGTCGTATCCGGTAAGTATGAAAAAGGGATGAAGCTGCGTCAGGTACGCACCGGTAAAGATGTTGTGATTTCCGATGCGCTGACCTTTATGGCAGGCGACCGTTCGCATGTTGAGGAAGCTTATCCGGGCGATATCATTGGCCTGCACAACCACGGTACGATCCAGATCGGTGATACTTTCACCCAGGGCGAGATGATGAAGTTCACCGGTATTCCGAACTTTGCTCCAGAACTCTTCCGCCGCATTCGCCTGCGCGATCCGTTGAAGCAGAAACAGCTCCTGAAGGGCCTGGTTCAGCTTTCTGAAGAAGGTGCGGTGCAGGTGTTCCGCCCGATAGCGAACAATGATCTCATCGTCGGTGCTGTGGGGGTACTGCAGTTTGATGTGGTGGTTGCGCGTCTTAAGAGTGAATACAACGTTGAAGCGATTTACGAATCGGTGAACGTTGCCACTGCGCGTTGGGTTGAATGTTCGGACGTCAAGAAATTCGAAGAATTTAAGCGTAAGAACGAAATCCAGTTGGCACTGGATGGTGGTGATAACCTGACCTATATCGCTCCAACAATGGTAAACCTGAATTTGACTCAGGAACGTTATCCTGACGTCCAGTTCCGTAAAACCCGCGAACACTAATCCCCTTTCAGAGCACGGCAATCGCCGTGCTCTTTGTAATTTCCTGCCTTATTAATCCCTTGCGGAATGTTCTTAAATCGCCCGACTTTTCTGTTGTTTGCTTATTTTTTAACCCATTCTGAATGCGGTGCTGTGATTGTGATCTATATTTAACACAGCGCTTAGCATCTTACGTGGATGAAATGGCTGTTCAATAATGCATGATCAACCTTTAATTCTGACGCTGTAATTAGATACAAGATTAATAACTAGTCTGAAAGGATGTTTGACGCCCAAATCATGGGCAAACTACAGGAACAACATCGATGAATATGACAAGACTGAAGATTTCAAAAACTCTGCTGGCAGTGACTTTAGGGAGCGTTCTGGTGAGCGGTTCCGCTTTGGCGGAAAGCAGCACAATGGACAAGGCCCAGTCTACAGCCAATAGCGCAGGGGAAAAAATCGATAGCTCTATGAATAAAGTCGGTAATTTCATGGATGACAGCTCTATCACAGCAAAAGTGAAAGCGGCTCTGGTGGATGATCAAAACATCAAGAGCACCGATATTTCCGTTAAAACCGACAAGAAAGTTGTCACTCTGAGCGGTTTTGTTGAAAGCCAGGCTCAGGCCGAACAAGCGGTCAGCGTGGCGAAAGGCGTTGAGGGTGTCACTTCAGTAAGCGACAAGCTGCATGTGCGCGACGCAAAAGACGCGTCAGTGAAAGGCTATGCAGGCGACGCCGCAACCACCAGTGAAATCAAAGCTAAACTATTAGCAGATGACACCGTGCCATCACGGAAGGTGAAAGTAGAAACCACGGATGGTGTGGTCCAGCTTTCCGGTACGGTTGATTCTCAGGCGCAGATTGAGCGTGCTGAAGCTATCGCCAAAGCCGTTGATGGTGTGAAGAGCGTCAAAAACGATCTGAAAGCGAAATAAGAACGACATCTGGAATCACGCAAGTGAGCATCTGGGCGCTCACATTAAGCGGTCGACATTAACTATGGTAAGGAGAGGCTTATGTTTCGTTGGGGCATTATATTTCTGGTTATCGCGTTAATTGCCGCCGCTCTGGGCTTTGGTGGTCTGGCAGGTACAGCAGCGGGTGCGGCGAAAATTGTCTTCGTCGTCGGTATTATCCTGTTCCTGGTCAGCCTGTTTACCGGACGTCGCCGTCCTTAGCAAAGCGTTAGCTGACATCAACAAATCGACAACAAAGCCAGTCCTTGTGACTGGCTTTTTCTGGTTTGGGCTTTGCGTAAGGTGTACGTTACTGTCTATTCACAGAACAAATAAAACAGGAAGGCAGTGGTGGGACAACGAATTCCCGTTACGCTCGGCAATATTACGCCGCTGGCGTTAAAGCCTTTTCGTCCAGGCCAGCTTGCACTGGTGTGTGAGGGCGGCGGGCAGAGAGGTATCTTCACCGCCGGTGTGCTGGACGAGTTCATGCGCGCGGAGTTCAACCCGTTCGACCTGTTTTTTGGTACGTCGGCAGGGGCGCAAAATCTTTCTGCTTATGTCTGTAACCAGCCAGGCTATGCCCGCAAAGTGATCATGCGCTATACCACCTCGAAGGAGTTTTTCAATCCTGTCAGGTTTGTGCGTGGCGGGAACCTTATCGATCTGGACTGGTTGTTAGATTCAACTTCGAGCCAGATGCCGCTGGCGATGGACACGGCATCGCGTCTGTTTGATACCGGAAAAGCATTCTGGATGTGCGCCAGCCGGGGTGATGATTATACGCCAGGCTATTTTTCGCCGCAGAAAGAGAACTGGCTCGATATTATTCGCGCGTCCAGTGCGATCCCAGGGTTCTACCGCACAGGGGCACTTCTTGACGGAGTGAGCTACCTTGATGGCGGTATTAGCGACGCAGTTCCTGTGCAGGAAGCCGCTCGCCGGGGAGCAAAAACGATTGTGGTGATCCGCACCGTGCCATCGCAGATGTATTATACCCCGCAGTGGTTTAAACGTATGGAACGCTGGCTGGGTGACAGCAGTTTGCAACCGCTTGTTGATATCGCTAAGCGCCATGAATCCAGCTACGGTGAGATGCAGCGTTTCATTGAAAAACCACCAGGCAAGCTGCGCATTTTAGAGATCTATCCGCCAAAACCACTTCTCAGCATGGCGCTGGGGAGCCGTTTACCTGCGCTTCGCGATGACTATAAAACAGGACGGCTGTGCGGACGATATTTTCTGGCAACGGTAGGTAAACTACTGGCTGAACGTCCGCCAATTCGGCGACATCAACGCATTATTACCCCGCCAGCGGTTACGGCGAATGATGTACTGACGACGCCGTTGGTTGATATTCCACAGGCCAACGACACCCATTTTGATAACGAGGATCTGGCGTGACTTACCGCTTTGTCGACACCCATTGCCATTTTGACTTTCCGCCTTTCACAGGCAATGAAGAGCAAAGCATTGAGCGAGCTGCAAATGCGGGCGTGCAGGCGATTATCGTACCGTCTATCGAAGCCGCTCATTTTGAGCGCGTGAGAGATCTTGCCGGGCGGCATAGTGCGCTGTATGCCGCGCTTGGTCTGCATCCGATCGTTATAGAACGGCATCTCGACGAACACATCGACAGGCTGGAAACGTTTTTGCAAACGCCTGACAAGAAGTGTGTTGCGATTGGCGAGATCGGCCTGGATCTTTACCGCGACAATCCGCACATTGAACGTCAGGAAACGATCCTGAATGCGCAACTCAGGCTGGCAAAGCGTTATGATTTGCCCGTGATCCTCCACTCCCGACGTACCCACGATAGGCTGGCCATGCACCTGAAACGCCATAACCTGCCGCGCACAGGTGTCGTGCATGGTTTCTCGGGCAGTCTGCAGCAGGCGCAGCGCTTTATTGCAATGGGTTATAAAATTGGCGTAGGCGGAACGATTACCTATCCGCGTGCCAGCAAGACGCGAGACGTCATGGCGCAACTGCCGCTTGCATCGCTGCTGCTGGAGACAGATGCACCAGATATGCCGCTGAATGGTTATCAGGGGCAACCGAATCGCCCGGAGCAGGCGGCACGTGTGTTTGCCACATTATGTGAATTGCGTCATGAACCGGCTGATGTGATTGCTAATGCGTTGCTGTGTAATACCGGTGGTCTGTTTGGTATCAGGCTATAGATAGAGTGCAGGGCGGATCACCGTGATCTGCTGTTTTTCCAGCGCCAGTGCCAGTGGCTCAACATCATCTGGTGTGGCGCTTCGCCATAATGCCGCTTCGCCGTAAACCCCATGAGCATGAAACGCGTTGATCCGTACAGGAATATCTCCCAGAGAGAGGATAAACGTGGTCAGTGGCTTCAGGTGCTCCAGATAATCACACCGTTCAGGGATAACCAGTAACCGCAGTTCTGTCAGACGGTTATGGTGCGCCAGCCAGCGAATACTTTGCTTAATCAGCGGGTTCTCTCGTCCGGTCAGGAAACGGTGATGCTCGTTACCCCAGGCCTTTAGGTCCAGCATTGCACCGTCAAAAACGGGGAGCAACTTTTGCCAGCCGGTTTCCCCCAACAAGCCGTTGCTGTCCACCAGACAGGTCAAATGCTTCAGGGCTGGATCGGTTTTGATCGCCGTAAACAGGGCGATCAGGAACGGCAGTTGGGTTGTTGCTTCACCACCACTGACGGTAATCCCTTCGATAAAAGGCGCGGTTTTGCGGATCTGCGCAAGGATATCCTCCACATTAAAAGTGTGTGCCATCGGCGTTGCCTGCTGCTGACAAAGGTGAAGGCAGGTATCGCACTGGTGGCAATCACTCTCCTGCCACCAGACGCGGCCAGCCTGAATATTCAGCGCGCCATGCGGGCAATGGGGCACACAGTCGCCACAGTCGTTGCAGCGTCCGATGGTCCACGGATTGTGGCAAGTTTTACAGCGCAGGTTACAGCCCTGCAGGAACAGGGCCAGACGACTGCCCGGCCCGTCCACACAGGAGAAGGGAATAATCTGACTAACTAAAGCGCATCTGCTGTTCATGACTAATCACCCGTGGTTGACGCTCCAGAATGCACGTATTGCGTGCGGCTTCTTCTCCGAGCCAGGTGGTATTGATACGTGATCCTGCATCGCGGTATTTCTCCAGATCCGACAGCCGCACCATATAGCCTGTGACGCGTACCAGATCGTTGCCCGCGACGTTGGCGGTGAATTCGCGCATGCCAGCGTTAAACGCGCCAAGACAGAGTTGAACGACCGCCTGCGGATTCCGTTTTACGGTCTCTTCCAGCGTCAGGATATCGCTAATGCCCGAGTGATAATGCTGGTGATGTGGCGCGACGGCCAGCAGATGGCTAACAGGATCGGGCTCATCACCGTAAGGGAGTCGGGCGCCTGGCGTTGTGCCACTATCGGAGCTGATCCCGGATTGGGCATGCAGCATGGCACGTTGTTTCCAGCCGTATTTCACTGGGGTATTTTCGACAAAAGTGGCGAGCTGAGCACTGATACGGTAGCCGAGGGCATTAGCATGCTCGTTTTTACCGTAACGTCCCTCAAGTCCCTCTTTCTCACACAAGACGTTGACTGCCTCTGCCAGGCCATACATACCGAACATAGGTACAAAACGATCGGCATCAATCAGCTCCTCTTTCACGAGAAAGCTATTCTCAAAGAAACCTGATTGCGTATAGAGAACGTCACAGCGGGCATCAATGATCGCGATTTGTTGCTGACAGTAGTGCGGCAACTGATGAGTGAAGAAGTCATCGAGAGATTCACTGTGCTCAGCAATGGTTTTCAGGTTGAGGCGTACCAGCGTGCTACCTCCACCCGCCAGCGGTAGGGAGTTGTAACAACTCACCACACCATAACGGCCTTTTGTGAAAATTTTATCATTCATCGGGCCATTAGAAATATGAGGTTTGCTGCATTCACAAATGTTTTTGGCCACTTCAAGCAGCAAGTCATCCGGTGTTAAATCAGGATCATAAATGAACGTGAGATTAGGTGCGACCTGCTTTAACTCTGCGTCGGCGCGTAAAATAGCCCGTGTGACAGGCGTATCCTTTGGGCCGATGTTGGCGTGCATAAAGGCATCAGGCAGTGTTCTGTCGAGATAACGCCAGAAACGTTTTATTCGAATATCGATCTCTTCTTGTGTTAGAATTCTAACATATGGTTGCAGGAGAATATCGAGATGTCCCAGGAACACCGGCATCGAGGTAACGGAAGGAACATGATGGTACAGGATGGTTAATAGCGAGAGGGCATCATCAAGATCCTTTGCGCCCTCCAGCTCCAGCCATTCTGAACCGTTTGCCAGAAACCGGGCGTAATCCGGCAGAACATAACGTGGTTTGAACGGCGCATGGCCTTCAAACATGTCGCAGATAAAACCTTCATCCAGCGCGGCCCTGGCCGCCTGAGGCAAGGCGGGATAGGGGAGATTATTCTCTGCCTCCAGAGCCAAAAAATGACGTTTTTGCTCAGGCGTCAGTACCGGGCTTGTCACAATTTGCTGGCAACGTTGTTGCAGGGCATCGGGTCTGAAGGTGGACATGTTCGCTTCCTTTATTGTTCTGCGGATGATGCGGCGATTGTAGGAATTCATCCCGGTGTGGCTTTTGATCCGACGCGGGTGATCGCTGCTTTAGCCAGCGGTTTCAGAATTAAAATTTGAAGTTGATCTCATTACAGCAATGCAAATTTGTACGAAGTTTTCATTAACTGTGATGAATATCGAAGTGTGAATGCGGGTGAATGTTAGAATACTCACAGACCCGCAAGGTGAAATTTTATACGGCGATGCCGTTGGAGAATGTTATGACCGATTTAACAGCAAGCAGCCTGCGTGCGTTGAAACTGATGGATCTGACCACCCTGAACGATGACGACACCAATGAGAAAGTCATCGCATTGTGCCATCAGGCGAAAACGCCAGTAGGTAACACTGCAGCCATCTGTATCTACCCGCGCTTCATCCCAATTGCACGTAAGACTTTGAACGAGCAGGGCACGCCAGATGTGCGTATCGCGACTGTGACGAACTTCCCGCACGGTAACGACGATATCGAAATTGCGCTGGCGGAAACCCGTGCGGCAATTGCTTACGGTGCTGACGAAGTTGATGTCGTGTTCCCATACCGCGCGCTGATTGCGGGCAACGAGCAGATCGGTTTCGATCTGGTGAAAGCATGCAAAGAGGCGTGTGCTGCGGCAAACGTGCTGCTGAAAGTGATCATCGAAACCGGCGAGCTGAAAGAAGAAGCGTTGATTCGTAAAGCGTCTGAAATCTCCATCAACGCGGGCGCAGATTTCATCAAAACCTCAACTGGTAAAGTGCCGGTCAACGCGACCCCTGAAAGCGCGCGTATCATGATGGAAGTGATCCGCGATATGGGCGTGTCTAAAACCGTTGGTTTCAAACCGGCTGGTGGTGTACGTACAGCCGAAGACGCGCAGCAATTCCTGGCCATTGCTGACGAACTGTTTGGTGCTGACTGGGCGGATTCCCGTCACTATCGCTTTGGCGCATCCAGCCTGCTGGCTAGCCTGCTGAAAGCGCTGGGTCACGGCGACGGCAAGAGCGCAAGCAGCTACTGATTCTTTTCCTGCGGCGGGTTCATCCGCCGCATTTAACCTGATTCCCGGGGGTTACCGTGTTTCTCGCACAAGAAATTATTCGTAAAAAACGTGATGGTCATGCATTAAGCGACGAAGAGATCCGCTTCTTTATCAACGGTATTCGTGATAACACCATCTCTGAAGGGCAGATTGCTGCTCTGGCGATGACCATTTTCTTCCACGATATGTCGATGCCTGAACGTGTATCGCTGACCATGGCGATGCGGGATTCCGGAACCGTTCTGGACTGGAAAAGCCTCAATCTTAATGGCCCAATTGTCGACAAACACTCTACAGGCGGTGTGGGTGATGTGACGTCGCTGATGCTTGGCCCAATGGTGGCAGCCTGCGGCGGTTACATTCCAATGATCTCCGGGCGTGGTTTGGGCCATACGGGCGGTACGCTCGATAAGCTGGAAGCTATCCCGGGCTTCGATATCTTCCCGGATGACAATCGCTTCCGCGAAATTATTAAAGATGTTGGTGTGGCGATTATCGGCCAGACCAGCTCTCTTGCTCCGGCTGACAAGCGCTTCTACGCGACGCGAGATATTACCGCGACGGTGGACTCCATCCCGCTGATTACGGCCTCTATTCTGGCGAAGAAACTGGCAGAAGGCCTGGATGCGCTGGTGATGGATGTGAAGGTCGGTAGCGGTGCATTTATGCCGACTTACGAACTCTCTGCTGCACTGGCTGAAGCGATCGTTGGCGTTTCCAACGGCGCTGGCGTGCGCACTACCGCCCTGCTCACTGACATGAACCAGGTGCTGGCATCCAGTGCGGGTAACGCGGTTGAAGTTCGCGAAGCCGTACAGTTCCTGACGGGCGAATATCGTAACCCGCGTCTGTTCGACGTCACGATGGCTCTGTGCGTAGAGATGTTGATCTCTGGCAAGCTGGCTAAAGACGATACTGAAGCTCGCGCGAAACTGCAGGCGGTTCTGGACAACGGCAAAGCGGCTGAGATCTTTGGTCGTATGGTTGCCGCGCAGAAAGGCCCGGCTGATTTTGTTGAGAATTACGCGAAATACCTGCCTGTTGCGACGCTGAGCAAAGCGGTTTACGCCGATACCGAAGGCTTTATTTCTGCAATGGATACCCGTGCGCTAGGCATGGCGGTTGTCTCGATGGGGGGCGGTCGCCGTCAGGCCTCTGACACCATTGATTACAGCGTTGGCTTTACCGATATGGTGCGCCTTGGTGACAGCGTTGATGGGCAACGTCCGCTGGCTGTGATC
This sequence comes from Lelliottia sp. RWM.1, assembly GCF_016859735.1. NCBI lineage: Bacteria > Pseudomonadati > Pseudomonadota > Gammaproteobacteria > Enterobacterales > Enterobacteriaceae > Lelliottia > Lelliottia sp. RWM.1. Next base: position 248,557 of record NZ_WLVC01000004.1, on the reverse strand, counting down.
CACGCAAAAGATGAAAACAGCTGGCAGGAAGCGGCGAAGGCAGTAAAAGCGGCCATTCAACTTGACGACAGCGCACCGGAAACCACACCAACCGTCTATCGTCGTATCACCGAATAGCTGTATACTGATCTGATCACTATTTTTTGAAGCACTACGTACGGAGAAAAATTATGAAACGTGCATTTATTATGGTGCTGGACTCATTCGGCATCGGCGCAACAGAAGATGCTGAGCGCTTTGGTGACGTCGGTTCCGACACCATGGGTCACATCGCTGAAGCCTGTGCTAAAGGCGAAGCGGACAACGGCCGTAAGGGCCCGCTGAATCTGCCAAACCTGACCCGCCTGGGGCTGGTGAAAGCGCATGAAGGTTCTACCGGTAAAATTGCCGCCGGTATGGAGGGCAATGCTGAAGTCGTGGGCGCATATGCCTGGGCGCATGAGCTCTCCTCCGGTAAAGACACTCCGTCAGGTCACTGGGAAATCGCCGGTGTTCCAGTTCTGTTCGACTGGGGTTACTTCTCTGATTATGACAACAGCTTCCCGCAGGAACTGCTGGATAAGCTGGTTAAGCGTGCTAATCTGCCGGGCTATCTCGGTAACTGTCACTCTTCCGGTACGGTAATTCTGGATCAGCTCGGTGAAGAACATATGAAAACCGGTAAGCCGATTTTCTATACCTCTGCTGACTCTGTGTTCCAGATTGCCTGCCACGAAGAGACCTACGGTCTGGATAAACTTTACGAGCTGTGCGAAATCGCACGTGAAGAGCTGACTGAAGGTGGCTACAACATTGGTCGTGTTATTGCGCGTCCATTTATTGGCGATAAAGCAGGTAACTTCCAGCGTACCGGCAACCGTCACGATCTGGCCGTTGAGCCGCCAGCCCCAACAGTGCTGCAAAAACTGGTTGATGAGAAAGACGGGCACGTGGTTTCTGTAGGTAAAATTGCGGATATCTATGCTAACTGCGGTATTACCAAAAAAGTGAAAGCCACGGGTCTGGATGCGCTGTTTGATGCCACCATCAAAGAGATGAAAGAAGCGGGTGATAAGACCATTGTCTTCACTAACTTCGTGGACTTCGACTCCTCCTGGGGTCACCGCCGTGATGTCGCAGGTTATGCTGCCGGTCTGGAGTTGTTCGACCGTCGTCTGCCTGAGCTGATGGAGTTGGTGGGTGAAGATGACATTCTGATCCTGACTGCTGACCATGGTTGTGACCCAACCTGGACCGGTACTGACCATACCCGTGAGCACATTCCGGTTCTGGTGTACGGCCCGAAAGTAAAACCAGGTTCACTTGGCCACCGTGAAACCTTCGCGGATATCGGTCAGACGCTGGCGACGTACTTCGGCACGTCTCCAATGGACTACGGCAAGAATATGCTGTGATGACTTGGGCGGGAGATTCCCGCCCTTCGTACATTTAAAACTGAAAGGATATAACGATGGCAACCCCACACATTAATGCAGAAATGGGCGATTTCGCTGACGTAGTTTTGATGCCGGGCGACCCGCTGCGTGCGAAGCACATTGCAGAAACTTTCCTTGAAGACGTGCGTGAAGTGAACAATGTTCGCGGCATGCTGGGCTTCACCGGGACCTATAAAGGCCGCAAAATCTCCGTAATGGGTCACGGTATGGGTATTCCATCCTGCTCCATCTACACCAAAGAGCTGATCACTGATTTCGGCGTGAAGAAAATCATTCGCGTAGGCTCTTGCGGTGCGGTTCGTATGGACGTGAAACTGCGTGATGTGGTTATCGGTATGGGTGCATGCACCGATTCCAAAGTGAACCGTATGCGTTTCAAAGACCACGACTTCGCCGCGATTGCAGATTTTGGCATGGTGCGTAACGCGGTTGACGCGGCAAAAGCACTGGGCGTTGATGCACGTGTGGGCAACATCTTCTCTGCCGATCTGTTCTATACGCCAGATCCGAGCATGTTTGATGTGATGGATAAATACGGCATCCTGGGTGTGGAAATGGAAGCCGCAGGTATCTACGGTGTTGCTGCGGAGTTTGGTGCAAAAGCGCTGACCATCTGCACCGTGTCTGACCATATCCGTACTCACGAGCAAACGACGGCTGCTGAACGTCAGACGACCTTCAACGATATGATCAAAATCGCCCTGGAATCCGTTCTGCTGGGTGATAAAGAGTAAGATCGGTTGTGCCGGGTGGCGGTTTCGCTTAACCCGGCCTACGGTTGTGTAGGCCCGCTAAGCATCGCGCCAGCGGGCTTTTTTGTTAGCGAACAGCCAGAGCAATCCACGCCGACAGTTCCCGTAGCTCTTTTTCCTGTTCCGGGAAATCGCCGATCAATGCGTCGCACTCCTGCTGCAGCATATCTGCCCGGTACAAGCATCCCTGCAAACGTGCCGCCAGCGCTTCTAATGGCGCCGGATTCAGGCTATCCGTAAAGACCTGTGTACGGGTAATATGACCCTTCTCAACGTCAAAATGCAGCTCAACGCCACCCCAGGTGAAACGCTCGTCCAGCAGATGTGAAAATGCAGGCGCCTGGCCAAAATTCCATTCCCAACTGCTTTGACGGGCAAAGGTCTCGGCAAAATTAGGCAGATCCGGGGTGTTATCAGGTGAAATCACTTCCGCTTCTACGTGCTCGCCGTAATATTCAAAGAAAGCGTCGCGAATGGCATCGCAGATTTGTTCGTGGGTAATGCCCGGCAGCAGTTCGACAAGGTTCGCGACGCGACCCCGCACGGAGGTTATTCCTTTGGCCTGTAGCTTTTTCTTGTCGGGGTTAAGGTAATTCGCCAGCCTGCTGAGATCGGCATTCAGCAATAATGTGCCGTGATGGAAACCCCGATCTTTGGTTTCTCGATAAGCAGAGCCGGAGACTTTACGGTCACCTTCTGCAGTTTTGACCACCAGATCGTTACGACCAGAGGCTTCAGCTGTGACGCCAAGAGCGTTGAGTGCGTTGAGCACAATAGCGGTAGAGATGGTTTTATCATACTCCGGTTTCCCTGCCATAAAGGTGAAGCAGGTATTACCCAGATCGTGGAAAACTGCACCGCCGCCGCTGCTCCGGCGGGCAAGACGGACATTGTCCTCTTCCATGCGCCGCGTATTGCACTCTTTCCACGGGTTTTGCGCGCGGCCAATGACCACAGTATCTGCATTACGCCACAGGAACAGCACGCGCTGCGTGGCTGGCATTTGGCGGAAGATGCACTCTTCCACCGCGAGATTAAACCAGGGATCGTAAGAGTCAGAGATAAGCAGGCGTAACGTTGTCGTCATGGCAGATTTCCTTTTCCGAATCGTCCGCCTACTTTATCACTGATCCTTCTTCTCGCCCTCTTCCTCTTCGGGAATGGACTTGCTGGCAGTCAGCAGGAAGGGAGATTGCTGCCAGCGTGTGCGTTTACCTTGCAACAATGTACGAGCCAGCACGACACCGATCGCCAGCGAGAGCAGCAGCATCAGGCGGAGAATGTTGGTGGTGTTATCCACCTGTTTTGCTTCTGTGGGAAGGGTATGGGTGTCGAGTGTCAGGCGCAGATACCCCAACGGACCATTTTTCCCCTGAATGGGTTCGACGATTTGCTGGTTAAAGTAGCCCCCGGCTTTTTTGCCATCCAGCGCCAGCCTGTCACGCACGTCGACGTGCTCACCCGCGCGGGCTATCAGGTCACCTTCTTCGTCATAAACTCCGGCATCCAGGATACGGCTATTCTCCGTTAACTGGCGTAATATCTGGCTTATCCGTTTATCATCTGGTGTTTCAGTCCGCATTGCCGGGGCGACATTCAAGGTCACCTGACGTGCCAGAGTCCGCGCCAGCTCTTCAAGCTGCGGATTACGTTGTCGTTGATGATTCTGGCTAAACCAGGATGCCCCTTGCATAAGCGCTACCAATAGCGCGAGGCAGATCAGGACAATCACGGCACGATGAAGCCGGAATTTCAGTTTTGCGCGAGCCATATTCCACCTGCTGAAAATTTACGGCTTAATGTTGCCAGAAGTGATGGTTACAGGGTAGCCTCATGCGTTATTTTCCCTCTGGAACCTTCCGGCGCGAACGAATTTACAGGAGCTTCAATGCCGAACATTACCTGGTGCGATCTGCCTACAGATGTCTCTTTATGGCCAGGATTGCCGCTCTCATTAAGTGGTGATGAGGTAATGCCTCTGGATTACCATGCGGGTCGTAGCGGCTGGCTGCTGTACGGACGCGGTCTGGACAAGCAACGCCTGACGCAATATCAAACCAAACTGGGTGCTGCCATGGTGATTGTGGCTGCCTGGTGTGTGGAAGATTACCAGGTGATCCGCCTGGCTGGCTCTTTGACGCAGCGCGCGACGCGCCTGGCGCATGATGCCGGGTTGGATGTGGCGCCTCTTGGTAAAATTCCGCACCTGAAAACGCCGGGTCTGTTAGTAATGGACATGGACTCAACCGCCATTCAGATCGAATGCATTGATGAAATTGCTAAGCTTGTGGGCAGCGGCGAGATGGTAGCGGAAGTGACCGAACGCGCCATGCGTGGAGAGCTGGATTTTGCCGCCAGTCTGAGGCAACGTGTGGCGACCCTGAAAGGGGCGGATGCCAATATTCTGCGCCAGGTACGCGATGAGTTGCCGTTGATGCCAGGGCTGACACAACTGGTGCTTAAGCTGGAGACGCTGGGCTGGAAGGTGGCAATTGCGTCCGGCGGGTTCACCTTCTTTGCGGATTACCTGCGCGATAAGCTGCGGTTGACCACTGTGGTGGCGAATGAGCTTGAGATCATGGATGGCAAACTGACCGGCCACGTGATCGGCGATATCGTTGATGCGCAGTATAAAGCCAACACGCTGACGCGTCTGGCCGAAAAATATGAGATCCCGGTGGCGCAGACAGTTGCCATTGGTGACGGCGCAAACGATCTGCCGATGATCAAAATTGCCGGTCTTGGTATCGCCTATCATGCCAAGCCAAAAGTAAACGAAAAGACGGAAGTGACAATCCGTCATGCCGATCTGATGGGGGTGTTCTGCATCCTGTCGGGCAGCGTGAATCAGAAATAACGAGGTAAAACGTGGCGAAAGCTCCAAAACGCGCATTTGTCTGTAATGAATGTGGGGCGGATTACCCGCGCTGGCAGGGGCAGTGCAGCGCCTGCCATGCCTGGAATACCATCACCGAAGTGCGTGGTGTGGCCGCTTCGCCAACCGTTGCCCGCAACGAGCGCCTGAGTGGTTATGCAGGCAATGCAGGAGTTTCGAAAGTCCAGAAACTGTCTGACATCAGCCTGGAAGAACTGCCGCGTTTCTCTACCGGATTCAAAGAATTTGACCGCGTACTGGGCGGCGGCGTTGTGCCGGGAAGTGCGATTCTGATCGGGGGGAACCCTGGTGCGGGGAAATCCACCTTACTGCTGCAAACGTTGTGCAAACTCGCTGAGCAGATGAAGACCCTGTACGTCACGGGTGAAGAGTCATTGCAGCAGGTGGCGATGCGTGCCCACCGTCTGGGTTTGCCGACCGGTAACCTGAACATGTTGTCGGAAACCAGCATCGAGCAGATCTGCATGATTGCGGAAGAAGAGCAGCCGAAACTGATGGTGATCGACTCCATTCAGGTGATGCACATGGCGGATATACAGTCTTCTCCCGGCAGCGTGGCTCAGGTGCGTGAAACCGCCGCCTATCTGACCCGCTTTGCGAAAACGCGTGGCGTGGCGATTGTCATGGTCGGCCACGTCACCAAAGACGGCTCTCTGGCAGGCCCGAAAGTGCTTGAGCACTGTATCGACTGTTCTGTGATGCTCGACGGTGACGCCGATTCCCGTTTCCGCACCTTGCGCAGCCATAAAAACCGCTTTGGGGCGGTGAATGAACTGGGTGTGTTTGCTATGACTGAGCAAGGATTACGAGAAGTCAGTAACCCCTCGGCCATCTTCCTGAGTCGCGGTGATGAAGTCACCTCCGGTAGCTCGGTGATGGTGTTGTGGGAAGGGACGCGCCCGTTGCTGGTGGAGATCCAGGCGCTGGTGGATGTCTCAATGATGGGCAACCCGCGTCGTGTCGCGGTGGGTCTGGAACAGAACCGCCTGGCGATTCTGCTGGCGGTTTTACATCGTCATGGCGGATTGCAGATGGCGGATCAGGATGTGTTCGTCAACGTGGTTGGCGGCGTCAAGGTTTCTGAAACCAGTGCGGATTTAGCGTTGCTGTTGGCGATGGTCTCCAGCCTTCGCGACAGGCCGCTGCCGCAAGATCTGGTGGTTTTTGGTGAAGTCGGGCTTGCCGGGGAAATCCGTCCTGTGCCAAGCGGTCAGGAACGTATATCTGAAGCAGCAAAACATGGCTTCCGTCGTGCGATTGTTCCCGCAGCCAACGTACCGAAAAAAATTCCGGAAGGCATGCAAGTTTTTGGGGTGAAGAAACTCGCGGATGCGTTAAACGTCTTTGACGACTTATAATTACGTATTCGATTTTGCAGGAGGCACTATAACGTATGTCGTCATTTGACTATCTTAAGACCGCAATTCGCCAGAAAGGCTGCACCTTGCAGCAGGTGGCAGAGGCGAGCGGCATGACCAAAGGCTATTTAAGCCAGCTGCTGAATGCAAAAATCAAAAGCCCCAGCGCGCAAAAACTCGAAGCATTGCACCGTTTTCTGGGGCTTGAATTCCCGCGTATGCAAAAGAACATCGGCGTGGTGTTCGGTAAGTTTTATCCGCTGCATACTGGCCATATCTATTTGATTCAGCGCGCCTGTAGCCAGGTTGATGAGCTGCATATCATCATGGGCTATGACGAAAAGCGCGACCGCGAACTGTTCGAAGATAGCGCCATGTCACAGCAGCCAACGGTGTCTGACCGCCTGCGATGGTTGCTCCAGACGTTTAAGTATCAGAAAAATATCCGTATTCATGCTTTTAACGAAGAGGGGATGGAACCCTATCCACACGGCTGGGATGTGTGGAGCAATGGCGTTAAAGCTTTTATGGAAGAGAAGGGCATCGCCCCTAACTGGATCTACACCTCTGAAGAGTCTGATGCGCCACAGTTTCGCGAACATTTAGGAACAGAGACTGTACTGATTGATCCTAAACGTACCTTTATGAACATCAGCGGGGGGCAAATCCGCGAAAACCCGTTCCGCTATTGGGATTATATCCCGACGGAAGTGAAACCGTTCTTTGTGCGTACGGTGGCGATTCTGGGCGGAGAGTCGAGCGGTAAATCAACCCTGGTCAACAAGCTGGCGAATATTTTTAACACCACCAGTGCGTGGGAGTATGGGCGTGATTATGTCTTCTCCCATTTGGGGGGAGATGAGATGGCGCTCCAGTATTCGGATTACGACAAAATCGCACTTGGGCACGCGCAGTACATCGACTTTGCGGTCAAGTACGCTAATAAAGTGGCGTTTATCGATACTGACTTCGTCACCACCCAGGCGTTCTGTAAAAAATACGAAGGTCGCGAGCATCCGTTTGTGCAGGCGTTGATTGATGAATACCGTTTTGACCTGGTGATCCTGCTGGAAAATAACACCCCGTGGGTGGCCGATGGCATGCGTAGCCTTGGTAGTTCGGTGGACCGCAAAGAGTTTCAAACCATGCTGGTAGAGATGCTTCGCGAGAACAACGTGCCGTTCGTGCATGTTGAAGAGTCAGACTACGATTCCCGTTTCCTGCGCTGCGTAGAGCTGGTGAAGGAGATGATGGGGGAACAGGGGTAAATCCCCTTCACCCCAGCCCTATCCCCAAAGGGACGAGGGTGGAAAGACAGCTTTGTGTGATCCTCTCTCCATAGGGGAGAGAGGATCAGGTTGAGGGGAACAAACCAGTCAGAATTCAACCACCACTTTCCCGCGCATATGCCCATCCAGCACTTTTCGGTGCGCTTCGCTGATGCTTTCGACGCTCAATCCGTGCAGCGTTTCACTGAGCGAGCTTTCCACCGCACCGTTATCTACCAGCTTCGCTACCGCATCTAAGATCTCGCCCTGACGAGCCATATCCGCTGTCTGATACATGCTGCGGGTGTACATAAATTCCCAGTGCAGTGTGGCTGATTTAGATTTCAGTTTATTTTGATCCAGAGGATGTTCGTTCTCGACGATGGTGCAGATGTGTCCCTGTGGCGCAATCAGTTCACTGACTGCGTTCCAGTGGCCATCGGTGTCGTTCAGGATAAAAATATAATCCACAAATGTGATCCCTTGTTTTGCCAGTTCACCTTTCAGATCGTGATAATTCACCACCTGATCGGCTCCACGATCGCGACACCACTGGGCGGAGTCTTCACGTGATGCCGTGGCGATCACGGTCACGTTGCTGTTGTGCTTCGCGAATGGGATCGCAAGCGATCCCACGCCACCAGCGCCGCCGATGATCAACAGTGTTTTATCCGATCCCGCATCCTGAATATTTAATCGCTCAAACAAACCTTCCCATGCTGTCAGCGCAGTTAACGGCAGAGCCGCAGCAGATGCCCAGTCGAGGGTGTTTGGCTTGTGCCCAACAATACGGGCATCAATCAGCTGATGGGTTGTGTTACTGCCGGGACGAGTAATATCTCCCGCATACCACACCTCGTCGCCAGGTTTGAACTCGGTCACACCAGCACCAACGGCTTTCACGATGCCACTGGCATCCCAGCCCAGAATGCGGGGTTCTTTGAGGCCATTTTTGACAATACCGGCATGAATCTTCGTATCAACAGGGTTGATGGAGACGGCTTTCACCTCGACCAGCAGATCGTTCTCACCCGGCTCTGGCATTGGCAGTGACAACTCAATAAACGCGGAGGGATTTTGTGGGTTGATGGCAATTGCTTTAACAGACATGGGGAACTCCTCAATAGGATGCGTTGTAGTGAGGTTAGTCTATTCAGTGACCAGTGGCGTGATAAGATGGACAATCGAGAACGAAGTGTTCGCATAAGGTGAACAATCATGTTTAAACAGCTTCAGGATATGGCACTGTTCGCGCTGGTCGCAGAAATGGGCAGTTTCACGGCGGCCGCTCAGAAAGCCGGATTGCCGAAATCCAGCGTCAGCCAGCGTATCAGCCAGCTTGAGCAGCAGGTGGGGATCCGCCTGATTAACCGTACCACGCGTAAACTCAATCTGACGTTTGCCGGAGAGCACTATCTGGTGCATTGCCGGGAAATGCTGGCTGCCAGCGAGCGCGCGGAATATGCCATTCAGCGTCTGCGGGATAACCCCAGTGGCCGGCTACGCATTACCTGCCCCGCCGGGATCGGCTCAACGCTGCTGGCACATATGAATGCGGAATTTCAGCGGCGCTACCCGGATGTTTCGCTGGATGTCAGCATCTCTGATGATGTGGTTGATCTGGTGGAAGCCGGGTTCGACGTCGCACTACGGACAGGCAAGCCGCAGGACTCATCCCTGATTGGCCGCATGATAGGTGATTGCCCGCGCTTTTTGCTGGCATCGCCCGGGTATCTGGCAAACTTTGCGGATCTTGTCCATCCCCGCCAACTGGTTGAGCATCGCTGTATTAGTCATAAAGCATGGTCTGAATGGCTCTTACAGCGTGGAAGTGAAGACTATCGCTATCTGCCGGATAATACGCATGTTACCGACAACCTGGTCTATGCGAGGGAGAGTGCCATAGCGGGGGCAGGGATCACGCTCTTACCCGCTTTTTTGCTGGAAGATAAGATTGGGAAGGGCGCGCTGGTAGAGGTATTACCGGAGTGGAATGTGGCGGGGAACGAGTTGTGGTTGGTCTACCCGAGCCGCAAACTTAACTCGCCTGCGCTGATGAGCTATATCGACTTTGCGATGCAGTTTGATGAGGTGAAGCAGTTTTACGTGGGAGGATAGCGGTACAGCCTGATGCCCTCACCGGATGCTCTCCCGACGAAAGAGAAGAAAACATAAAAAAAACGGCAACTTTCGTTGCCGTTTGCTTTTACTTGGAAATACGTTTGTACTTGATACGTTTTGGCTCCAGTGCGTCAGCCCCAAGCGTACGTTTCTTATACTCTTCGTATTCGGTGAAGTTACCTTCGAAGAACTCCACTTTACCTTCATCCTGGTAATCCAGAATGTGGGTGGCGATACGGTCAAGGAACCAACGGTCGTGCGAGATAACCATTGCGCAACCTGGGAATTCCAGCATGGCGTTTTCCAGTGCCCGCAGGGTTTCGATATCCAGGTCGTTTGTTGGTTCATCGAGCAGCAGGACGTTACCGCCAACCTGCAGCAGTTTTGCCAGATGCAGACGACCACGTTCACCACCGGACAGTTCGCCTACGCGTTTGCCCTGATCAACACCTTTAAAGTTAAAGCGGCCAACGTAGGCACGGCTTGGCATTTCGGTGTTGCCGATACGCATGATGTCCAGACCGCCAGACACTTCTTCCCATACGGTTTTGCTGTTGTCCATCGCATCACGGAACTGGTCAACGGAGGCCAGTTTCACAGTTTCGCCCAGGGTAATAGTGCCACTATCAGGCTGCTCCTGGCCAGACATCATGCGGAACAGGGTCGATTTACCTGCGCCGTTAGGGCCGATAATCCCGACGATAGCGCCTTTCGGTACGGAGAAGCTCAGGTCGTCAATCAGCACGCGATCGCCATAGGATTTACACAGATTGCTGACTTCAACGACTTTATCGCCCAGACGAGCTCCAGGTGGAATAAACAGTTCGTTGGTTTCGTTACGTTTCTGGTATTCGGTGTTGTTCAGCTCTTCGAAGCGTGCCAGACGGGCTTTGCCCTTAGACTGACGGCCTTTTGCGCCCTGACGAACCCACTCCAGCTCTTTCTCGATAGATTTACGACGAGCCGCTTCCTGAGAAGCTTCCTGCGCCAGACGCTGATCTTTCTGCTCAAGCCAGGACGAGTAGTTACCTTCCCACGGAATACCTTCACCACGGTCCAGCTCCAGGATCCAGCCAGCCACGTTATCGAGGAAGTAACGGTCGTGGGTAATTGCCACAACGGTCCCTTCGAAATCGTGCAGGAAACGTTCCAGCCATGCCACTGATTCTGCATCCAGGTGGTTGGTTGGTTCATCGAGCAGCAGCATGTCTGGTTTTTCCAGCAGCAGACGGCACAGCGCGACGCGGCGGCGTTCACCACCGGAGAGTTTCTCGATTTTGGCATCCCAGTCAGGCAGGCGCAGGGCATCAGCTGCACGCTCCAGTTGCACGTTCAGGTTGTGACCGTCGTGCGCCTGGATGATCTCTTCAAATTTGCCTTGTTGCGCCGCGAGCTTGTCGAAGTCAGCATCAGGCTCGGCGTACTTCGCGTACACTTCATCCAGACCTTTCAGTGCGTTAACCACTTCAGAAACGGCTTCTTCAACGGATTCACGCACGGTATGTTCCGGGTTCAGCCTGGGTTCCTGCGGCAGGTAACCGATCTTGATACCGGGCTGCGGACGTGCTTCACCTTCGATGTCTGTATCGATGCCGGCCATGATGCGCAGCAGGGTGGACTTACCGGCACCGTTGAGACCCAGAACACCGATTTTTGCGCCCGGGAAGAAGCTCAGCGAGATATTTTTGAGAATATGACGTTTCGGCGGAACCACTTTGCCGACACGATGCATGGTATAAACGAATTGAGCCACGTTGGACTTCGCCTCTTTTATCGTGATGAGAATAGATAACAGCTGCGAAGTGTAGCCTTTTTCAGCGCCTAATCCCAGCCAGGAACACCGGGAGTGTTAAAACGCGCAAGAAAGGTAAAAAAGTGTCCACAACGTGGCGCGTTGAAGGATGCCTGGTTAGCATAAGTTAAGTAGACTTTGATGCGGCAAGACGCTGCAATTGACGAAAAAAAACAATGAGGAAGAGCTTGTGGAAAGAGCCAAACAGGTGGTCTGGCGTCTGCTGGCTGCCAGCGTATGTGTGCTGACGATAAGCCATGCGGCGCACGCCGATTCACTGGATGAACAACGTAACCGCTACGCGCAAATTAAGCAGGCGTGGGACAATAAGCAGATGGATACCGTTCAGGCACTGATGCCGACGTTAAAAGATTATCCTCTGTATCCGTATCTGGAATACCGCCAGATCACAGATGATCTGATGAATCAAACGACGATCGCTGTTAATCAATTTATTCAGGCCAACCCGACACTGCCGCCTGCGCGAACGCTGCAATCGCGTTTTGTGAACGAGCTGGCGCGCCGCGAAGACTGGCGTGGACTGCTGGCCTTCAGCCCGGAAAAACCCAATACCACCGAAGCACAGTGTAACTTTTACTACGCCAAATGGGCCACAGGGCAGCAAGAAGAGGCGTGGAGTGGCGCTAAAGACCTGTGGTTAACCGGGAAAAATCAGCCTAATGCCTGTGATTCGCTGTTCGGTGCATGGCGTGCCTCCGGCAAGCAAGATCCGCTGGCCTACCTGGAACGCATTCGGCTGGCGATGAAGGCCGGAAATACCCGGCTGGTAACGGCGCTGGCGGGGCAGATGCCGTCAGATTACCAAACCATCTCCTCTGCCATTATCCAGCTGGCAAATGATCCTAACTCTGTGCTGACTTTTGCACGTTCGGTTGCCGCAACTGATTTTTCGCGTCAGATGGCCGCAGTGGCCTTCACCAGTGTTGCGCGTGATGATGTGGAAAATGCACGGCTGATGATCCCACAATTGGTACAGGTACAGCAGCTTAACGAGGATCAGACTCAGGAACTGCGCGATATAGTGGCGTGGCGGCTGATGGGCACGGACGTGACCGACGAGCAGGCACGCTGGCGTGATGATGCGGTGATGCGTTCCAGTTCCACTTCGCTGGTAGAGCGCCGCGTACGTATGGCGCTGGGCAGCGGCGATCGTCGCGGGCTTAATACCTGGCTTGCGCGTCTTCCTATGGAAGCTAAAGAAAAAGATGAATGGCGCTACTGGCAGGCCGACCTGCTGCTGGAGCGTGGCCGTGATGACGAAGCTAAAGAGATCCTCCATTCACTGATGCAGCAGCGCGGGTTCTACCCAATGGCTGCCGCGCAGCGTCTGGGTGAAGAGTATACTTTCCGGATTGATAAAGCACCGGCCAACGCCAGCCCCGCATTGACACAAGGCCCGGAGATGGCGCGCGTTCGCGAGCTGATGTACTGGAATATGGATAACACCGCGCGTAGCGAGTGGGCCAATCTGGTCACCAGCCGTACTACGGATGAAAAAGCCCAGTTGGCGCGTTATGCCTTTGATAACCACTGGTGGGATCTAAGCGTGCAGGCGACGATCGCCGGGAAGTTGTGGGATCATCTCGAAGAACGTTTCCCGCTAGCCTATAAAGACCTTTTCGATCGCTATACCAGTGGCAAAGATATTCCGCAAAGCTATGCCATGGCGATTGCCCGTCAGGAGAGCGCCTGGAACCCGAAAGTTCGCTCTCCGGTAGGGGCCAGCGGCCTGATGCAGATCATGCCTGGCACAGCGACGCATACAGTGAAGATGTTCAATATTCCAGGGTACAGCAGTCCATCACAGTTGCTTGACCCGGATACCAATATCAACATTGGTACGAGCTACTTGCAGTATGTTTATCAGCAGTTTGGTAATAACCGCATCTTCTCCTCTGCGGCATACAATGCGGGTCCTGGACGTGTTCGTACCTGGCTCGGCAACAGTGCTGGACGTATTGATGCAGTGGCGTTTGTGGAGAGTATTCCCTTCTCCGAAACGCGCGGATATGTGAAGAACGTACTGGCTTATGACGCGTACTATCGCTACTTCATGGGGCAAAAGGATACCCTGATGAGCGATGCTGAGTGGCAGAGACGTTACTGATCGGCGTGGGTTGTGTTATGCTGTACTCGCTAAAGAGTACAACAGGCGGCATAACATGACCCAGCATTCCCCTTATTCATCGGCGATGGCCGAGCAACGCAATCAGGAGTGGCTTCGTTTCGTGGAGTTGCTCCGTCAGTCTTACGATCAGGATTTGCATCTACCTCTGTTGCAACTGATGCTCACGCCCGACGAGCGTGAAGCGTTGGGGACACGCGTTAGGATCATCGAAGAGTTATTGCGCGGTGAAATGAGCCAGCGCGAGCTGAAAAATGAGCTTGGCGCGGGTATTGCGACGATTACCCGCGGTTCAAACAGCCTGAAATCCGCCCCTGTCGAGTTACGTCAGTGGCTGGAATCGGTGTTGTTGGATATTCAGCGGTAAATCGCGTTATGGAACGGGCTTAAGGCCAGGATCACTGCCTGATGGTAGACGCTTGAGCGTGTCAGCGTACCGGCAGTAAAGACACCAATCGCGCCTTCTTTACGGCCAATCTCATCGATGCCGGTGTATTGTGACATCACCGGCCCGAGAGCTTCACCTTCACGCACTTTTTCCAGGATAACCTTCGGTAACGGCAGTGTAGCCGAACGAGCTTCGCCGCGCTGTTCACGGCTTTCAATGACCACCCAGCTAAATGTTGCGCCGTCGTCGATACCTGCTTCAATCGCAACCCAAAAATCGGCCTGAGGGCAAGCGGTCTTTGCATTCGCAACACGATTTCGTGCGCCAGCACGCGTTTCCTCGCTTCCAAACGGCTGTTCAGGAACGCCACTCTCGACGGCTATAGCGTCAATATGGCAGGATCCTTCGCCGAAGATCTCATCAAATGCCCTTAGAATTGCCTGAATTTTGGCAGGATTAGTGGTAGCTGAGACAACATGGTGCATAATTAAGCTCGATTCAAAAAAAACTCATCGCAGTATAACGGAAAAAAAGCATGTTACAGGTATACCTTGTTCGCCACGGTGAAACCCAGTGGAACGCCGAGCGACGTATTCAAGGCCAATCAGACAGTCCTCTCACCGAAAAGGGTGAGCAACAAGCATGGCAAGTGGCAGAGCGTGCCAGAACATTGGGGATCACTCACGTGATTTCCAGTGATTTAGGTCGTACACAGCAGACTGCGCGCATTATCGCTGATGCCTGTGGTTGCGATGTAGTGCTTGACCCACGCCTTCGCGAACTGGATATGGGCGTGCTGGAAAAACGCCACATCGATTCTTTGACGGAAAAGGAAGAAGGCTGGCGTCGTACGCTGGTAAACGGTACGGAAGACGGTCGTATTCCTGAAGGTGAGTCAATGCAGGAGCTGAGCGTGCGCGTTCATGCTGCGCTGGAAGAGTGCCTGAAGCTTCCGGCAGGAAGCCGTCCGTTGTTAGTCAGCCACGGTATTGCGCTGGGTTGTCTGGTCAGCACCATCCTGGGCCTTCCTGCGTATGCGGAGCGCCGTCTGCGTCTGCGTAACTGCTCTCTTTCCCGTATCGACTATCAGGAAAGCCAGTGGCTGGCGTCAGGATGGGTTGTGGAAATGGCAGGGGACATTTCGCATCTCGATGCCCCTGCGCTGGACGAACTGCAGCGTTAGCGGCGGACAGGGATTAAGAATTCCATCCGCAGATTGATTGGGCGTTCTTCCGGTTTAACGTCGCTTGCCGGATAGTAACGCTCAATGTCCTGACCTTTACGGCGGTTCAGCTTCAGCATTGGCATGCAGGTTCCGTATACGGTCAGGATAAACTCCTGAACACCGGTTCCCAGCCCTTCGTAGGTGAACATGACGTAATCGCCACCTTCCAGCACGACCGGTTTTGCCCCCTGGATATAGCCGTTGGCCATTTCCGGCGTTAACGCCGTGGTGTAGAACACCTCTTGTTCGTCGTCTTTTTCCTGGCTTGGATGCGTTTCATTCAGACCGTACAGCAACGGTGGGATGGCGGGCGCATGGCTCAGGAAATCGCGCCAGAACTGAACACGCATTTGGTGACGGAACTCGGAAATCTGCTCCAGAGAACAGGCATAACTTTGCGTCGTGCCGATCAGGTGGGTTTCAGGCAGCGTGATAATTTCATGTTTTGGCATCGCAAATTCACCGAGTCGCAGCGGCGGGCGCATACCAAATGAGCTCCAGTCTGGCGCACGGCGGTAGAGCGCTGGCGTCAATGAAAACTGTTTTTTAAAGGCTCGGGTGAAGGTTTGCTGTGAATCAAAACGGTATTGCAGAGCAATATCCAGAATCGGACGCGCAGTAAGCCGCAACGCAACTGCGGATTTCGAAAGGCGACGTGCGCGAATATAAGCACCGATAGCATGTCCAGTGACATCCTTGAACATCCTTTGTAAATGCCACTTGGAATAGCCTGCTTTTGCCGCCACATTATCCAGTGACAAAGGCTGGTCAAGATGACCTTCCAGCCAGGTAAGCAGGTCGCGAATAATTCCAGCCTGATCCATATACTATCCTCATCCTTAAAACAGCAGATACCTGATATCAGGTTAGCGGATAATAGCATTTTTTGATGTTTTAGCATTCGGTGTTTTTTTTGTGCATTAATGCTTTTTGCAGCACATTATGGACCTTTATTTTCTAATCCTGTGATCTTGCTACATTTTTGTCTAACGTGTTGAATAATCGCTCACTGTAATTTTAAAGAATGGTAACAATATGAAATACAAGACATTGATCTTCACCGCTCTGTTGCTGATGGTTGGCCGTATGGCACAGGCGGAACAAATCGGTTCCGTTGATACCGTGTTCAAAATGTTCGGCCCTGACCACAAGATTGTGGTCGAAGCGTTCGACGATCCTGATGTGAAAAACGTCACCTGCTACATCAGCCGCGCAAAAACGGGCGGTATCAAAGGTGGATTGGGGCTGGCTGAGGACACCTCCGACGCGGCGATTTCCTGTCAGCAGGTGGGGCCGGTTGAATTGAGTGACAAAATCAAAAACGGCAAAGCGCAGGGGGACGTGGTATTCCAGAAACGGACCTCGTTAGTGTTCAAGAAACTGCAGGTCGTGCGCTTCTATGATGCGACACGCAACACGCTCGCCTATCTGGCGTATTCCGACAAAGTGGTGGATGGCTCACCCAAAAATGCGCTCAGCGCCGTACCGATTATGCCGTGGCGCTAACTCAGGGATGAACCATGCAGCAACCGTTGATTTGGCTGGTTGAAGACGAAATCAGTATTGCGGAGACGCTTATCTACATGCTTCAACAGGAAGGTTTTGCGGTGAAGGCGTTTGAACGCGGCTTACCCGTACTGGAGGATGCGCGTCGGCAGATGCCTGCGCTGGCCATTCTGGATGTAGGACTGCCTGATATCAGCGGGTTTGAGCTGTGCCGTCAGTTGCTGGCGCAACATCCCTCACTGCCGGTGCTGTTCCTGACGGCTCGCAGTGATGAAGTGGATAAGCTGCTTGGTCTGGAAATCGGGGCTGATGATTATGTGGCGAAGCCTTTTTCCCCGCGCGAAGTCTGTGCGCGAGTGAGGACGATTTTACGGCGGATGCAGAAGTCAGCCGCGCCTTCGGATATCGTTCGTATCGGGGAGTTTGAGTTGAACGAACCCGCCGCCCGCATTAGCTGGTATGGGGAAGCGTTATCCCTCACGCGCTACGAGTTCCTGTTGCTCAAAACATTGCTGCTTGCACCGGGGCGCGTATTTTCACGTCAGCAGTTAATGGACAAAGTGTGGGGAGACGAAGGCGACAGCTTTGATCGGACGGTTGATACCCATATTAAAACCCTGCGCGCGAAACTGCGTGCGGTGAATAACGAACTCTCTCCCATCAGTACGCATCGCGGGATGGGATATAGCCTGGGGCTGTACTAATGCGCATTGGGATGCGGTTGCTATTGGGCTATTTCCTGATCGTGGCGATCGCCGCCTGGTTTGTGCTGTCGATCTTTGTTCAGGAGGTTAAACCCGGCGTACGCAGGGCAACAGAAGGGACATTGATCGACACTGCGACGTTGCTGGCGGAGGTTGGACGCGATGATTTGCTCTCCGGCGATCCGCTACACGGGCGTGTGGCACAGGCTTTTTCGCAACTCCATCAGCGGCCTTTTCGCGCCAATATCAGCGGCATCCATAAAGTGCGCAATGAGTACCACGTTTACATGACCGATGCACAGGGGCGGGTTGTATTTGATTCTGCGGGGCTTGCGGTAGGCGATGACTACTCTCGCTGGAACGATGTCTGGCTGACGTTGCGTGGGGAATACGGTGCGCGCAGTACCCAGCGCCACCCTGATGATCCGGAAAGCACAGTGATGTATGTTGCTGCGCCAATTGTGGACCAGGGCAAAATTATTGGTGTGCTATCGGTAGGGAAACCCAATAGCGCCATGGCGCCGGTTATCCACCGTAGTGAACGTCGCATTTTGTGGGCGGGTGGAGCACTGCTGGGGATTGCGTTACTGATTGGGCTGGTGGTGGCAGGGTGGATTAATCGCTCGATCAGCACGTTGTCTCGTTACGCGGATTCGGTAACCCATGACGCGCCTTTGCCGCTGCCGGATCCTGGCAGCAGTGAACTGCGGAAGCTGGCGCAGGCTCTGGAGAATATGCGTATTCGCCTGGAAGGGAAGAACTACATCGAACACTATGTTCATTCGCTGACTCACGAGCTGAAAAGCCCGCTTGCAGCCATTCGCGGGGCGGCAGAAATTCTGGCGGAGCAGCCGCCTCCTCAGGTAGCTGCGCGGTTTATCGATAACATACTGGTGCAAAATGCGCGTATGCAGTCGTTAGTGGAAAAGCTGCTTGCTCAGGCGCGGCTTGAGAATAGAGTGGATATCGTTCCCGTCACGCTGGATGTGGCGATGCTTTTTACGCGGCTTACCGATGCGCGATCTGCGATCTTGTCCGCCAAAAACATCATGCTGACCTGCCAGTCCGCGCAGTGCCATGTTACGGGGGATGTTGATCTGCTGGAACAAGCGCTGGGGAATTTGCTCGATAATGCGATTGACTTTACACCGCAAGGTGGCGCGATAGCGCTTGCTGCTCACGAGGAGAAACAGCGGGTAAGGCTCAGTGTAACCGACACGGGCAGTGGGATCCCGGATTATGCCCTTGCGCGTATTTTTGAGCGTTTTTACTCGCTTCCGCGTGATAACGGCCTGAAGAGCAGTGGGCTTGGGTTGGCCTTTGTGCAGGAAGTTGCGCGTCTGCACCAGGGCGAGATTACGTTGCAAAACAGGGATGAAGGCGGTGTGATAGCCACGCTGACACTTCACCGTCCCTTCACATAACTTCAAACTGACCCCACACTGCGGCGTTACGATCTCCTTATTACAAAGGAGACGTAAAGATGAAATCCCCCCTGTTCTGGAAAGTCAGCACCCTTTTAGGGTGCATCCTGCTCTTATTAATCCCGCTGTTTATGGTCAGTAATTTGATTTCGGAGCGGGTGAGCTACCGCAACGATGTTGAAAATACGCTTCGCCAAAGCACCAGTGGCCCACAACAGCTCGTTGGCCCGTTGATTGCCATTCCGGTAACGGAGATTTACTACAAGATTGAGGAAAAGAAAAAGGTTGAGTACAAACGGAGTTACCTCCATTTTCTGTTACCAGACACGTTACTTATTGAAGGTAATCAGCGTGTTGAATCACGAAGTATCGGGATTTACGACGGACAGATCTGGAATAACGAGCTGAGTATAAAAGCGCAGTTTACTACCGAAAAACTGGCGCAACTCAAAGGCGAAACGATAACCCTGGGACAACCCTTTATTACGGTAGGCGTGGGGGATGCGCGAGGAATTGGCGCGGTTAATGTGTCGAAGATCGGCGATGAGACTTTAGTCGTGGAGCCTGGCTCGGGAGTGTCAGGGCAATTGCCCGGTGTGCATATTCCGCTGACCAGCAAAGTGATGGCCTCGAAAACATTCGCCCTGGATATGACGCTCAATCTGGCGGGAACCGGCAGTTTCTCTGTGGTTCCGGTGGGCCGTAGCAGCGAACTTACTCTCAATAGTAACTGGCCACATCCGGGCTTTATGGGAGACTACCTGCCTGTTAAACACCAAATCAGTGCATCGGGTTTTCAGGCTCACTGGCAGAGTAGCTGGTTTGCCAACAATCTGGAAAGCCAGTTCAGTGATGGGGAAATACCGGAATGGCATGCGATCCCGGCATTTAGCGTGACGGTCGCGACGCCTGCCGACCAGTACCAACTGACTGACCGCGCAATTAAGTACGCGATTTTACTTATCACCCTGACCTTTATGGCCTTCTTTGTCTTTGAAACCTTAACCGGGCTGCGCCTTCATCCGATGCAGTATCTTCTGGTGGGCTTGTCGCTGGTGCTGTTTTATCTGGTGTTGCTGGCGTTGTCAGAGCATGTCGGATTCACAAAGGCCTGGATTACGGCCAGTCTCGTCGGGGTGTTGATGAATGGAGTCTATCTGCAGGCGGTATTAAAGAGCGGGAAGCGAAGCGGTATGTTTGTTCTGGCGCTACTGGGGCTGGACGTGGTGATGTGGTTCCTGCTCCGTTCCGAGGATAGCGCGTTACTGCTGGGCTCTGCGGTTCTGGCACTGGCCTTGTTTACGGTGATGTACCTGACCCGCCATTTTGACTGGTATTCACTTTCTCAGGCTAAACGTGCGGTTCCACCGACGGACGTGGATAATGATGCTATGCGGATTTGGAAATAAAAAAAACGGCGCAAAAGCGCCGTTTTTTAATGCGTTGAGGGGGGGGGATTATTCCTGCAGATCGCCGCAGAAACGATAGCCTTCACCATGAATAGTGGCGATGATTTCCGGCGTATCCGGCGTAGATTCGAAATGTTTACGAATACGACGAATGGTGACGTCCACGGTACGGTCGTGTGGCTTCAGCTCGCGACCGGTCATTTTCTTCAGCAGCTCTGCGCGGGACTGAATTTTGCCCGGATTTTCGCAGAAGTGCAGCATGGCGCGGAATTCACTGCGGGGCAGTTTGTACTGCTCACCGTTCGGGCTAATCAGCGACCGGCTATTGATATCAAGTTCCCAGCCGTTGAATTTGTAGCTGTCTACGCTACGACGCTCTTCGCTGACCGTGCCCAAATTCATGGTGCGGGACAGCAGGTTACGTGCACGAATGGTTAATTCGCGAGGATTAAACGGTTTGGTGATATAGTCATCCGCGCCGATTTCCAGACCAAGAATTTTATCAACTTCGTTATCACGGCCTGTCAGGAACATTAATGCGACGTTCGCCTGTTCACGCAGTTCGCGCGCCAGAAGAAGGCCGTTTTTCCCAGGCAAGTTGATGTCCATAATGACCAGGTTAATATCATTTTCAGAAAGGATCTGATGCATTTCTGCGCCATCGGTCGCTTCAAAGACATCGTAGCCTTCTGCTTCGAAAATGCTCTTTAACGTGTTGCGTGTTACCAACTCGTCTTCAACGATAAGAATGTGCGGGGTCTGCATGTTTGCTACCTAAATTGCCAACTAAATCGAAACAGGAAGTACAAAAGTCCCTGACCTGCCTGATGCATGTCGCAAATTAACATGACCGGCCTAACGTGACTAAAGTACGTAATTGCGTTCTTGATGCACTTTCCATCAACGTCAACAACATCATTAGCTTGGTCGTGGGTACTTTCCCTCTGGACCCGACAGTGTCAAAAACGGCTGTCATCCTAACCATTTTAACAGCAACATAACAGGCTAAGTGACACCGGACACCCAATAAAACTACGCTTCGTTGACATATATCAAGTTCAATTGTAGCACGTTAACAGTTTGATGAAATCATCGTATCTGAATGCTAGCCTTTGTCACAAATTTTCAATAAACCAACTAGTTGCGGATATTGATTGATAAACATTACGAATCCAATCGGGACTTGGCATTCATACGGGTATTATCATTATTAAACATAGGGATAAGCCGTATCTATTAACATTCTAACCGATTGTTCAGTCTCAAAATAGTTTAGCGTTTTTAATTTGTTATGAAACGCTATTTCGGTGATTGGTGTTGCAAATTTGTAAATTCGTGCTGCGTAATATGTTGATGGGTATCACACTTTTACGCGCTAACTGATTAAAAAGAGAGCATAAATGCATCTGTCGATAGTGCTGGTTGCACCAGCAAGAGCAGAAAATATAGGCGCTGCGGCGCGTGCCATGAAGACCATGGGTTTTACCGATTTACGTATCGTTGACAGCGTTGCGCACCTTGAACCTGCCACGCGCTGGGTGGCTCATGGTTCCGGTGATATTCTCGATAATATAACCACTTACCGTACGCTGGCTGAGGCGTTGCATGACATATCCTTTAGCGTCGCCACCACTGCGCGGAGCCGCGCAAAGTTTCATTACTATGCGACACCTCAGGAACTGGTTCCTCTGTTGACGGAGAAAAGCCAGTGGCTGACGAAGGCGGCACTGGTTTTTGGCCGTGAAGATTCGGGGCTGACCAACGAAGAGCTGGAGCTGGCCGATGTGCTGACTGGCGTACCGATGGTGGCGGATTACCCCTCTCTGAATTTAGGGCAGGCGGTGATGGTTTATTGCTATCAATTATCATCGCTAATGCAAATTGCTTCCCCTCAGGCGATCGCCACGGATGAAAACCAATTGTCAGCTTTGCGCACGCGTGCCCAAAGTTTGTTGTCGCAACTGGGCGTTGCCGACGATCAGAAAATGGCCGACTGGTTGCATCAACGTTTGGGGCGTCTTGAGCAGCGGGATACGGCAATGTTGCACCGATTACTGCACGATATTGAAAAAAAATTGACCGAGTAAAATGTTGTCATAAGTTTTCGATATGGAGAAACCCTCTAATAACGGAGGGTGAGTCTGGAGTTTTCGGATGAAAATAAATGTGCAAGCAGCGGGTCGTGAGAGTATCCCGAATTGTGATCAAATTAAAAATTTATTGACTTAAGATGCCTAATCCTTTAACCCTAAAAGAATACAGCACAGACAGATAATAATTACAGAGTACACAACATCCATGAAACGCATCAGCATCACCACCATTACAACAACCATCATCATTACCACAGGTAACGATGCGGGCTGACGCGTACAGGAAAAACAGAAAAAAGCCCGCACCTAAACAGTGCGGGCTTTTTTTTCGGCTAAAGATCATGAGGTAATACCATGCGAGTGTTGAAGTTCGGCGGTACATCAGTGGCAAATGCAGAACGTTTTCTGCGTGTTGCCGATATCCTGGAGAGCAACGCCAGGCAGGGGCAGGTGGCAACCGTGCTTTCTGCCCCTGCGAAAATCACCAACCATCTGGTGGCGATGATTGAGAAGACCATCGGTGGACAGGATGCACTCCCGAACATCAGCGACGCCGAGCGTATTTTCGCTGAGCTTCTGCAAGGGCTGGCTGATCTTCAGCCTGGTTTCCCGCTTGCACAACTGAAAACCGTTGTTGAGCATGAATTTGCACAGATCAAACACGTCCTGCATGGGATCAGCCTGTTGGGACAGTGCCCGGATAGCATCAATGCGGCGCTGATCTGTCGCGGTGAGAAACTTTCTATCGCTATCATGGCGGGCCTGCTGGAAGCGCGTGGTCATAACGTCACGGTGATCGACCCTGTAGAAAAACTGCTGGCGGTAGGCCATTACCTCGAATCGACCGTTGATATAGCCGAATCGACCCGTCGCATTGCCGCGAGCAAAATTCCGTCTGACCACATGATCCTGATGGCTGGGTTTACTGCTGGAAACGAGAAGGGTGAACTGGTAGTGCTGGGCCGTAACGGCTCTGATTACTCTGCTGCAGTGCTGGCGGCCTGTTTACGTGCAGATTGTTGTGAGATCTGGACTGACGTCGACGGCGTTTATACCTGTGACCCGCGCCAGGTTCCGGACGCAAGGTTGTTGAAGTCGATGTCATATCAGGAAGCGATGGAGCTCTCCTACTTCGGCGCTAAAGTTCTTCACCCTCGTACGATTTCCCCAATTGCTCAGTTCCAAATTCCTTGCCTGATTAAAAACACCGGTAACCCACAAGCGCCGGGTACGCTGATTGGCGCGAGCACTGATGAGGATGGACTGCCGGTCAAAGGTATTTCCAACCTGAACAACATGGCGATGTTTAGCGTATCGGGACCCGGCATGAAAGGCATGGTTGGCATGGCTGCACGAGTCTTCGCCGCGATGTCACGCAATGGTATTTCTGTCGTGTTGATCACCCAGTCCTCTTCCGAGTACAGCATCAGTTTCTGTGTTCCCCAGCTTGACTGCCTGCGTGCTCGCCGCGCGCTTGAAGAAGAGTTCTATCTGGAGCTGAAAGAAGAGCTGCTGGAGCCGCTCTCTATCCAGGAACGTCTGGCGATCATCTCCGTGGTCGGCGATGGCATGCGCACGTTGCGCGGGATCTCTGCCAAGTTCTTTGCCGCGTTGGCGCGCGCCAATATCAACATTGTCGCCATTGCACAGGGCTCGTCAGAGCGCTCTATCTCCGTTGTTGTTGATAACGAAGATGCGATGACAGGGGTCCGTGTCGTGCATCAGATGCTGTTCAACACCGACCAGGTGATTGAACTGTTCCTGGTGGGCGTGGGGGGCGTCGGAGGTGCGTTACTCGAACAGGTAAAGCGCCAGCAGGCATGGCTAAAGAAGAAACATATTGACCTGCGCGTGTGTGGTATCGCGAATTCAAAAGCGTTGCTGACCAATGTGCACGGTCTGAATCTGGAGAACTGGCAGGCGGAGATGGCAGAGGCGAAAGAGCCTTTCAATCTGGGGCGTCTGATCCGCCTGGTCAAAGAGTATCACCTGCTAAATCCGGTGATTGTCGATTGTACTTCCAACCAGGCGGTGGCGGATCAGTATGCTGACTTCCTGCGTGAAGGATTCCATGTGGTCACGCCAAACAAAAAGGCGAACACCTCGTCAATGGATTACTACCACCAGCTGCGCCTGGCCGCCAGTAAGTCCCGTCGCAAGTTCCTGTATGACACCAACGTCGGGGCGGGATTGCCGGTTATCGAAAACCTGCAAAACCTGCTGAATGCGGGAGACGAGTTGCTGCGTTTCTCCGGTATTCTGTCTGGCTCGCTGTCATTCATCTTCGGGAAGCTTGATGAAGGCATGAGTCTTTCTCAGGCAACGAACATTGCCCGTGAAATGGGCTTTACCGAACCCGATCCTCGTGATGATCTTTCTGGAATGGATGTGGCGCGTAAGCTTCTGATCCTGGCACGTGAGACCGGACGCGAACTGGAACTGTCTGATATCGTTATCGAACCTGTGCTTCCCGCAGGGTTCGACGACAGCGGTGACGTTAGTGCATTTATGGTCAATCTATCACAACTCGATGACGCATTTGCTGCGCGAGTGGCGAAAGCCCGTGATGAAGGCAAGGTATTGCGCTATGTTGGCAATATCGAAGACGACGGCGTTTGCCGCGTGAAGATCGCTGAAGTGGACGGGAACGATCCACTGTTCAAAGTCAAAAACGGCGAAAACGCCCTTGCGTTTTACAGCCACTATTATCAGCCATTACCGTTGGTCCTTCGCGGCTATGGCGCAGGGAACGATGTGACGGCTGCGGGTGTGTTTGCCGATCTGCTACGGACCCTGTCATGGAAGTTAGGAGTTTAACATGGTGAAAGTTTATGCCCCGGCTTCCAGCGCCAATATGAGCGTCGGATTTGATGTGCTGGGTGCGGCGGTGACGCCGGTCAATGGTTCGCTGCTGGGTGATACCGTTACGGTAGAAGCGGCAGACAGCTTTAGTCTGAATAACATTGGCCGCTTTGCCAGCAAACTGCCGGCAGAACCGCGCGAGAATATTGTGTATCAGTGCTGGGAGCGATTCTGTCAGGAGATCGGCAAAAATGTGCCCGTCGCCATGACGCTGGAAAAAAGTATGCCGATCGGCTCCGGGCTTGGCTCCAGTGCCTGTTCTGTGGTTGCTGCGCTGGTTGCCATGAATGAGCATTGCGGTAAGCCGCTTAACAACAACCGCCTGCTGGGATTAATGGGCGAGCTGGAAGGGCGGATTTCCGGCAGCATCCACTACGATAATGTGGCTCCGTGTTTCCTCGGCGGCATGCAGTTGATGATTGAAGAAAACGGCATCATCAGCCAGCAAGTTCCGGGATTTGATGAGTGGTTATGGGTGCTGGCGTATCCGGGCATTAAAGTGTCTACCGCCGAAGCCCGTGCGATTTTGCCTGCTCAGTACCGTCGTCAGGATTGTATTGCGCATGGCCGCCATCTGGCGGGCTTTATCCATGCCTGTTACACCCGTCAGCCACAGCTTGCAGCGAAATTAATGAAAGACGTTATTGCTGAGCCGTATCGCACGAAGCTGCTGCCAGGGTTCAACGAAGCGCGGCAAGCGTCACTGGATATTGGTGCGCAGGCGTGCGGGATTTCGGGTTCCGGCCCAACGCTGTTTGCATTATGCGATAAGCCTGACACCGCGCAGCGCGTGGCTGAGTGGCTCTCTAAACACTACCTGCAAAATCAGGAAGGCTTTGTTCATATTTGCCGTCTGGACACGGCTGGCGCACGAGTACTGGGATAAATAATGAAACTCTACAACCTTAAAGATCATAACGAGCAGGTCAACTTCGCGCAGGCAGTCACGCAGGGATTAGGTAAAAACCAGGGGCTGTTCTTCCCGCACGATCTGCCGGAATTTCAGCTGACGGAAATTGATGAGATGCTCAAGCTGGATTTCGTCACCCGCAGTGCGAAAATTCTCTCGGCGTTTATTGGCGATGAAATTCCACAGGCGCAGTTGGAAGAACGCGTGCGCGCGGCATTTGCGTTCCCGGCGCCGGTCAATCCGGTCGAGCCAGATGTGGGCTGCCTGGAGTTGTTCCACGGTCCAACACTGGCCTTTAAAGATTTTGGCGGCCGTTTTATGGCGCAAATGTTGACCCATATCAGCGGTGACAAACCTGTCACCATCCTGACGGCAACATCCGGTGATACCGGCGCAGCAGTGGCACACGCATTCTATGGTCTGAAAAACGTTCGTGTCGTGATCCTCTATCCGCAGGGAAAAATCAGCCCATTGCAGGAAAAACTGTTCTGTACTCTCGGCGGCAATATTGAAACTGTGGCGATCGATGGTGATTTCGATGCCTGCCAGGCGCTGGTTAAACAGGCCTTTGATGACGAAGAACTGAAAACTGCGCTGGGTCTGAACTCGGCAAACTCGATCAACATCAGTCGTCTTCTGGCGCAGATTTGTTACTACTTTGAAGCGGTTGCACAACTGCCACAGGAAGCCCGTAATCAACTGGTGATCTCTGTGCCAAGCGGCAACTTTGGCGACCTGACGGCAGGTTTACTGGCGAAATCTCTGGGTCTGCCAGTAAAACGCTTTATTGCTGCCACCAATGCTAACGACACCGTGCCACGTTTCCTGCAAGACGGGAAATGGGCGCCACACGCGACTCAGGCAACACTCTCTAACGCCATGGACGTGAGCCAGCCAAACAACTGGCCACGTGTGGAAGAGCTGTTCCGCCGTAAGGTCTGGCGTCTGGGCGATCTGGGTTATGCAGCTGTGACGGATGAAACCACTAAAGCGACGATGCGTGAACTTAAAGCGGTGGGCTACACTTCTGAACCACACGCGGCGATTGCTTACCGCGCTCTGCGCGACCAACTGAATCCAGGTGAATATGGTCTGTTCCTCGGAACGGCGCATCCAGCGAAGTTTAAAGAAAGTGTGGATGAGATCCTGGGTGAATCGCTGCCGCTGCCAAAAGAGCTGGCAGACCGCGCTGATCTGCCGCTGCTGTCTCACAATCTGCCTGCGGATTTTTCGGCACTGCGTAAATTGATGATGACCAACGCGTAATTTTTTTCGCCCGGTGAGTGACGCGCCACCGGGTATCAAGCAGCATCAATAACAGGCCGGGTCAGGCATCTTTGCCACCCGGCCTTTTTATGGAGAAATTAAGGAGAGATTGAGCAGGAATAAAGTAGAAATTCCCAATAAATGCGGTCACTTAGAGATTAGGATTGCAGAGAATAACATCCCCGATTCCCCTCACGTAATCTCCTTACATCGGCCCACGTTGGGCAAGATTAATAAGGAGTAACCTATGTCTACATTGAAACCTGCTCTGCTGGCACTTTCGCTGATGCTGGTCGCTCCCATGGCGGTACAGGCTGCAGAAATCACACTTGTCCCTGCGGTAAAACTACAGATAGGCGATCAGGATAATCGTGGGCATTACTGGGATGGTGGCCACTGGCGCGACCATGACTGGTGGAAATCACATTATGAATGGCGCGACAACCGCTGGCATCCGCATGATGAACATCGTGGTCATGATGACCGCCATGACGACCATCGTGATGATCATCGTCCTGGCCCGGACTGGAAACACCATTAATCTTTTCCCCCGCCAGGCGGCGGGGGAAATGTATTACTGCTCGTGACGCTTAAACACCAGTTCACCTTTCCCTGACGTTTCCTCGTCAAAGAAATATCCTTCGCTGTTAAACCCGGTTAACTGTTCTGGCTTCGTCAGGCGGTTTTGAATGATGTAGCGGCTCATCAGCCCACGCGCTTTCTTGGCGTAGAAACTGATCACTTTAAACTTACCGTTTTTCTCGTCCAGGAATACCGGCTTGATGATCTCTGCATTCAGCTTTTTCGGTTTCACGGATTTGTAGTACTCGTCAGAGGCCAGATTGATCACGATGTTATCGCCCTGAGCCTGCAGCGCTGCATTCAGCTTATCGGTAATGGTCTCGCCCCAGAAATGGTAGAGGTCTTTGCCTTTTGCATTTTCCAGACGGATGCCCATTTCCAGGCGATAAGGTTGCATCAGATCCAGTGGGCGCAGGACGCCATACAGGCCGGATAGCATGCGCAGATGTTGCTGAGCAAAATCGAAGTCGGCTTCGCTAAACTCTTCCGCCTGAAGGCCGGTATAAACGTCGCCTTTAAAGGCCAGAAGTGCCTGACGAGCGTTCGACGGCGTGAAGTTGGGCTGCCAGTCGTGAAAACGGGTGGCGTTAAGATCCGCCAGTTTATCGCTGATGCTCATCAAAGAGGCGATTTGTGGCGCGGAGAGTTTACGTGCCTCGTGGATCAACTGTTGCGAATAGTCCAGCAGTTCTGGCTGGGTATAACGATCGGTTGCGAGCGGGCTCTGGTAATCGAGCGTTTTTGCAGGTGAAATCAGAATCAGCATATCCAGTCCTTGCAGGAAATTTAGAGCGACTTTAGCAAAAAAACGCATTGAATAGATCGATGGCTGTTATTGCCGTGGCAAATCATCCCAGGCACCAGGCGCAATTTGCGACTCAATTTCAGGGTAACGTGACGCATCAAAGACAGGTTGTACGCCAAGCTTACGCTGGCGAAGATAATCCCGGGCAATAAGCGTCACGACCGGAGAGAGCAATAAAATTGCCGTCAGATTAGTGATTGCCATCAGCGCCATAATGACATCTGCCAGTTGCCAGACGAGTGGCAAGCTGAGCAACGACCCTGCCATGACCATCAGGATCACCCCAAGACGCAATACCCATTGGGTTCTTCGTGAATCGAGACGCAGGAAGATGAGATTGTTTTCGGCGTAAATGTAGTTTGCCACTATTGAACTAAAGGCAAACAGGATAACGATAAGCGAGACGAAGCCTGCTCCCCACCCCCCGGCCAGATTGACCAACGCTTGCTGAACCAGCTGGATCCCGGCGGTTCCAGATGCGTGTGGAAGTGGGCCTGCAAGAAGCACAATCATGGCGCTGGCGGAGCAAATCACGATGGTATCTGTAAAGACACCAATCATCTGAACGATGCCTTGCGCGGCCGGGTGAGGGGGCCACGATGCGGCTGCAGCGGCTGCATTTGGCGTTGATCCCATTCCTGCCTCGTTAGAGAACATTCCGCGCTGAAAGCCGGCGGTCAACGCCTGACTGATGGTATAGCCTAGTGCGCCAGACGCAGCTTCTCGCCAGCCAAAGGCACTTTGAAAAATCGTCGCAATTACATCGGGCAACTGATCGATATGCATGACGGTGACAAACAGTCCGGCCGCTACCCACAGAAGCGCCATTGCCGGAACCATCCACTGCATCAAACGTGCTACACCTTTGATGCCTGTTGTCATGGTTAACAGCGTGAATGCCGCGAGTACAGCTCCGGTAAGCCACTCCGGGCAACTGAATGCATAGCGCAACGCATGAGCGACAGAATTCGCCTGTACGGTGTTGAAAATGAGGCCGTAAGCCAGGAGCAAAAAGAGCGAGAAGAGAATGCCCATCCAGCGCATTCCCAGGCCTCGGGACATGTACCACGCCGGTCCACCTCGAAACTGGCCGTTTTTATCCTGCTCTTTGTAGAGTTGAGCCAGTGAGCATTCGGCGAAGGAGGTAGCCATACCGATTATTGCCGTGACCCACATCCAGAAAACAGCGCCTGGGCCGCCAGCACTAATGGCTAATGCCACCCCCGCCAGGTTGCCGCTGCCGACGCGCGCAGCAAGGCTGGTGCAGAGTGCCTGGAATGAGGTGAGTCCGCCAGGCTGTGGACTGACGCTGTTTTTCAGACTTTTGCTAAACTGGCGAATATAACGAAACTGAATAAAACCGCTGCGAAGCGTGAACCATATACCTGCTCCCAGTAGCAGATATATCATGATCGAACCCCAGAGGATTTCGTTGATAAATGAGAGGAAATCAGGCATTAACGTCCCTCTTGTTGATGCCAAAGTGAATATGTAAGCGCTACCACTGATTGACCATGCTGTTACTTAGCAGGCTGTTAATATTCTGAGTTTATCATACTATGGCTAAGCGCACTGTCTGCGGTTGCGCTACCCCTCTGTCGTGTTATCATCAGAGCAGACCGGTTACATCCCCCTAACAAGTAAACCTGTCATTTTTCCGCTGCTGGCAAGCTGTCGGTCGCGTGAATTATCCAGGGCACGTTAAAAGAGAAACACTATCATGACGGATAAATTGACCTCCCTTCGTCAGTTCACCACTGTCGTAGCTGACACCGGAGATATCGCGGCAATGAAGTTGTATCAGCCGCAGGATGCCACAACTAACCCTTCTCTGATCCTTAACGCCGCGCAGATCCCTGAGTATCGTAAACTGATCGACGACGCAGTGACCTGGGCGAAAGCGCAGAGCAACGATCGCGCGCAGCAGGTTGTGGATGCAACTGACAAACTGGCTGTAAACATCGGTCTGGAAATCCTGAAACTGGTTCCGGGTCGTATTTCTACTGAAGTTGATGCGCGTCTGTCCTACGACACCGAAGCGTCAATCGCGAAAGCCAAACACCTGATCAAACTGTACAACGATGCTGGTATCAGCAACGATCGTATCCTGATCAAGCTGGCTTCAACCTGGCAGGGTATCCGCGCAGCAGAGCAGCTGGAAAAAGAAGGTATCAACTGTAACCTGACGCTGCTGTTCTCCTTCGCTCAGGCGCGTGCATGTGCAGAAGCAGGTGTTTACCTGATTTCTCCGTTCGTGGGCCGTATTCTGGACTGGTACAAAGCCAACACCGACAAGAAAGAGTACGCAGCATCTGAAGATCCAGGCGTTGTTTCTGTTACTGAGATCTACGAGTACTACAAACAGCACGGCTATGAAACTGTCGTGATGGGCGCAAGCTTCCGTAACGTTGGCGAAATCATCGAGCTGGCTGGCTGTGATCGTCTGACCATCGCACCTGCACTGCTGAAAGAGCTGGCAGAAAGCGAAGGTGCGCTGGAGCGTAAACTGTCCTATACCGGTGAAGTGAAAGCGCGCCCAGAGCGCATCACGGAATCCGAGTTCCTGTGGCAGCACAACCAGGATCCAATGGCGGTAGATAAACTGGCGGACGGTATCCGTAAGTTTGCTGTTGACCAGGAAAAACTGGAAAAAATGATCGGCGACCTGCTGTAATCATTGCGCGTGACCGGGGTCCCGGTCACGCTACTTCTTAAGTACCCTGTCTGATTTTCCCCTCTGCGTGTATCATTCCTCATCATCTGTATTGGTTGAATGGAATGGATATGAATACCTTACGCATCGGCTTAGTTTCGATTTCTGACCGCGCCTCCAGCGGTGTTTATCAGGATAAAGGCATCCCCGCACTTCAGGAGTGGCTGGGTAACGTGCTGACGACACCTTTTGAAATCCAGACCCGATTGATTCCTGATGAGCAGGCGATCATCGAGCAGACGCTGTGCGAGCTGGTGGATGAAATGAGTTGCCATCTTGTCCTCACTACCGGGGGAACAGGGCCTGCACGCCGCGATGTCACACCGGATGCCACGCTGGCGATTGCCGATCGTGAAATGCCTGGCTTTGGCGAGCAGATGCGCCAGATCAGTCTGCACTTTGTCCCGACCGCTATTTTGTCCCGTCAGGTTGGCGTGATCCGCAAACAGGCGTTGATCCTTAACCTGCCAGGCCAGCCTAAATCGATTAAAGAGACGCTGGAAGGGGTAAAAGCAGAAGATGGTCGCGTGGTTGTGCCAGGAATTTTTGCAAGTGTACCGTATTGTATACAGTTGCTGGAGGGCCCCTATGTGGAAACTGACCCACAGATCGTAGCAGCTTTTCGTCCTAAAAGCGCACGTCGCGAGACAATCTCCTGAAGTTAACAAATATGTGACATTAGCTACAGCCGCGGTAGCGTGTGGATTGATTTACGGTATAGTAATTTTTTCTTTACGATTTCTGTAAAAATAAATCCACAACGCTGATAACAATGGTTCGCTATGTCACATTACACCCGACCTCTGAATCGTCAGGACTATAAAACGCTCACGCTTGCGGCACTTGGCGGCGCGCTGGAGTTTTACGATTTCATCATCTTTGTTTTCTTCGCTGCCGTCGTGGGAGAGTTGTTCTTCCCGGCGGATATTCCAGAGTGGCTGCGTCAGGTACAGACATTCGGTATTTTTGCCGCTGGCTATCTTGCTCGCCCTCTGGGCGGGATTGTGATGGCTCACTTTGGCGATTTGGTTGGGCGTAAGAAAATGTTTACCCTCAGCATATTACTGATGGCCGTCCCCACGCTGGCGATTGGCCTGCTGCCAACCTATGCCACGATGGGCATCATTGCTCCCTTATTATTGCTGTTGATGCGTATCCTTCAGGGTGCGGCGATTGGCGGTGAAGTGCCTGGTGCCTGGGTGTTTGTCGCCGAGCATGTACCCGCGCGCCGCATCGGCATTGCCTGCGGAACATTAACGGCGGGCCTGACGGTCGGTATCCTGCTTGGATCTGTTGTTGCCACGATTATCAATACCAGCATGACGCCACAGGCTGTTCATGACGGGGGCTGGCGCATTCCCTTCCTGCTGGGGGGCGTGTTCGGTCTGGTTGCTATGTATCTGCGTCGTTGGTTGCAGGAAACGCCTATTTTCCTGGAGATGCAGCAGCGTAAAGCGCTGGCGCAGGAGCTACCGGTAAAATCAGTGGTGGTACATCATAAAAAAGCTGTGGTGGTATCGATGCTGCTTACCTGGTTGCTGTCGGCGGGTATCGTGGTGGTTATTTTGATGTCACCCGTCTGGTTGCAAAAACAGTATGGCTTCGCCCCGGCAGTAACGCTTCAGGCAAACAGTATTGCCACTATCATGCTCTGCGTTGGTTGTCTGACGGCCGGTGTTGCAGTGGATCGCATTGGCGCAAGCCTGACGTTTATCGTCGGTAGCGTGTTGCTGGCGGTATCAAGCTGGGCGTTCTACCATCTTGCAGGGAGCCATCCTGAACAGCTGTTCCTGCTCTATGGCGTGGTGGGATTGTGTGTCGGGGTCGTTGGCGCAGTGCCTTATGTGATGGTGCGGGCGTTTCCCCCAGAGGTGCGCTTTACCGGGATTTCGTTCTCTTACAACGTCTCCTATGCCATTTTCGGTGGCTTAACGCCGATTGCCGTTACCCTGTTAATGGGCGTTTCGCCTATGGCTCCCGCCTGGTATGTACTGGCACTGTCACTGATGGGACTGGCATTAGGCGTCTGGCTGCGTCAAAAACCGCTGGAAGCCCCTGTGTTTGCTCGTTAAGCCTGTTGCCGCCCCCTTGACGCCCGTTTACCGAGAACAAAGCAGACCATCGGCAGGGGAAGCGTCACGATAAGCAGCATCCACAGCAGGGTATACACGGCATCGACGCCATCATTTTGCAGATTGGTGTAGAGCTTTACGGGTATGCCCTGCGGAAAGTAAGCAAAGATCATGACGATGCCAAATTCGCCCACAGCGCGCACCCATGCCAGTGTAACGGCTGATGCAAGCCCAGGCATGGCCAGAGGAAGCGTCAGAAAACGGAAGCGGTTCCAGCCTGATGCCCCCAGCGTCTGACCAGCTTCGAGGATAGCCCTGGGGACGGTGGCAAAAGCCGAGCGGGCCACCACGATAAAGTAAGGTAATGCTCCATAGACCTGTGCCAGCACAAACGCCGCCGGGTTGTTGACGAGCGTTGTACCCAGCAATGAAAGCCACTGACCGACCAGACCATACGGACCAAAGGCCGACACCAGTAAAATACCCATTGCCAGTGGTGGCGTTAGCAGGGGGATCATCACCAGCAGTTCGCCTATTATCCGTTTTCGTCCGGTTGCCTGAGAGAGCCACCAGGCAGCCGGTACGCCGATCGTTATGATGATCCCAAGCGCCAGAAGACCGAGCCCCATCGAAACGACAATGGCGTGATCATCCCGCCAGGCAAGCTGCAGATGATGCCACGGCGTAACGCTCAACAGCGTAATGAACGGGATGCTCAGCAGCAGGATCGCGGGCAGTGACAACCACCCCGCGACCCAGCCCGGACGTCTTAGCGGGCGTATAAACTGTCTCCTTTCGGACCCGCGTAGCCGTACTCTTTAAACAGCTTCTGACCTTCAGCGCTTTGCATGAAGGAGACGAATTTTTTGCCTTGCGCCACACCGTTAGGTGCATTTTTCAGTACCGCGGCGTAGAACACCATCGGCTGGGTGTGAAGTACCTGGTCTTTACCCTGGCCGTCGTTTATGGTGAAGCTAACGGTGTCATACCACTGTTTCGCCATCGTCGGGTTGCTCAGGTTGATCTCATCCGGCAACGCGACATACGGCAGATGAGCCGAGCGCACTTCGCTCTCATACCCTGCCGCTGCATCCACCTGGCCACTTTCCAGGCGTGCCAGCAGGCCACCTTCCTGATGAGTCTGCGCCGGGTTTTGCAGTGAACCTAAAATCTTGTCGGCGATACCAGGCATCTTGTAGTACTTCTCAGCCAGAAGAAGGGTGAAGACGATATTCTGCCCCTTCGGATCAACATACGGATCAGTACGGCCGAAGGAGATATCTTTTTGTGCCAGCAGATTCAGCCATGAGCCGTCTTTCTTCTGGCTGGCTTCCTCAAACTGCGCGGCGTGTTTGCCTTTCGGGCTATACGCCACCACCATGCTGGTGCTGGCTACTGGTACGGCGTCATCAATCAGCCCCGCATCTTTGAGGATCTGCATAGGTCCCGGAGTGATAGAGACAAAAACGTCGGCCTCATGTTTATGGCTTGCCAGCAGGCGTGCCATCCCGTACGCGCCTTGCCCCTGACCCTGATAATCACCACTTTCCGTTTTTACGAATGCCGGGCCCAGACCTTGATCCATCACTTTACCCATCGATCCGGCATAGGTGACCCGAATGTCTTTCGCCAGCGCTACAGATGTACATTGCAGCAGCGCAACCGCTGCCAGGGCATACTTCATTTTTCCATTAGCCATGAAATTATCTCGTTATGTATTATTTTATACATCGAGTTTCCTGGAAAGACACAGAGATAACAAGGTATTCAGAAGGGCTGTTGACCTGAGGTTGAAAGAAAGCGCCATCCGGGGATGGCGTTTGACGATCAGTGGGAAGGGGTATAGCTCAGAATGATGTTGTCATCCGGAATGTGGGTAAAGTTTTTGATAATGGCGTGGTAATCCGCCAGAGGATCAACATCGTTAAACAACGTCGGGTAGAAGATTTTACTCAATGTTTCAATGGCGACGATGTTGTACGGGTTGTTGTAGAAGTGGTGATACAACGCCCCGGTGTGGCCTTCGGCAACGGCCGGGATGTTGGCAACACCCTGGCGTGCCACTAAGGCGTTGAACGCGGCAGTAACATCAGCCGCCGGAACGTTATAGCCAAACGGGATAATCGCCGTGCCTTTGCCCGGGCGTTTAGAGCCGGTCATTAGGTAGTAATCGGGGTTCAGGGAGATAATTTTTTCTACCGACACATTACCGGTTGCCCCTGGCAGCAACTGCGAGCCAATGTTTGTACCGCCAGCGGCTTCGACCAGCCCGCCCCAACCGTTGCGTGCGTGGGTAAAGCAGCAGCCATTATCCAGCCCACCGACACCGGCAATCGGTTCGATAAAGACCAGGGGTTTCTTCGTTGCTGACGCCAGACGCTGGTGGATTTTATCCAGTCGCTGTTGATAGAAATCGATATAGGCCTGAGCGCGATCGGTCTGGCCCATGACTTTACCCAGTAAGGCGATACTTGGCAGGGTGTTTTCGACCGGATGCAATTCGTAATCAACGAACACCACCGGAATATGCAGCGCGTCGAGTTTTGCCAGCACGCCGCTTTGCACCAGCGAAGGTTTAGCACGAAGCTGAGCGATCATCAGGTCTGGCTGGCGAGAGATCACCGTTTCGAGATCCACATTTCCCTGATCGGAAAACTTCATGTCGAGGATCTTCTCCGCTTCCGGCCACTGGCGCTTCAGAACGTTCCAGGTTTCGGTATCCTGCTTTTTCGGCAGGTTGTTCCACGCCACCACTTTCGCGAACGGATTATCTCGCTCAAGCAATGCCAGGGCGAAAATGTCCCGCCCGTCCTGCAAAATGATGCGTTGCGGTTCGTGTTGAATCGTCACTTCGCGGTTATCCCGGTCTTTTACCGTGACCGGCCAGTTTTGTGCCTGGGCGATAAAAGGTGAAAGGAGTAATGCCAGGCCACCCGCGGCCGCGATGATTTTTTTTAGCGTCATGTTTTCCCCGTCTTCTTTTTTCTTATGGTGTTAACCCGTCGACCACCACGTGTGGTAGCCCACGGGAACAGTATTCCACCCGGCCATCGACGCCATATACAGTCGCCAGATTCGCAGGGGTAACAACCTCTCCCGGAATGCCGCTGGCAATCAGTTCGCCGCTTTTTAGCATCAGGGCATATTGTGCATGGCGCAACGCAATGTTGATGTCGTGGATCACCACCACGGTGACGATGTTACGCAACCGCGTTTCACGGGCGACGATATCCATCACGTGAAACTGGTAGTTGAGGTCGAGCGCACTTAACGGTTCATCGAGCAACAGCAGGTCCGGCTGGCGGATGAGCGACTGAGCAAGGCCAATCAGCTGTTTTTGTCCGCCGGAAAGCTGGTCAAGGAAGCTCATCGCCAGATGGGCTACGCCCAGTTTGTCGAGGATGGCGTAGGCTTCCTGTTCGGCGTTATGGCCGGAATCATTACCGCTGGCACGTCGAGCGACAATCACTGACTCCAGCGCATGCAGATGCACGCCCTGGGGTAAGGATTGCGGCAGATAAACCACTTTTTGCGCCCGTTTCGCCGAGGGCAACGTCATCAGATCGTCGCCATTCAGCAGCAGTTGTCCCTGGGCGGGGTTTAAATCTGCAAGTGCGCGCAAAAGGGTTGATTTCCCGGAGCCGTTCGGCCCAAGCAGAGCCGTGATTTGTCCGCGAGGAAGCAATGGCGTATTTAGTCCGGCAATGATCTTTTTCTTGCGATAACCAGTGTGCAGGTCGTGTACGCGAAGGCCGTCGGTCATATGTTCCCCCGGTTACGAATAATGATACTGAGGAAGAACGGGACCCCCACCAGCGAAGTCACAATACCGACGGGAATAATGACGCCGGGCACGATATTTTTGGAAAATACGGATGCCAGGGAGAGCACCAGCGCGCCGATCAGCATACTGCCAGGCAGATAAAAACGATGGTCCTCGCCAAACATCATGCGTGAGATATGCGGCGCAACCAGGCCGATAAAGCCAACGGGGCCGACGAAGGCAACCGTTAGCGCGGAAATAATGCTGATGCGTAACAATGTGGTCAGGCGCAGTTTCTTCACGTTAATGCCAAAACTCACCGCACGATCTTCGCCCAGGCGTAGTGCCGTCAGCTTCCAGGCGTTTTTCAACGACAGTGGCACGATAATCACCAACGCGACGGCCAGGATCGCGAGTTTATCCCATGAGGCTCTAGCCAGGCTGCCCATGGTCCAGAAGACCAGCCCTTGCAGGGTATCTTCACTGGCGACAAACTGCAGAATGGAAATCAGGGCGTTAAAGGTAAATACCAGTGCGATGCCAAAGAGCACCACGCCAGAGGTTGCCACGCGCGTCCAGCGGCTGATGCCATCAAGAATAAAACAGGCCAGCAGTGCGAAAACAAAAGCGTTCGCGGGAATAAACCACTTATCAGCAATACCCGGAATGCCTAAGCCCAGCACAATGGCCAGTGCTGCACCGAAAGATGCCGCAGAAGACACACCAAGCGTAAAGGGGCTGGCAAGTGGGTTATTCAGGATGGTTTGCATTTCTGCCCCGGCCAGTCCTAGCGCCATACCGACGGCGACAGCCATCAACGCAAAGGGCAGGCGTAAATCCCAGACAATCACACGTGTTCCTGCATCTGCACCTGCAGCATTAACCAGGGTGTGCCAGAGCGTGGAAACGGAGATTCCGGACGGACCGAGTGTGAAATCCAGGATTAAGGAGCAGACAATACAGAGCAGAAGTATGCCTGCCAGTATGAAGCGTCTGATCAGGATCTTACGGTAATGCGATGCGATGGTGGTCTCGCCAGATTGTTCACTGGCGGCAAGGCTGGAATTCATCAGATAACCTTATGCAACACGAGAGAATCGTTTTATCCCTTTAACGTTCCTGTTCGGGTGCTGCCTGATATCCAATATCCGGGATGCGCCAGGCAACACTATTCTCAATGATAATGCTTATCAATTAAATGTCGTGATTATTCTAATTCCGTTTAGTAATCGTTTCTGTTTAGTACGAAAATTAATCTTTCTTCGTGTATTCCAGCTGTCTGCAGGTCATATAAGCCCCTGTTACACACAGCGTCACCGGGACCAGAAAACTGTGGTCCATCCGGGTAAACTCCATCATCAGCGTAATCGCCGTCACCGGCATTTGCATGGATGCTGACAAAAAGCCAGCCGCGCCAGTCAGGGCAAAGCCGGCCATGTCGCTGCCGGGGAAGAATCGACCAATAAGGATAAACAGCAGAGATCCCAACAGAGCGCCAAGCGTCAGTCCTGGTGTCAACAACCCCCCTTCGGCCCCCCCGCGGAGTACCGCCCAAATGACAAAGACCTTGATACATAAGATTGCCAGTGCGAGCTGCAAGGTGACATCTCCGTCGAGTGTCAATTGCGTTGGACCTTTACCATTTCCGGGTAACTGCGGAAACCATATTGAGAGTGCACCGAGAACCACGAAGGCTATCAGACTGAAAACTGGCATTTGCCAGTTGTTACGCACTTTACTGCGCGCACGCTGCGTGAGGCGACGGAAAAGAAATGCTGCCGTACCAAACAGAGGGCCAGACAGCGCGCCCCAGAAAACCAGTGAAGTGGCCGCGATTTCACTGGTGAAGCGATACTGGTGCTCGTTGCCCAGTCCCAGCGTCGCAACCCAGGCGGCCAGTGCAGAGGTGACCAGTGCCGCAATAGCGGTTTCCCAACTGAAGCTCACCAGCAATACCTCGAGGGTAAAGACCGCGCCTGCCAGCGGCACATTGTACACCGCAGCAAGACCTGCACCTGCCCCACAGGCGATCATCAACCGGAGGTCGGTTGTCGTAAGATGCAACTGACGGGCGACACCGCCTGCAAACAACGCACCGACTTCACGCGGGGCAACTTCCCGGCCAAGTGGGGAGCCCATCGCCACGGTGATGATTTGCAGTAGCGCATGAATCATTGTGGTGATGCCTGGCATTGGGGTATCCGGGTTTTTAACGGCAGCGCTAATGCTGACACGTTTTTTGCCATATCGGCCAAGTAGCCACCACCCACAACCGGCAACAATACCGGCGGCTACGATAGCAAGAAAGCGTCGTTGTGCGCTGGCATCAGTCACGCCCTCCAGAAAGGTTTGAGGACTAAGCACTGTGCTCTGGCTGTAGCCATA
This sequence comes from Lelliottia sp. RWM.1, assembly GCF_016859735.1. Classification (NCBI taxonomy): domain Bacteria; kingdom Pseudomonadati; phylum Pseudomonadota; class Gammaproteobacteria; order Enterobacterales; family Enterobacteriaceae; genus Lelliottia; species Lelliottia sp. RWM.1. The sequence goes on along the minus strand of NZ_WLVC01000004.1, from coordinate 208,681 downwards.
AACAAGATGCTGAATTTCATGAAGCAGGAGCGCAAGAAGCATGCCGCCAAGACCGGCTAATACACCGGTGAGAAGAAGGGCCGTCCAGCGCCGGAGCCAGTTAGTGCAGGTTAAAGAGGTCATCATGGTCAATGTGTTGTGATGGAAAGCGGTAGCACCATCATTTCACAAAGTGGGTTAACGGGATATCAATCGACAGGATTGGAGCAGGGAAGATTTCGTGCCCGTGAACCGGGCACGAAAGCGTTGATTAGTGAGATTCACCAATCGGCAGAATGGTGCGACCAAACTGCTCGTTCAGTACTTCACCCATTGCCAGGTAGATTGCGCTTGCGCCACAGACCAGACCAATCCAGCCAGCAACGTGAACGATGCCCTCGTTATCCACCAGATGACCAATCGCCAGCAGGGCGAAAAGAACGGTCAGGCTCAGGAAAACGAACTGCAGTGCACGGTTAGCTTTCAGGGTTCCGAAGAACATGAACAGGGTGAAGACGCCCCACAGGCCCAGGTAGACACCCAGGAAGTGCGCGTTAGCGGCATCAGCCAGACCCATTTTTGGCATCAGCAGGATCGCAACCAGGGTCAGCCAGAAAGAACCGTAAGAGGTAAAGGCGGTTAGGCCAAAGGTATTGCCTTTCTTATATTCCAGCAGGCCCGCGAAGATTTGCGCGATACCGCCGTAGAAAATGCCCATCGCCAGGATAATGCCATCCATCGGGAACATCCCGATATTGTGCAGGTTCAGCAGGATAGTGGTCATGCCAAAACCCATCAGGCCCAGCGGAGCCGGATTAGCCAACTTAGTGTTGCCCATAAGTCCTCAAAAAATCATCATTAATATGGTGAAATGGTTAATCCCACGCCAATTCTCCCAGGCGGGGCGCGGCATCATAATTGGAGCAAATGGCGGCGTCTATGATCTAATCAGGGTGAAATTAAAAAAATTTTTATCCTTCCCCCTTGATGGATGCCGTTACGACCCCATCTTGTAGTCAACCGCAGTGTGTGGACCTGAAAAAAATCAAATCTGGGCAGTTGAAAAAGCACGTTCTGCCCTTATTACAGGTACACAACCACATGTTGATCGAATTTTTAGTGGAGACGTTTAGATGGGTAAAATTATTGGTATCGACCTGGGTACTACCAACTCTTGTGTAGCGATTATGGACGGCACTACTGCACGTGTGCTGGAGAACGCCGAGGGCGATCGCACCACGCCTTCTATCATTGCTTATACCCAGGATGGTGAAACTCTGGTTGGTCAGCCGGCTAAACGTCAGGCAGTGACAAACCCGCAAAACACCCTGTTTGCGATTAAACGCCTGATTGGTCGCCGCTTCCAGGACGAAGAAGTGCAGCGTGATGAAGCCATCATGCCGTACAAAATCATCGGTGCTGACAACGGTGATGCATGGATTGATGTAAAAGGTCAGAAACTTGCACCACCGCAGATCTCAGCTGAAGTGCTGAAGAAAATGAAGAAAACGGCTGAAGATTACCTGGGCGAACCAGTAACTGAAGCCGTTATCACCGTACCGGCATACTTCAACGATGCGCAGCGTCAGGCAACCAAAGATGCCGGCCGTATTGCGGGTCTGGAAGTCAAACGTATCATCAACGAACCAACCGCTGCTGCACTGGCTTACGGTCTGGATAAAGAAGTTGGCAACCGTACTATCGCGGTTTACGACCTGGGTGGTGGTACTTTCGATATCTCTATTATCGAAATCGATGAAGTTGACGGCGAGAAAACCTTTGAAGTTCTGGCTACCAACGGTGATACCCACCTGGGTGGCGAAGACTTCGATAGCCGTATGATCAACTACCTCGTTGATGAGTTTAAGAAAGATCAGGGCATTGACCTGCGTAACGATCCGCTGGCTATGCAGCGCCTGAAAGAAGCCGCTGAGAAAGCGAAGATCGAGCTGTCTTCCGCTCAGCAGACCGACGTAAACCTGCCGTACATTACTGCAGATGCGAGCGGTCCAAAACACATGAACATCAAAGTGACGCGTGCGAAACTGGAAAGCCTGGTTGAAGACCTGGTAAACCGTTCCATCGAGCCACTGAAAGTTGCACTGCAGGATGCTGGCCTGTCCGTATCGGACATCCAGGACGTTATCCTGGTCGGTGGTCAGACACGTATGCCAATGGTTCAGAAGAAAGTTGCTGAATTCTTTGGTAAAGAGCCACGTAAAGACGTTAACCCAGATGAAGCTGTTGCGATTGGTGCAGCTGTTCAGGGGGGTGTATTGACGGGTGATGTTAAAGACGTACTGCTGCTGGACGTTACCCCGCTGTCTCTGGGTATCGAAACCATGGGCGGTGTGATGACTGCACTCATCAACAAAAACACCACTATCCCAACCAAGCACAGCCAGGTGTTCTCTACCGCTGAAGACAACCAGTCTGCGGTAACCATCCATGTGCTGCAGGGTGAACGTAAACGTGCTGCAGATAACAAAGATTTGGGTCAGTTCAACCTCGATGGTATCAGCCCAGCACCACGCGGCATGCCGCAAATCGAAGTGACCTTCGATATCGATGCTGACGGCATTCTGCACGTTTCCGCGAAAGACAAAAACAGCGGTAAAGAGCAGAAAATCACCATCAAGGCATCTTCTGGTCTGAACGAAGATGAAATCGAAAAAATGGTTCGCGAAGCGGAAGCAAACGCTGAGTCTGACCGTAAATTCGAAGAGCTGGTGCAGACCCGCAACCAGGGTGACCACTTGCTGCACAGCACCCGTAAGCAGGTTGAAGAAGCAGGCGATAAACTGCCAGCTGACGACAAAGCGGCGATCGAGACTGCACTGAGCGCGCTGGAATCTTCTCTGAAAGGCGAAGATAAAGCGGATATCGAAGCGAAGATGCAGGAACTGGCGCAGGCTTCTCAGAAGCTGATGGAAATTGCTCAGCAGCAGCACGCACAACAGCAGGCTGGCGCTGACGCTTCCGCGAACAATGCGAAAGACGACGATGTTGTCGACGCTGAGTTCGAAGAAGTGAAAGATAAAAAATAATCGCCCTGATGCAGGGTAATTAATCGGCACGGGCGTAGGAGATTTCTCCACGCCCGTGCTCGCATGTTAAGGGGCTTAAAAAAACCAATGGCGAAGCAAGACTATTACGAGATTTTAGGCGTTCCGAAAACTGCGGAAGAGCGTGAAATCAAAAAGGCGTATAAGCGCCTGGCCATGAAATTCCACCCGGACCGTAACCAGGGGGACAAAGAGGCCGAAGCCAAATTTAAAGAGATCAAAGAAGCTTACGAAATCCTGACTGACGCACAGAAACGTGCAGCCTACGACCAGTACGGTCACGCGGCCTTTGAACAAGGCGGCATGGGAGGCGGTGGATTTGGTGGCGGCGGTTTTGGCGGCGGCGCAGATTTTGGCGATATCTTTGGCGATGTGTTCGGCGATATCTTCGGCGGCGGTCGTGGACGTCAGCGAGCAGCTCGTGGTGCGGATCTGCGTTACAACATGGATCTGTCTCTTGAAGAAGCGGTACGGGGCGTGACCAAAGAGATCCGCATTCCGACGCTGGAAGAGTGTGATATCTGTCATGGCAGCGGCGCGAAAGCAGGAACGCAACCACAGACCTGTCCAACCTGTCACGGTTCAGGCCAGGTGCAGATGCGTCAGGGCTTCTTTGCAGTACAGCAGGCCTGTCCGCACTGTCATGGTCGCGGTACGCTGATTAAAGACCCATGCACTAAGTGTCATGGTCATGGTCGCGTTGAGAAAACCAAAACCTTGTCCGTTAAAATCCCGGCGGGTGTCGATACGGGCGACCGTATCCGTCTGACAGGCGAAGGCGAAGCGGGTGAGCATGGCGCACCAGCAGGCGATCTGTACGTTCAGGTTCAGGTGAAGCAGCATCCAATCTTCGAGCGCGAAGGCAATAACCTGTACTGTGAAGTGCCAATTAACTTTGCGATGGCAGCGCTTGGCGGTGAAATCGAAGTACCGACACTGGATGGACGCGTCAAACTGAAAGTACCGGGCGAAACGCAGACGGGAAAACTGTTCCGCATGCGCGGCAAAGGTGTGAAATCAGTCCGCGGTGGAGCGCAAGGCGACTTGCTGTGCCGCGTTGTGGTTGAAACGCCTGTGGGCCTGAATGAGAAACAAAAACAACTGTTGAAGGATTTGCAGGATAGCTTTGGTGGCCCAACGGGTGAAAAAAATAGCCCGCGCTCCAAAAGCTTCTTTGATGGCGTGAAAAAATTCTTTGATGATTTGACCCGCTAATCAACCTCTGAAAGATGTGAATTTCTCAAAGCCCGGAAGCGATTCCGGGCTTTTTCTTGTACGTGATAATAGTTCGGTAAAATCGAGCATATAGTCAATATTAATCTGTTTTTACCGACTGGTTTGGCTTGGTAATATGGTTTTATCGAGGTATTGTCGTTAAAGAGAGAATAAAAAGTGAAACTTCTACATCAATTCTTCCGCAATGAAGCATCCGGCGGCATCATTTTAATTATTGCTGCTGTGACGGCGATGGTGTTGGCCAACCTGGGTGCAACACGCGACTTGTACCACGCATTTCTGGAAACCCCTGTTGAACTTCGGGTCGGTATTCTGGAAATCAATAAAAACATGCTGCTGTGGATCAATGATGCGTTAATGGCTGTGTTCTTCCTGTTGGTGGGGCTGGAAGTCAAACGTGAGCTGGTTCAGGGATCGCTTGCCAGCCGTCAGCGCGCCGCATTTCCGGTGATTGCGGCAATCGGCGGAATGGTTGTTCCGGCACTTCTTTTCCTGGCCTTTAACTATCAGGACCCGGTTGCCCGCCACGGTTGGGCTATCCCGGCGGCAACGGACATTGCCTTTGCTCTCGGTGTCCTGGCGTTACTGGGAAATCGTGTCCCGGTAGCGTTGAAAATTTTCCTGATGGCGCTGGCGATCATTGATGACCTCGGGGCAATCGTCATTATCGCGTTGTTCTACACCAGCGAACTGTCGATATTGTCATTAAGCGTTGCTGCTGCTGCGATTGTTGTGTTGGCGCTGTTGAATATCTGCAATGTTCGCCGCATTGGTATTTATGTCCTCGTGGGGATCATCCTGTGGACTGCCGTGTTGAAATCGGGCGTGCATGCGACCCTGGCGGGTGTCATTGTGGGCTTCTTCGTGCCACTTAAGGCTCAGGAGGGGAAATCTCCTGCCAAACAGCTTGAGCATGTGCTCCATCCCTGGGTTGCCTTCATGATCCTGCCGCTGTTTGCCTTTGCTAACGCGGGTGTTTCGCTGGATGGAGTGACGCTGGAAGGCCTGACCTCAATGCTGCCGTTAGGTATTGCTGCGGGTCTGCTTATTGGTAAGCCATTGGGTATTGGCCTTTTCTGCTGGCTGGCGCTTAAACTTAAACTCGCTTCATTGCCTCAGGGAACAACCTGCAAGCAGATTATGGCGGTAGGCGTGTTGTGCGGCATCGGATTTACCATGTCGATTTTCATCTCGACGCTGGCATTTGGCGCTCATGCGCCTGAGCTTATCGTGTGGGCTAAACTCGGTATCTTAATCGGGTCATTACTGGCGGCAGTGATTGGTTTTACGTTGCTGAAGATGAAATTGCCGGGACACCCAGGTCAGGCATAACGGAGACCGGGAGAGGGGAGCACCTTCTCCCGGCATACAATCAGGGAGTGAAGGGACGATGTCTCATTTAAATTACAACCATCTGTACTACTTCTGGCATGTCTATAAAGAAGGGTCGGTCGTCGGTGCTGCAGAAGCCCTCTACCTGACGCCACAGACCATTACCGGGCAGATAAAAGCCCTGGAAGAGCGCCTGCAAGGGAAGCTATTTAAGCGTAAAGGCCGCGGTATTGAGCCGAGCGAGTTGGGAGAACTGGTGTTCCGTTATGCGGATAAGATGTTTACCCTCAGCCAGGAGATGCTCGATATTGTGAATTATCGCAAAGAGTCGAATTTGCTCTTTGATGTGGGCGTGGCCGATGCGTTATCAAAACGTCTGGTGAGCGGGGTGCTGGATGCGGCTGTCGTGGAGGATGAACAGATCCATCTGCGCTGCTTTGAATCCACGCATGAGATGCTGCTGGAGCAATTGAGTCAACACAAGCTGGATATGATTATTTCGGATTGTCCGATTGATTCCACCCAGCAGGAAGGATTGTTCTCGGTGAAGATTGGTGAATGCGGCGTGAGTTTCTGGTGTATTAATCCGCCACCGGAAAAACCCTTCCCGGCTTGCCTTGAGGAGCGTCGTTTGCTGGTTCCCGGAAGGCGTTCCATGCTTGGCCGTAAGCTGCTGAACTGGTTTAACTCCCAGGGGCTTAAGGTTGAGATCCTCGGTGAGTTTGATGATGCTGCGCTGATGAAAGCGTTTGGCGAAGCGCATAACGCCATCTTCGTTGCGCCAACGCTTTATGCGCACGATCTCTACTCGGATAACAAAATTACGGAGATTGGCAGGGTGGATAACGTGATGGAAGAGTACCACGCGATCTTTGCCGAAAGGATGATCCAGCACCCGGCAGTACAGCGTATCTGCAACCGTGATTATTCGGCGCTCTTTACGCCCCCGGCAATGTAAGGCAATAAAAAAACCCGCGTTAAGCGGGTTCATTTAAACAAGCAACAACAAGTGGCGATTAAGCCAGTTTGTTGATCTGCGCGGTCAAGTTTGCTTTATGACGCGCTGCTTTGTTTTTGTGGATCAGACCTTTAGCAGCCTGACGATCCACGATTGGTTGCATTTCGTTAAATGCATTCTGTGCAGCAGCTTTGTCGCCAGCTTCGATTGCTGCGTATACTTTCTTGATGAAAGTACGCATCATAGAGCGACGGCTTGCATTGTGCTTACGAGCCTTTTCAGACTGGATGGCACGTTTCTTAGCTGATTTGATATTAGCCAAGGTCCAACTCCCAAATATGATCTATGTGGACAATTCAAAGGCCGAGGAATATGCCCTCTATACCTTCTTTTGTCAATGGATTTGTGCAAATAAGCGCCGTTGTATGGCGACGCTACGTTACGTAGTGATGGCGCAGGATTCTACCAGCTTGTCTCTCGTGAATACAGCTTTTCGGCAGAAAAATCGTCGTCCAGCGGCAGTTTTTTTCTCTCTGAAAGGTCAGCATGATGAAATCATTACGGCTTTCTGTTTTGCGGGAACAATCGCCGGTTAACCTTAACCGCTGTACAAGGTATACTCTGGCGATTTTCACTGTTTTGAGCCAGTCATGAAGCTGATACGCGGCATACATAATCTCAGTAACGCCCCTCATGGGTGCGTGCTGACTATTGGTAATTTCGACGGCGTGCATCGTGGGCATCAGGCGCTGTTGCAGGGATTGCGTAAAGAAGGGCAGGCCCGTGGTCTGCCCGTCGTAGTAATGATATTCGAGCCACAGCCGCTGGAGCTGTTTGCGGGCGATAAATCGCCCGCACGCCTGACTCGCCTGCGTGAGAAATTGCGCTATCTGGCGGAGTGCGGTGTGGACTACGTACTCTGTGTACGTTTCGACCGTCGCTTTGCCGCGCTGACAGCACAAAATTTTGTTGGCGACCTGTTGGTCAAGCAGCTTGGCGTGCAGTTTCTCGCTGTGGGCGATGATTTCCGCTTTGGCGCTGGTCGTCAGGGCGATTTCTTGTTATTACAGAAGGCTGGTCTGGAGTACGGTTTTGACGTCACCAGTGCGATGACGTTCTGTGAAGGCGGCGTTCGTGTCAGCAGCACGGCGGTTCGCCAGGCGCTGGCAGATGATGAACTGGAAACGGCAGAAAATCTGCTGGGGCATCCATTCACCATTTCAGGCCGTGTAGTACACGGTGATGCGCTGGGCCGTACGATAGGTTTCCCGACGGCGAATATACCGCTACGTCGTCAGGTATCCCCGGTTAAAGGGGTCTATGCGGTAGAAGTGACCGGACTGGGCGATACGCCATTCTTCGGTGTCGCCAATATTGGCACACGTCCAACCGTTGCCGGTGTGCGACAGCAGCTGGAAGTCCATCTGCTGGATGTTGTAATGGACCTCTATGGTCGCCATATAGATGTAATCCTGCGTAAAAAAATACGCAATGAGCAGCGATTTGGTTCGCTGGATGAACTTAAAGCACAAATCGCGCGAGATGAATTAACCGCCCGCGAGTTTTTTGGGCTATCAAACCCGGCTTAAATGCCTACGTGATAAATACGGAACCGAGAATCTGATGAGTGACTATAAATCAACCCTGAATTTGCCGGAAACAGGGTTCCCGATGCGCGGCGATCTCGCCAAGCGCGAACCGGGAATGCTGGCGCGTTGGACCGATGATGACCTGTACGGCATCATTCGTGCAGCCAAAAAAGGCAAAAAAACCTTCATTCTGCATGATGGCCCTCCATATGCGAATGGCAGCATTCATATTGGTCACTCTGTAAACAAGATTCTGAAAGACATTATCGTGAAGTCCAAAGGACTCACGGGTTTTGACTCGCCTTATGTTCCAGGCTGGGACTGCCACGGTCTGCCAATTGAGCTGAAAGTGGAACAGGAATTCGGTAAGCCGGGTGAGAAATTCACCGCAGCGGAATTCCGCGCAAAATGCCGCGAATACGCTGCAAACCAGGTTGATGGTCAGCGTAAAGACTTTATCCGTCTTGGCGTACTGGGCGACTGGTCACATCCGTACCTGACCATGGACTTCAAAACCGAAGCCAACATCATCCGTGCGCTGGGCAAAATCATCGGTAACGGCCACCTGCACAAAGGCGCGAAGCCAGTGCACTGGTGTGTAGATTGCCGTTCTGCACTGGCAGAAGCGGAAGTTGAGTATTACGACAAAACGTCACCATCCATTGATGTGGCTTTCCAGGCCGTTGACCAGGATGCCGTAAAAGCCAAATTTGGCGTGTCATCTGTAAACGGCCCAATCTCTCTGGTTATCTGGACGACCACTCCGTGGACACTGCCAGCAAACCGAGCGATCTCCCTGTCTGGTGAATTTGAATATGCGCTGGTACAGGTTGAAGGTCAGGCGGTTATCCTGGCGAAAGATCTGGTCGAAAGCGTACTGAAGCGCGCACATATCAGCGAATACAGCATTCTGGGTACTGTGAATGGCGCTGAGCTGGAGCTGATGCGCTTCAAACACCCGTTCCTGGACTTCGATGTCCCGGCAATCCTGGGTGACCACGTTACGCTGGAAGCCGGTACAGGCGCAGTCCATACCGCAGGCGGTCACGGTCCTGACGACTACAATATCAGCCTGAAATACGGTCTGGAAATCGCCAACCCGGTTGGTCCTGACGGCTCTTACCTGCCAGGAACATACCCGTCTCTGGATGGCATTAACGTCTTCAAAGCAAACGACATCATCGTCGACATGCTGCGTACCAGTGGCGCGTTGCTGCACGTTGAGAAGATGCAACACAGCTATCCGTGCTGCTGGCGTCACAAGTCGCCAATCATCTTCCGTGCAACGCCGCAGTGGTTCGTAAGCATGGATCAGAAAGGCCTGCGCGAGCAGTCTCTGAAAGAGATCAAAGGCGTACAGTGGATCCCGGACTGGGGCCAGGCGCGTATCGAATCCATGGTGGCAAACCGTCCTGACTGGTGTATCTCCCGTCAGCGTACCTGGGGTGTGCCGATGTCTCTGTTTGTCCATAAAGAGACACAGGAGCTGCATCCGCGTACCCTGGAATTGATGGAAGAAGTGGCGAAGCGCGTTGAAGTTGACGGCATTCAGGCATGGTGGGATCTCGACTCCCGCGACATCCTGGGTGCAGATGCGGATAACTACGAGAAAGTGCCAGATACCCTGGACGTATGGTTCGATTCAGGATCAACCCACTCCTCAGTGGTTGATGTGCGTCCAGAGTTTAGCGGCCATGCGGCAGATATGTATCTGGAAGGTTCTGACCAACACCGTGGCTGGTTTATGTCATCTCTGATGATCTCTACCGCGATGAAGGGCAAAGCGCCATATCGCCAGGTACTGACTCACGGTTTCACCGTGGATGGTCAGGGCCGTAAAATGTCCAAGTCCATCGGTAACACCGTCTCTTCTCAGGATGTGATGAACAAACTCGGCGCGGATATCCTGCGTCTGTGGGTGGCATCGACTGACTATACCGGCGAAATGGCCGTGTCGGATGAGATCCTGAAACGTGCTGCCGACAGTTATCGTCGTATCCGTAACACCGCGCGCTTCTTGCTGGCAAACCTGAATGGGTTTGACCCAGTAAAAGACATGGTACAGCCGGAAGAGATGGTGGTGCTGGATCGCTGGGCTGTAGGCTGCGCGAAAGCGGCTCAGGACGATATCCTGAAAGCCTATGAATCTTACGATTTCCACGAAGTGGTACAGCGCCTGATGCGCTTCTGCTCCATTGAGATGGGCTCGTTCTACCTCGACATCATCAAAGACCGCCAGTACACCGCGAAAGCGGACAGCGTAGCCCGTCGTAGCTGCCAGACTGCGCTGTTCCACATTGCAGAAGCACTGGTACGCTGGATGGCGCCTATCATGTCCTTCACTGCGGATGAAATCTGGGGCTACTTGCCAGGCGATCGTGAGAAATATGTCTTCACGGGCGAATGGTACGAAGGTCTGTTTGATCTCTCTGGCACTGAAACCATGAACGATGCGTTCTGGGATGAGCTGCTGAAAGTTCGTGGTGAAGTGAATAAGGTCATCGAGCAGGCTCGTGCTGACAAGAAAGTCGGCGGCTCTCTGGAAGCGGCAGTGACGCTGTATGCAGAACCTGAGCTGGCGACGAAACTGACAGCGCTGGGTGATGAATTACGATTTGTCCTGTTGACCTCTGGTGCAAAAGTTGCGGATTATGCCGACGCTTCTGCAGATGCACAGCAGAGCGAGTTGCTCAAAGGGCTGAAAATTGCTCTGAGCAAAGCCGACGGTGAGAAATGCCCGCGTTGCTGGCATTACACAACGGATGTCGGTCAGGTGGCGGAACACGCAGAAATCTGCGGACGCTGTGTGAGCAACGTCGCCGGAGACGGCGAGAAACGTAAGTTTGCCTGATGAGTAAATCTCTCTGTTCAACAGGACTGCGCTGGCTGTGGCTGGTGGTGGTAGTGCTGATTATTGATTTGGGCAGCAAGTATCTGATCCTCCAGAATTTCGCTCTGGGGGAGACAGTGCCGCTGTTCCCGTCTCTTAACCTGCACTATGCCCGTAACTACGGTGCGGCATTCAGCTTCCTTGCTGACAGCGGTGGCTGGCAGCGCTGGTTCTTCGCCGGTATCGCGCTCGGTATCTGCGTTGTACTGTCGGTGCTGATGTACCGTTCGAAGGCGACGCAAAAACTGAATAACATTGCTTATGCTCTGATCATCGGTGGTGCATTAGGCAACCTGTTTGATCGTCTGTGGCATGGTTTTGTTGTCGATATGATCGACTTCTATGTCGGCGACTGGCACTTTGCAACCTTTAACCTGGCCGATAGCGCAATATGTATCGGTGCGGCGTTAATTGTGCTGGAAGGCTTCTTGCCGAACGCAGCTGCGAAAAAACAGGCGTAATCTCTCCCACCCGGTGTGCATTATGCCGCCGGGTTAAAACAACTGGACGATGTGCATGTCTAAATCCATACAGAGCAATAGCGCAGTACTGGTTCACTTCACGTTGAAACTGGATGATGGCTCAACCGCGGAATCCACACGCAACAACGGTAAACCGGCCCTGTTTCGTCTTGGTGATACTTCCCTGTCTGAAGGTCTGGAACAACAGCTTCTGGGTCTGAAAGAGGGAGAGAAAAAGGCGTTTTCGCTGGAGCCGGATGCGGCATTTGGCGTGCCAAGCCCGGATCTGATCCAGTATTTCTCTCGCCGTGAATTTATGGATGCGGGCGAGCCGGAAATCGGCGCAATTATGCTCTTTACCGCAATGGATGGCAGCGAAATGCCTGGCGTGATCCGCGAGATCAACGGCGATTCAATCACCGTCGATTTCAACCATCCGCTAGCCGGGCGTACCGTCCATTTTGATGTCGACGTGCTGGAGATTGACCCAGCGCTGGAGGATGTGAATGCAGATCCTGTTGGCTAACCCGCGCGGCTTCTGCGCCGGTGTAGACCGCGCTATCAGCATTGTTGAAAATGCGCTGGAAATATACGGCGCACCTATCTATGTTCGACACGAAGTGGTGCATAACCGCTATGTGGTTGACAGCCTGCGCGAGCGCGGGGCGATTTTTATTGAGCAGATCAGCGAAGTGCCAGATGGGGCGATCCTGATTTTCTCTGCACACGGCGTATCTCAGGCTGTACGTAACGAAGCCAAAAGCCGCGATCTGACGGTGTTTGACGCGACCTGCCCGTTAGTGACCAAAGTCCATATGGAAGTGGCGCGCGCCAGTCGCCGTGGTGAAGAGTCTATTCTGATTGGTCATGCAGGCCATCCGGAAGTGGAAGGAACCATGGGCCAGTACAGCAACCCGGAAGGGGGGATGTACCTGGTGGAATCTCCGGATGATGTCTTTTCACTGAATGTGAAAAATGAAGCTCGTCTGTCGTTTATGACTCAGACAACGCTTTCAGTGGACGATACGTCTGATGTGATCGACGCATTGCGCAGTCGTTTCCCGAAGATTGTTGGGCCGCGTAAAGACGATATCTGCTATGCCACGACCAACCGTCAGGAAGCCGTGCGTGCGCTGGCCGAGCAGGCTGATGTCGTGCTGGTTGTCGGTTCTAAAAACTCCTCCAACTCCAACCGACTGGCTGAACTGGCACAGCGGATGGGCAAAGCTGCTTTTTTGATTGATGACGCGACGGATATTCAGGAAACATGGGTCAAAAATGCGGGCTGTGTAGGCGTAACGGCAGGGGCATCCGCACCTGACATTCTGGTGCAGAACGTGATTTCTCGTCTGCAAGAGCTAGGGGGCGGTGAGGCGATACCGCTTGAAGGCCGCGAAGAAAATATCGTCTTCGAAGTGCCAAAAGAACTGCGTATTGACGCCCGTGAAGTCGAATAATCCCTTTTCAGATAAAAGGCCAGCACCTCATGTGCTGGCCTTTTTTTTAGCCATTACTTTATCGTGAAGACGAAATCATGTCTTTTTCTGATATTTAAGTCAGTTTCACGTTAAATTCTAATTATCGGTGTTTTCAGTTGGCGGCCTAGACGAAGGCTGGGTAATCTGAAAACGGTTTACATCATTTTAACGTAAGAGAATAACTATGCATGATGCACAGATCCGTGTCGCAATTGCTGGCGCGGGTGGACGTATGGGCCGACAGCTGATTCAGGCGGCGCTACAGATGGATGGTGTGGCGCTTGGCGCTGCGCTGGAGCGCGAAGGTTCATCTCTGCTAGGAACGGATGCGGGTGAATTAGCAGGGGCTGGCAAAACCGGTGTCACCGTTCAAAGCAGCCTGGATACAGTAAAAGATGATTTCGATGTGTTCATCGATTTTACTCGCCCTGAAGGGACGCTGAATCATCTGGCATTTTGCCGTCAGCACGGTAAAGGGATGGTCATTGGCACAACAGGTTTTGACGATGCCGGTAAGCAGGCAATCCTGGAAGCGTCACAGCATGTTGCTATCGTCTTTGCAGCAAACTTCAGTGTGGGCGTGAATGTGATGCTCAAACTGCTGGAGAAAGCGGCGAAGGTCATGGGTGATTATACCGACATCGAGATTGTCGAAGCGCACCACCGCTATAAAGTCGATGCGCCATCAGGTACAGCATTGGCGATGGGGGAAGCGATTGCTCATGCACTGAATAAAGATTTAAAAGAGTGTGCGGTTTATACCCGTGAAGGTTACACCGGTGAGCGCGTACCCGGTACGATTGGCTTTGCCACTGTTCGTGCGGGCGATATCGTCGGTGAACATACTGCGATGTTCGCCGACATTGGCGAACGTGTAGAGATTACGCACAAAGCATCAAGCCGTATGACCTTTGCCAATGGTGCGGTACGTTCTGCTTTGTGGCTAAAAGGCAAGAAAGATGGTCTTTTTGATATGCGAGATGTGCTTGATCTCAACAATTTGTAAGATTTATTACCCATCGTGATGTGGTTATTGCAGTCGTAATGCATTGATTGCATAGGGCAATATTTTATTGCCCTTTTATTTTTCATGTTTAACTGAATTAATTAAACATAACTCTTGAAAATAAACGTTATCTTGTGTTTTTGTGTTGATGTTTTGTAAATTTTGACCATCTGGTCTACTTTTTACTGTCTTCTCTCTTTATTTTCCATTAAACGTGCCACGCAAGCGTTTTCCGATGTGATTTACTTGATCTTTTTGTCGGTTAATCGGCTTAACACGCGCCAGCTTCCCAAAAGAACAAACAAAATATCCGTTTTGAGTTGACTTTCACCGACTAAATCCCCAGAATGCCGCCGTTTGCCGAAAATCCACTGGCAACAAATTTGCATTGATTCATGACATGGTTGTGAATTAATATGCAGATAAAGTGAGTGAATATTCTCTGGAGGGTGTTTTGATTAAGTCAGCGCTATTGGTTCTGGAAGACGGAACCCAGTTTATCGGTCGGGCCATAGGGGCAACAGGTTCGGCGGTTGGGGAAGTCGTTTTCAATACTTCAATGACCGGTTATCAAGAAATCCTCACTGATCCTTCCTATTCCCGCCAAATCGTCACCCTTACTTATCCCCATATCGGCAATGTCGGCACTAACGCCGCTGATGAAGAGTCCTCTCAGGTACATGCGCAAGGTCTGATTATTCGCGACCTGCCGCTGATTGCCAGCAACTACCGCAATACCGAAGATCTTTCTTCTTACCTGAAGCGCCATAACATCGTGGCGATTGCTGATATCGATACCCGTAAGCTGACGCGTTTGCTGCGTGAGAAGGGTGCACAAAACGGTTGCATCATCGCGGGTGATAACCTGGATGCGGCCCTGGCGCAGGAAAAAGCAAAAGCTTTCCCTGGTCTGAACGGCATGGACCTCGCGAAAGAGGTCACCACCGCGGAAGCCTACAGCTGGACACAAGGTAGCTGGACGCTGGAAGGTGAGCTGCCGGAAGCGAAAAAAGAGAGCGAATTGCCTTTCCATGTTGTGGCATACGATTTCGGCGCGAAACGTAACATTCTGCGCATGCTGGTTGATCGCGGCTGCCGCCTGACAGTGGTTCCGGCGAAAACCTCTGCTGAAGAAGTGCTGAAGATGAATCCGGACGGTATCTTCCTCTCCAACGGCCCTGGTGACCCGGCGCCATGTGATTACGCAATCAACGCGATTACCTCCTTCCTCGAAACGGATGTTCCGGTCTTCGGCATCTGTCTTGGCCACCAGTTGCTGGCGCTGGCGAGCGGAGCTAACACCGTAAAAATGAAGTTTGGTCACCACGGTGGCAACCATCCGGTAAAAGATATCGATAATAATACCGTGATGATCACCGCCCAGAACCACGGCTTCGCCGTCGATGAGGCATCTATGCCTGCTAACCTGCGCGTGACACACAAATCGCTGTTCGATGGCACTCTGCAGGGCATCCATCGTACCGACAAGCCTGCATTCAGTTTCCAGGGTCACCCGGAAGCGAGCCCAGGCCCGCACGATGCCGCACCGCTGTTCGATCACTTCATCGAACTTATTGAGCAATACCGTAAGACCGCTAAATAATCAGGAGCCGAGAAGAAAATGCCAAAACGTACAGATATAAAAAGCATCCTGATCCTTGGCGCTGGCCCGATTGTTATCGGTCAGGCCTGTGAATTTGACTACTCCGGCGCGCAGGCCTGTAAAGCCCTGCGTGAAGAGGGTTACCGCGTTATCCTGGTCAACTCTAACCCGGCAACCATCATGACCGACCCGGAAATGGCTGATGCAACTTACATCGAGCCGATTCACTGGGAAGTCGTACGTAAAATCATCGAGAAAGAGCGTCCGGACGCGGTTCTGCCAACCATGGGCGGCCAGACTGCGCTGAACTGTGCGTTGGAACTGGAACGTCAGGGCGTGCTGGAAGAGTTCGGCGTCACCATGATCGGCGCAACCGCCGATGCGATTGACAAAGCAGAAGACCGCCGCCGTTTCGATGTGGCAATGAAAAAAATCGGTCTCGACACAGCACGTTCCGGTATCGCACATACCATGGAAGAAGCGCTGGCTGTGGCGGCTGACGTGGGCTATCCGTGCATCATCCGTCCGTCCTTTACCATGGGCGGCACGGGCGGCGGTATCGCGTACAACCGCGAAGAGTTCGAAGAAATTTGCGAACGTGGCCTGGATCTTTCCCCAACCAAAGAGCTACTGATTGATGAGTCGCTGATTGGCTGGAAAGAGTACGAGATGGAAGTGGTGCGTGATAAAAACGACAACTGCATCATCGTCTGCTCTATCGAAAACTTTGATGCGATGGGTATCCACACGGGTGACTCCATCACGGTTGCACCAGCCCAGACACTGACCGATAAAGAATATCAAATCATGCGTAACGCCTCGATGGCGGTGCTGCGTGAAATTGGCGTGGAAACTGGCGGGTCAAACGTTCAGTTCTCAGTGAACCCGAAAAATGGCCGTCTGATTGTTATCGAGATGAACCCGCGTGTATCACGTTCTTCCGCGCTGGCATCCAAAGCAACAGGCTTCCCGATTGCTAAAGTCGCGGCGAAACTGGCTGTGGGTTACACCCTCGACGAGTTGATGAACGATATCACCGGTGGCCGTACTCCGGCATCGTTTGAACCGTCTATCGACTACGTTGTGACTAAAATTCCGCGCTTCAACTTCGAGAAATTCGCGGGCGCGAATGACCGCCTGACCACCCAGATGAAATCGGTGGGTGAAGTGATGGCGATTGGCCGCACGCAGCAGGAATCCCTGCAAAAAGCACTACGCGGCCTGGAAGTGGGCGCAACCGGCTTTGACCCGAAAGTCAGCCTGGATGACCCGGAAGCGCTGACGAAAATTCGCCGTGAGCTGAAAGATGCAGGCGCTGAGCGTATCTGGTACATCGCCGATGCCTTCCGTGCAGGCCTGTCTGTAGATGGCGTATTCAACCTGACCAACATTGACCGCTGGTTCCTGGTGCAGATTGAAGAGCTGGTTCGTCTCGAAGAGAGCGTGGCTGAGATGGGCATCAACGGCCTTGATGCCGATTTCCTGCGCGTGCTCAAGCGCAAGGGCTTTGCTGATGCGCGTCTGGCGAAACTGGCTGGTGTTCGCGAAGCGGAAATCCGCAAACTGCGTGACCAGTACAACCTGCATCCTGTGTACAAACGCGTGGATACCTGCGCCGCAGAATTTGCGACTGACACTGCATACATGTACTCCACGTATGAGGATGAGTGCGAAGCGAACCCATCCGTTGACCGCGATAAAATTATGGTACTCGGCGGCGGTCCAAACCGTATCGGCCAGGGTATTGAGTTCGACTACTGTTGTGTACACGCCTCGCTGGCGCTGCGTGAAGACGGTTACGAGACCATCATGGTGAACTGTAACCCGGAAACCGTCTCAACCGACTACGACACCTCTGACCGCCTGTACTTTGAGCCGGTAACGCTGGAAGATGTGCTGGAAATCGTGCGTATCGAGAAGCCAAAAGGCGTTATCGTGCAGTACGGTGGCCAGACCCCGCTGAAACTGGCGCGTGCGCTGGAAGCGGCAGGTGTTCCGGTTATCGGCACAAGCCCGGATGCCATTGACCGTGCAGAAGACCGCGAGCGTTTCCAGCAGGCGGTTGACCGTCTGAAACTGAAACAACCGGCAAACGCCACTGTCACCGCGATTGAACAGGCCGTTGATCGGGCCAAAGAGATTGGTTACCCGCTGGTGGTTCGTCCATCCTACGTGCTGGGTGGCCGCGCGATGGAAATCGTTTATGACGAAGCTGACCTGCGTCGCTACTTCCAGACCGCGGTAAGCGTATCCAACGACGCACCAGTCCTGCTCGACCGTTTCCTCGACGATGCGGTTGAAGTGGATGTGGATGCGATTTGCGACGGCGAAATGGTGTTGATTGGCGGCATCATGGAGCACATTGAGCAGGCCGGTGTTCACTCCGGTGACTCAGCCTGTTCTCTGCCAGCGTACACCCTGAGCCAGGAGATCCAGGACGTCATGCGCCAGCAGGTGCAGAAACTGGCCTTCGAGCTACAGGTTCGCGGCCTGATGAACGTGCAGTTCGCGGTGAAAGATAACGAAGTCTACCTGATTGAAGTGAACCCGCGTGCGGCGCGTACCGTACCGTTCGTCTCCAAAGCGACGGGTGTGCCGCTGGCAAAAGTGGCTGCTCGCGTAATGGCAGGCCAGACGCTGGCTCAGCAGGGTGTCACTAAAGAGATCATTCCACCGTATTACTCGGTGAAAGAAGTTGTGCTTCCGTTCAATAAATTCCCTGGCGTTGACCCGCTGTTAGGGCCAGAAATGCGCTCGACCGGGGAAGTGATGGGTGTGGGCCGTACATTCGCCGAAGCGTTCGCAAAAGCGCAACTGGGCAGCAGCTCTACCATGAAAAAACAGGGGCGCGCGCTGCTCTCTGTGCGCGAAGGTGATAAAGAGCGTGTGGTTGACCTGGCCGCTAAACTGCTGAAACAGGGCTTCGAGCTGGATGCGACTCACGGAACGGCGATTGTTCTGGGTGAAGCAGGCATTAACCCGCGTCTGGTGAATAAGGTGCATGAAGGTCGTCCGCACATTCAGGACCGTATCAAGAATGGCGAATACACCTACATCATCAATACCACGGCAGGTCGTCAGGCGATTGAAGACTCCAAACTGATTCGCCGCAGCGCACTGCAGTACAAAGTGCACTACGACACCACCCTGAACGGCGGTTTTGCAACAGCCATGGCGCTGAATGCGGATGCGACCGAGAAGGTGACTTCAGTACAGGAAATGCACGCGCAAATTAACAAGTAAGCCAAAATGCCCGGCAGCATCTCGTCTGCCGGGTATTATCCCCACTTCAGAACCTTCTGGTTTCCCCTCCCGGCTCAATTAGCTAACCTAAAATGGTTAGGACGATAATGACATTCAACTGAGAGCAGGGAAAAACACCATGCAAAATAAACAACTGATCGCATCAATTTTGACCGCAGCAGCGCTGTTTACCGTTGCAGGCTGTTCATCTAATCAGGCTGTTAAAACGACTGACGGCAGAACCATTGTGACTGACGGTAAGCCGCAGGTGGATGATGATACGGGCCTGGTATCCTACAAAAATGCCGAGACGGGTAAAACCGAGCAGATTAACCGTGACCAGGTTAAATCCATGGGTGAGCTGGATAACTAAGTTCTGCCAGTGGCCCCGTGAATGGGGCCAGCAATACAACCTACAGCAGATCCTGATTGATTTTGACGATGATCTTGCGCAGCGGTGCACCTGCATCAAGCGCACACATTGGGCGGTGTAGTTCGCCGGGGAAGAGGATCGCCAGCTCCTCCGGATGAAGGTGAATCAACGTTTCACTGCTGATGTGTTCACAAAAGCCGATATCATGCGCATCATTAAATGGACCGTCCGGGGTGATGCTAAGCCCCTTATTCCCCGCCCCAATAATCTCTTCACCTTTCAGAACAATATGAATATCTATGTACTGCCGATGATACTCTGGACGCTGTTCTGCCAACGATTTTGTCTGGCCTTCGACCACAGAGAAAAAGAGATTATCGCCTTCCACCGTATATTTCCCTGCGGGTAGTGTATGCGGATCTTGCGCGATAACCGCGTGAAGCGCTTTACGGATAGCCCGCGGATACGAGGTGTTTTTAGCGGCTGCGGTTAAGGTATCGATAATCATGCCAGTATCTCCCTGGGATGTGTCTGTTCGAGTAGCGTTAATGCGTTTGTCACGATCTGCGCCACGTTCGGCGCGACATCGACGGCGATAATATCCGGTTCGCTTTCATCAGGAGCTTCTAGTGCGGCAAACTGACTGCGTAACAACGCTTCTGGCATAAAATGCCCTTTACGCTGTTGCATACGCCCGAGGATGCAGTCGTAATCCCCCGTCAGCCAAAGAAAGCGCACATTATCACTCCCCTTGCGCAGTTGGTCGCGGTAACGTTTTTTTAGCGCCGAGCAGACCAGCACGCCGGATTCATTCTTTTGCTCCAGGCTAAACATGACGTCCGCAATCCGCTCCAGCCAGGGGCTGCGATCCTGGTCATTAAGCGGCTGACTCGCCGCCATTTTGATAATATTCTGCCGTGGGTGAAGATCATCTCCATCGATAAACTTTGCCCCCAGTTGCTGGGCAAGGGCTTGCCCGACTGTCGTCTTTCCCGTACCCGATACGCCCATCAGAATAATGCATTGTCCCGCCATAATGCCTCCCGACTCAGACGGCAACCAGCATGCCGCCATCGACAAACAGCAGATGCCCGTTAACGAAATCAGATGCCTTTGAGGACAAGAACACCGCAGCTCCCATCAGTTCCTGAGGATCACCCCAGCGCGCCGCCGGTGTACGTTTGCAGAGCCAGTCGGTAAAGGCTTTGTCGTCGACCAGCGTTTGCGTCATCGCTGTTTTGAAGTAACCGGGGGCAATGCCGTTGACCTGGATGTTATGGCGAGCCAGCTCGACGCACATGCCGCGGGTGAGCATTTTGACTGCCCCTTTAGCTGCCGCATACGGCGTAATGGTGTCGCGCCCCAGTTCACTTTGCATGGAGCAGATATTGACTATTTTTCCCTGTCGGCGAGTGACCATACGTTTAGCCACAGCCTGAGAAACCAGGAATACGGCGGTCTGGTTAACGGAAATAACGTCATTCCACTCCTGGACCGGAAATTCGGTAAAAGGATGACGACGTTGAATGCCCGCGTTATTAAATAACACATCAATTGCGCCAATCTCTTTTTCAATCTGGCTAATGGCATTTTCTACGGAATCTGCGTCGGTGACATTAAATACCGCCGGATAAGCCGTTGCGCCTTCATCGCGTAATTTCATGACGGCATCATTAGCCCGGGTTTCAGAAATATCATTAATAATAATTTCCGCACCGTATTGCGCCAGACCCTGAGCCATGACAAAACCAATACCTTGCCCTGCGCCCGTAATTAAAATGCGTTTACCTTGTAAGCTGAAAAGATCTTTCATCTTGATATCCTGATTAACGGCTGAATAGAGATAACGTCGTGTGTTCTATCTCACGGATTTTCACCTGGTAAAACTGTGATGAAGATCACTTCAAATCGTGTTACGAAAAGGGGTTACGCTAAACGTGAAGCGGGGCGGGAAATGCCACCCTGTGTAGGGGTTTTGCCCAGGTTGCGCGATTCTCTTTTCCCCCTGTGGCAGGCATAATGGCCTGATGTGGCGGCGGTAATTGACGGGTTGGTTGATGAAAGTACAACGTATTACGCTTAATGATATTGCAGAGCTGGCTGGCGTAACGAAAATGACCGTCAGTCGCTATTTACGTACTCCCGATAAAGTGAAGCCCGATACAGCGGAACGTATTGCCAGCGTGATTGCAGAGATTGGCTATGAGCCGGACCCGGATAATCCGGCCATGAGCAGTACCGTTGTTCCACGTATTGGCGTATTAATTCCTTCCTTTCATAACCAAATTTTTGCCGATCTGTTAGCGGGTATCGAATCGGTTACCGCTGCACACGGTTATCAGACGCTGGTGGTGAATTATGACTATGACCGCCAGCGTGAAGAGGAGCAGATTGCTGCAGTGCTGGCGTTTAACGTCAAAGGCTTGCTCTTAACCGAGTCTGTGCACACCCTACGGGCAGAAAAATATCTCAATGCGGCAAAAATCCCTGTTGCTGAAGTCATGGGGTTGTCTGATAACCCTGGGCGCATCAACGTGGGGTTTGATAATTTCAATGCGGGCCTGGATATGACCAATATGCTGCTGGCAAGCGGTAAGCGGCATATTGTCTACTTTGGTTCGATGTCGGATGTCCGCGATGAGCAGCGTTATGCCGGGTATTGCCAGGCGATGGAGCGTGCCGGGCTGGCGGTGGGGCGTATTGCGCCCAATAAGGTTTCGTCAGTGTCCATCGGGACAGGCATGATGACCCTGGCGCGCCAGATGTATGCCAGTATGGACGGTATTCTGTGTACCAACGATGACCTTGCTGTCGGCGTGTTACAGGAGTGTCTGGCATCGGGTATCCGCGTACCGGAGGAGATGGCGATTGCCGGTTTTCATGGCCTGGAGATCGGCCAGATTGTCTCCCCCCGTCTGGCGAGCGTTTTGACACCGCGTGCGGAGATGGGCAAGGTGGCAACCGAGATCCTGATAAAGAAAATCAAAGGGCTGCCAACGATTGAAAAAGTCGATCTGCACTACCGCCTGTCGATGGGGGAAACCATCTAAATTGTCTTACCGATCACGGACGGTGTAACAGCCGTTTTTAACACGATTCAGCGTGACGGAGATCGCAAAAAACCCTACAAAAAACCCGTTTGATAGTGTCATCAGTCTTAACGAAACTTCAAACAGGTGATCCCATGACTACTGCTATTTCCCGCGCTGTTCTTTTAGTGGCCCCCGTTATCGATAGCCTGCAGACGCAGCTGGCGAGCGAGTTCCCACTGCTGCGCCTGTACGAACAGGACGATCCCATCGCATTCCTGCGTGAGCAAGGTGAGAACATTGCCGCCGTCGTGACGCGTGGGGATGTGGGCGTACAAAACAGCGTGCTGGAGCTGCTGCCGCATGCGGGGCTGGTGGCTATCTTTGGCGTTGGTACTGATGCCGTGGATCTGGACTATGTCCGCTCCCGGAATATCGCGGTCACGATTACATCCGGTGTCTTAACCAACGATGTAGCCGATCTGGCGATGGGGCTTCTGCTGGCTGGTGCTCGCCAGCTATGCCAGGGCGATCGTTTCGTGCGGGAAGGGCGCTGGCTCAGTGGTGGCCTGCCGCTGGCTACGCAGGTGAGCGGAAAACGGATTGGTCTGCTGGGCATGGGCAACATTGGTCAGGCAATTGCCCGCCGTGCTTGCGGTTTTGATATGCAGGTGCTGTATCACGACCGCAAACCCGCGCCAGAACTGGGTTATCAATGGTGTGCTGACCTGCATACGCTGGCCCATGAAAGTGATTTTCTGGTGGTTGCCGCATCTGGCGGTGATGCTAACCGGGGTCTGATCGACGCTTCAGTATTTAACGTGATGCCGAGGCATGCCTGGATTATCAACATCGCCAGAGGTTCTTTGATTGATGAACCGGCATTAATTCGGGCGTTACAAAACGGTGTTATCGCCGGTGCGGGTCTGGATGTTTTCGACGATGAGCCGAATGTTCCTGCGGAGTTGATGGCGCTCGAGAATGTCGTGCTGCAACCACATGTCGCCAGTGCGACCCATGAAACACGGCAACGAATGAGCGACGTGGTCTATGCCAACGTTGCCGCTTATTTTGCAGGCGCGGTATTACCCAACGCGATTAATTAATTCTTCACGTTTTATCTCTGTACCTGGTTCTTATGTAATCACAACAATAACCTCTGCATAGAGAGTGCAAAATATGAACGAGAACATTCCCAGCACCCGCTGGTTGCGTATTATTACGCCGGTCTTGATCGCCTGTATTATTTCTTTTATGGACCGGGTTAATATTAGTTTCGCGTTACCTGGCGGTATGGAAGAAGATTTAGGTATTACCAGTCAGATGGCTGGTGTTGCCAGTGGTATATTTTTTATTGGTTATTTATTTCTGCAAATACCGGGTGGACGTATTGCCGTTAATGGCAGCGGGAAACGTTTTATTGCCTGGTCCCTGATGGCGTGGGCGGTGGTATCCGTAGCAACAGGTTTTGTGACCCATGAATACCAACTGTTGGTTTTGCGCTTTATTCTCGGTGTCTCTGAAGGGGGGATGTTACCCGTCGTTCTGACGATGGTCAGCAACTGGTTCCCTGAAAAAGAGTTAGGGCGTGCCAATGCCTTTGTAATGATGTTTGCTCCTCTTGGCGGGATGCTGACAGCCCCGGTTTCCGGGGCCATTATCGCCTCGCTCGACTGGCGCTGGCTGTTTATCATCGAAGGCTTGTTGTCACTGGTGGTGCTGGCCGTGTGGTGGTTCATGATAAGCGATCGCCCGGAAGAGGCCCGCTGGTTACCGGCGGCTGAACGTGACTATCTGGTGAAAACCCTCGCGGCAGAGCGGGCCGCAAAACTGGCAGAAGCCCCCGTGAGTAACGCGCCCGTTAAAGATGTCTTCCGCAATGCCGGGCTGATGAAGCTGGTGATCCTTAACTTCTTCTACCAGACTGGCGATTACGGTTACACGCTGTGGCTGCCGACGATCCTTAAGGGGCTGACGGGTGGAAATATGGCGAGCGTGGGCTTCCTGGCGGTACTGCCTTTTGTGGCGACGCTTGCGGGGATCTACGTGATTTCTCTGTTCAGCGATCGCAGCGGTAAGCGCAGACTGTGGGTTCGTTTTTCACTGTACTGTTTTGCTGCTGCGCTGATTGCTTCCGTCGTGTTGCGCGAACATGTGGTGGCGGCGTACATCGCACTGGTGATCTGCGGATTCTTCCTGAAGGCGGCAACCAGTCCCTTCTGGTCAATGCCGGGTCGAATTGCTGCGCCAGAAGTGGCGGGGAGCGCCCGTGGGGTGATTAACGGTCTGGGGAACCTCGGGGGTTTTTGTGGCCCGTACCTGGTGGGGGTGATGATTTATCTTTATGGTCAAAATGTCGCAGTATGTGCGCTGGCGGGATCGCTGCTCATTGCCGGAACCATGACCTTCCTGCTGCCGAAAAAATGCGACCTGAGTGTAACCCCTGATGATGAACTCGTCAGTAAGCAGCCTCGTCGCGCGTAACTCCCGGATACATAAATAACAGTTATCATTGTAAGCGGTTCAATTAACTGTCTACACTCTGCTGATTGCAATACGCGTGAAGACAGGCTACTCAATGATTCTGATAATTTATGCGCATCCTTATCCGCATCACTCGCATGCGAATAAACGGATGCTGGAACAGGCAGGGACGCTCGACGGCGTGGAGATCCGCTCCCTTTATCAACTTTACCCCGATTTTAATATCGACATCGCCGCCGAACAGGCGGCGCTGGCACGTGCTGACCTGATTATCTGGCAGCACCCGATGCAGTGGTACAGCACACCTCCTTTACTCAAGCTCTGGATCGACAAGGTCTTTTCCCACGGTTGGGCGTACGGCCATAACGGTAACGCACTGAAGGGGAAAAGCCTGATGTGGGCCGTGACCACCGGAGGTGGCGAAAGTCACTTTGATATCGGTTCGTTCCCAGGTTTTGAGGTACTGGCACAGCCGTTACAGGCAACTGCACTCTATTGTGGACTGACCTGGCTTCCTCCTTTTGCGATGCACTGCACCTTTGTCTGCGACGATGAGACGTTGCAGGCGCAGGCTCGTCACTACAAACAACGCTTACTTGAGTGGCAGGAGGCGCACAATGGATAGCCATACGCTGATACAGGCACTGATTTACCTGGGGGCGGCAGCGCTGATTGTTCCCGTGGCCGTTCGGCTGGGACTGGGGTCTGTGCTCGGTTATCTGATTGCGGGTTGTGTCATTGGCCCCTGGGGTTTTCGCCTGGTCACTGATGCCGAGTCAATTTTGCATTTTGCGGAAATCGGCGTGGTGCTAATGCTGTTTGTGATTGGCCTGGAGCTTGATCCGCAACGGTTGTGGAAACTGCGGGCGTCGGTATTTGGGGGGGGCGCACTACAGATGGTGGCCTGCGGCCTGTTACTGGGCGGGTTCTGTATCCTGCTGGGCATGGAGTGGAAAGTCGCGGAGCTGATTGGGATGACCCTGGCGCTCTCGTCCACGGCGATTGCCATGCAGGCGATGAATGAACGTAACCTGACGGTATCCCAGATGGGACGTAGCGCGTTTTCCGTGCTGTTGTTCCAGGATATTGCCGCCATCCCGCTGGTGGCGATGATCCCGCTTCTTGCAGCTAGCGGCGCATCAACCACGCTGGGTACATTTGCGTTGTCGGCGTTAAAAGTAGCGGGTGCACTGGCGCTGGTTATTTTGTTAGGCCGCTACGTTACACGTCCTCTGCTGCGTTTTGTGGCTCGATCTGGCCTGCGGGAAGTGTTCAGTGCCGTAGCACTGTTCCTGGTGTTTGGTTTCGGTTTATTGCTGGAAGAAGCTGGGTTGTCGATGGCGATGGGGGCGTTCCTCGCGGGGGTGTTACTGGCAAGCTCCGAATACCGTCATGCACTGGAAAGCGATATTGAGCCCTTCAAGGGACTGCTGTTGGGGCTGTTTTTCATCGGCGTGGGTATGTCCATCGATTTTGGCACGCTGATGACGCATCCACTGCGGATCATTATTCTGCTGGTGGGCTTCCTGGTCATTAAAATGGGGATACTGTGGCTCATTGCCCGTCCCTTGAATGTTCCCAACAAACAGCGTCGCTGGTTTGCTGTTTTGCTGGGGCAAGGAAGTGAATTTGCTTTCGTGGTATTTGGTGCAGCGCAGATGGCAAACGTGCTCGATCCTGAATGGGCAAAAGCGTTAACACTGGCGGTGGCTTTGTCGATGGCGGTAACGCCGGTTTTGCTGGTGGTACTGACGCGTCTGGAGAAATCCGGCAGCGAACAAGAACGCGAAGCGGATGAAATTGATGAAGAGCAGCCGCGCGTAATTATTGCCGGGTTTGGTCGTTTTGGGCAGATCACCGGACGTTTACTGCTGTCGAGCGGCGTGAAAATGGTGATCCTCGATCACGATCCTGACCATGTTGATACCTTGCGGAAATTCGATATGAAAGTCTTCTACGGTGATGCGACCCGTGTTGATTTACTGGAATCCGCAGGTGCGGCGAAAGCGGAAGTGCTGATTAATGCGATCGATGATCCACAAACCAGTCTGCAACTGGTGGAACTGGTGAAAGAGCATTTCCCGAATCTGGCGATCATTTCTCGTGCCCGCGATGTCGATCACTACATTAAATTGCGTCAGGCCGGCGTTGAGACACCGGAACGTGAAACGTTTGAAGGTGCGCTTAAGTCGGGACGTCTGGCGCTGGAAAGTCTTGGATTAGGTGCATATGAGGCCCGCGAGCGTGCGGACTGGTTCCGTCGCTTCAACACCGAAATGGTGGAAGAGATGGTGGAGATGGCGGAAAGCACAGCGTCAGAACGTGCGGCGGTGTTTAAACGCACCAGTGCGATGTTGACGGAAATTATTAACGAGGATCGTAACCATCTGTCGCTTGTCCAGCGACACGGCTGGCAAGGCACTGAAGAGGGAAAACATACGGGCAATCCGCAGGATGAACCAGAGAGTAAACCTAATGCGTGAAGTGGAGTTGCCAGCAATTTTAAAAAATTTCCCGTTCTTTACTCTGGCTGTAGTCGACGAAAGATTATGCTTTCCGTATAGTGGCGGCAATTTTTTGCATCCGGGAATTTTTCAATGATCAGTCTGATTGCAGCGCTGGCGGTAGACCGCGTCATCGGTATGGAAAACGCCATGCCGTGGAACCTGCCTGCCGATCTCGCATGGTTTAAACGTACAACGTTAAACAAGCCGGTAGTGATGGGCCGCCTGACCTGGGAGTCGATTGGTCGTCCATTGCCGGGTCGTAAGAATATCGTTATCAGTAGCAAGCCCGGTACTGACGATCGTGTCGAGTGGGTAACATCCGTGGAAGAGGCGATTGCAGCCTGCGGTAATGCCGAGGAGATCATGGTTATCGGTGGTGGTCGTGTGTACGAGCAGTTCCTGCCGAAAGCGCAGAAGCTGTATCTGACGCATATTGATGCGGAAGTGGAAGGGGACACCCATTTCCCGGATTACGATCCGGACGAGTGGGAATCCGTGTTCAGTGAATTCCATGATGCGGATGAGCAGAACTCACACAGCTACTGCTTCGAGATTCTGGAGCGCCGTTAAGTCATTAGCCTCCCCCGACGGGGGAGGCTAAAAAGTATCAGGAGGCGACCGCCTCATTTTCCCCTAAGTCCAGTTGCCGGTTCGACGGCTGCACAAAGTAGGTTTTATCTTCCCAGCGTAAGCAGGTGAGCTCTCCGCCCCAGCAGCACCCGGTATCCAGTCCATAAATCCCTTCAGGCGTGCCTTTCCCTTCAAGCGATGCCCAGTGACCAAACACCACGCTGTATTCATTTGTTACCGGGCCAGGAATAGCGAACCACGGTTTTAGCGGGGAAGGGGCATTATCTGGTGTATCTTTGCAGTACATATCCAGCTGACCGTTCGGGAAGCAATAGCGCATGCGGGTAAATGCATTAGTGATAAAGCGCAAACGGGCAAGACCGCTTAACTCCTCACTCCAGTTGTTCGGCATATCGCCGTACATGGCATCGAGGAAGAACGGATAGGAGTCGCTTGCCAGAACCGCTTCAACGTCACGCGCACAGGCTTTTGCCGTTTCGAGATCCCACTGTGGGGTGATCCCGGCGTGAGCCATCACCAGTTTTTTCTCTTCATCAATTTGCAGCAATGGCTGGCGACGGAGCCAGTTGAGCAGCTCATCGGCGTCCGGCGCTTCCAGTAACGGTGAAATACGATCTTTGGGTTTATTACGGCTGATCCCCGCAAAGACGGCCAGCAGATGCAGATCATGATTGCCGAGAACAAGGCGCACGCAGTCGCCCAGTGATTTTACGTAGCGCAGGACGTCAAGAGAGCCAGGGCCGCGCGCAACCAGGTCGCCCGTCAGCCACAGCGTATCTTGCCCAGGTGTAAAATCGACCTGTTTTAACAACGCGATCAGTTCATCGTAGCAACCGTGAACGTCGCCAATGAGATATGTAGACATTGTATTAGTGAATGAGTGTTGGGACGGCGAGACGGAACACAGGAATGGCAATGCGGAAGGCATTACCATCGACGTCGACCATTTCATAATGGCCTTGCATGGTTCCCAGCGGTGTTTCTATCACTGCACCGCTGGTGTACTGATACTCTTCGCCAGGAGCGATGTGGGGTTGTTCACCCACGACACCTTCACCCTGGACTTCGATTTCACGGCCATTGCCATTAGTGATAAGCCAGTATCGCCCGAGCAACTGCACAGGCATCCGCCCCAGATTGCGTATGGTTACGGTGTAAGCAAATACAAAACGTTCTTCATCCGGTGTGGATTGCGATTCGATATAGATGCTTTGCACATGAACACAGACGCGGGGCGAATCATACATGACTTAACTCTCCTTCGGCGGCGCGTTGTCGCTAACGTAATTCGCCAACTGACAGTATTGCGCGACGGAAATGTTTTCTGCACGCATGGCCGGATCGATACCCAGTTCCGTTAATACCTCGACGGTAAACAAGTTACCGAGGCTGTTGCGGATGGTTTTACGACGTTGGTTAAATGCCTCCGTCGTGATACGGCTCAGTACGCGCAAATCTTTAACCGGATGCGGCATCGTGGCGTGCGGCACCAGGCGAACAACGGCTGAATCTACTTTTGGTGCTGGTGTAAAGGCGGTTGGTGGTACTTCAAGCACAGGGATAATCTGGCAGTAGTACTGCGCCATAACACTCAGTCGACCATACGCTTTACTGTTCGGTCCGGCAACCAGTCGGTTGACGACCTCTTTTTGCAACATGAAATGCATGTCGGCAATGGCATCAGTATAGCTAAACAGATGGAACATAAGCGGCGTAGAGATGTTGTAAGGCAGATTACCAAAGACGCGCAGTGGTTTACCCAGCTTTTCAGACAGCTCGCTAAAGTTCATTGTCATGGCATCTTGCTGATAAATCGTCAGCTTTGGCCCCAAAAATGGATGCGTTTGCAGGCGAGCGGCCAGATCGCGATCCAGTTCGATAACCGTTAATTCGTCGAGGCGTTCACCGACAGGTTCGGTCAGTGCCGCAAGTCCTGGGCCGATTTCAACCATAGCCTGGCCTTTTTGCGGATTGATAGCCGAGACGATACTTTCGATCACAAACTGATCGTTGAGGAAGTTTTGCCCGAAGCGTTTGCGGGCTAAGTGGCCCTGATGGACTCGATTAGTCATTGCGTATTAGTGATCATTTTGATGGCGAGATTAAGCGCCGTAATAAAACTGCCGACATCTGCTTTTCCCTGACCCGCCAAATCCAGCGCAGTACCATGGTCAACAGACGTTCGAATAAAAGGTAGACCGAGAGTGATATTCACCCCCCGGCCAAAGCCCTGGTATTTTAGCACGGGCAGGCCCTGATCGTGGTACATCGCGAGCACGGCGTCGGCATTATCCAGATACTTGGGCTGAAAAAGGGTATCGGCAGGCAGCGGCCCGCTGAGATCCATCCCTTTCGCGCGCATTTCATCCAGCACTGGAATGATGGTATCGATCTCTTCCGTGCCCATGTGCCCGCCTTCTCCAGCATGTGGGTTCAGGCCACATACCAAAACATGCGGCTGTTCGATACCGAATTTGGTTTGCAGATCGTGATGCAAAATCGTGATGATCTCACGCAGAAGTGCGGGAGTAATGGCATCCGGAATCGCTTTGATCGGCAGATGGGTAGTGACCAGCGCGACGCGCATTTCTTCGGTCGCCAGCATCATCACCACTTTTGGACTCTGCGAACGCTCTTCGAAGAATTCAGTGTGGCCGGTAAAGGGAATACCCGCCTCGTTAATCACACCTTTATGCACTGGTCCGGTAATCAATGCGGCAAACTCGCCCTTCAGACAACCATCACACGCGCGCGCGAGCGTCTCGACGACGTAATGACCGTTTTCTGTGCTGAGTTGGCCGGGTATAACGGGTGACCGCAACGGTACGGAAAGAAGGGTTAACGAGCCAGCCTGCTGTGGCACAGGCGGTTGGCCTTCAACGTAGGGCAGAAGCGTTAAAGGCAGACCGAGCAATGTTGCCCGGTCTTGTAACAGTGTTGCGTCTGCGCAGACGACCAGTTCGACAGGCCAGCTACGCTGGGCGAGCTGGACGACGAGGTCCGGACCAATCCCGGCGGGTTCGCCGGGAGTGATGACAACACGATGTTGTTTCATCAGTTGCTCAATATTTTCACGTAAGCGCTGGCGCGTTGTTCCTGCATCCAGGTGGCTGCTTCTTCAGAGAACTTACGGTTAAACAGCATACGGTAAGCTCTGTCTTTTTGCGCCGCGTCGGTTTTATCCACGTTGCGGGTATCCAGCAGTTCAATCAAGTGCCAGCCAAACGTGGAATGCACAGGAGCGCTCATCTGACCCTTATTCAGTTTCATCAGCGCATCACGGAAAGCAGGATCGTAAATATCTGACGCTGCCCAACCAAGGTCACCGCCCTGGTTAGCTGAGCCGGGATCCTGAGAGAACTCTTTTGCTGCATTCGCAAAGGAGGTTTTACCGCTCTTGATGTCAGCTGCAATCTGCTCCAGCTTCACACGAGCCTGGTCGTCAGTCATGATCGGAGATGGCTTCAGAAGGATATGACGTGCGTGAACTTCCGTTACGGAGATGCTCTGACTCTGACCACGCAGGTCATTCACTTTCAGAATGTGGAAACCCACGCCTGAACGAATAGGACCCACGATATCGCCTTTCTTCGCCGTGCTCAGCGCCTGGGCAAAGATTGAAGGGAGTTCCTGAATACGACCCCAGCCCATCTGGCCGCCTTTCAGCGCCTGCTGGTCGGCAGAGTAGGTGATCGCCAGTTTACCGAAGTCGCCGCCATTACGAGCCTGCTCAACGATTGAACGCGCCTGGCTTTCTGCTTCAGCGGCTTGATCGGATGTTGGGTTTTCTGGCAGTGGGATCAGAATGTGGCTCAGGTTCAGCTCGGTGCTGGCATCATTTTGATTGCCAACCTGTTTCGCCAGGGCATCAACTTCCTGTGGCAGGATGGTGACACGGCGACGAACTTCATTGTTACGCACTT
This sequence comes from Lelliottia sp. RWM.1, assembly GCF_016859735.1. NCBI lineage: Bacteria > Pseudomonadati > Pseudomonadota > Gammaproteobacteria > Enterobacterales > Enterobacteriaceae > Lelliottia > Lelliottia sp. RWM.1. The sequence continues at coordinate 176,934 of NZ_WLVC01000004.1, read as the reverse complement.
CTGAAATCAGCATTTCCTTGCGGATCTGGCTACGATACGTTGGGTAGCTGATGCCATCATAGGCCAGGCGGCTACGCATCTGGTCCATGCTCATGTTGTTCTGTTTGGCAATGTTAGCAATCGCCTGATCGAGTTGCTCGTCAGTGACCTTTACGCCCATTTTCTGCCCCATCTGGAGGACAATCTGATCCATGATCAGACGTTCCAGGATTTGGTGGCGCAGCGTTGCGTCATCTGGAAGTTGTTGACCTGCCTGGCCCGAGTTGAGCTTCACAGATTTCATCAAGCCATCAACGTCACTTTCAAGCACTACGCCGTTGTTAACCACAGCGGCGACTTTATCGACAACCTGGGGGGCCGCGAAGCTGGTGTTCGCAACGATGGCGATACCGAGCAGCAGCGTTTTCCAGTTCTTCATACTTTTTCCATTTCAATTAACCGCAAAGCGGATTACGTTGCAAATCAACTACATCACAAAGAAGTACGGTACGGCAGAATGTTCGAGCGTAGCATTTGCTGCGTGCCCAGACCATAGTTGGAGCTCAGGCCACGTAATTCGATATTAAAGCCGATGACGTTATCGTATTTGCTCTGATTGTTGTTGGTATTCCAGCCGTTAAGTTTGCGTTCGTAACCTACACGCAGCGCATAGCAGCAGGAGTTATATTGCAGACCTAACATCTGGTCGGCTGACTTATTGGTGTTGGTGTCAAAGTAGTACGCGCCCACAATCGACCAGCGATCGGCGACAGGCCAGCTTGCCGCACCACCCACCTGCGAGATACCTTCTTTGTATTGCTCTGCAGTGTATTGGGGTAATGTTGCCTGAATGTATTCCGGGCTGGCATAACGATAAGTCAACTGTACCATCCGGTCTTCATCACGACGATACTCAATTGCCGCACTGCTTGTCGCAACATTATTCAGACGCGTATCGTATTGCAGACCACCGCGTAAACCCCAACGGTCAGTCATGCGCCAGTAGGTATCACCCGCCCATACCAGTGAGCCTGTTTTGTTGTCTTTCTCCCAGTTGATGTTGTCATCACCGGTGCGAGACTCGGTGAAATAGTAGATTTGACCAACAGAAACGTTAAAACGTTCAACGGCTGCATCATCATAAACACGAGATGTAACACCCGAGGTCAACTGGTTGGCTGATGCGATACGGTCAAGACCGCCATATGCACGGTCGCGGAACAGACCGCTATAGTCAGACTGCAGTAAAGAAGAGTCGTAGTTGTTGATGTTACTTTGATCACGATACGGCACGTACAGGTACTGCATACGAGGTTCGAGCGTCTGAGTATATCCGTCCGCTACGGTCATATCGCGTTCGAAAATCAGCTTACCGTCCATCTTGAATTGCGGCAGCGTACGGTTGACCGACTCTTCAAGATTAGCGTTATTGCTGGTGTTGTAATCATCAATATTTTTCTGCTGATAGTGAGTCGCCATCAGCTTAGCTTCGGTGTTCAGACTTGCCCAGTCGTTCGCCCACGGAAGATCAATGGTCGGTTCAAGGTGGACGCGTGTCGCTTCCGGCATACTTGAACTCGTATTGATGAAGTGCACCGCCTGAGCGTAAACGTGGGTATCGAACGGACCGACATCATTCTGATACCAGTTAACGTCTAACTGTGGTTCAGCACCGTATGTACTGCTCGTCTGGTTACTAAAGACCTGGAACTCTTTGGTAGAGACCGTCGCGTTAAAGTTCTCCAGAGCATAACCGACGCTGAATTTCTGCGTGGCATAGCCATCGGTACTCGAACCGTATTTCGAATCGAAGTCGTTAAAGTAGCTTGAGTCGCTGACTTTGGTGTAGTCGACATTGAAACGCCACACCTGGTCCATCACCCCGTCATGACGCCAGTAGAACATCCAACGGTGGCGGTTGTCGCCAGACGGATTATTCACGTCGTCCTGGTAGACTTTATCTGAAGGCAGATAGTCAAACTCCATCAGACCAATACCCGCCTGGGTCAGATAGCGGTATTCGTTTTGCCACTGTATGTTGCCGCGCTTGTGGATATAGTGCGGCGTAATGGTGGCATCCATGTTCGGCGCAATGTTCCAGTAATACGGCAGATAGAACTCAAAATAGTTCGAGGTGCTGTATTTGGCATTGGGGATCAGGAAGCCTGAACGGCGCTTGTCACCTACCGGCAACTGCAGGTATGGGCTATAGAAAACGGGGACGGGGCCGAGTTTGAAACGCGCGTTCCAAATCTCCGCAACCTGCTCTTCGCGATCGTGGATGACTTCGCTACCCACTACACTCCAGGTATTCGAGCCTGGCAGACAGGAGGTGAAAGAGCCATTTTCCAGGATCGTATAGCGGTTTTCTCCGCGCTGTTTCATCAAGTCTGCCTGACCACGGCCCTGACGTCCTACCATCTGGTAGTCACCTTCCCAGACGTTAGTATCTTTGGTATTCAGGTTGGACCAGGCTTTCGGACCTTTCAGGATGACCTGATTGTCGTCGTAGTGCACATTACCCAGCGCATCCACCGTTCGAACCGGTTCGGCCGCACCTTCCGGCTGCTTCTGGTGTAACTGCACTTCATCTGCCAGCAAACGGCTGTTGCCCTGATTAATATCCACATTGCCCGTGAACGTGGCGTTGTCAGGATACGTGCCTTTTGAGCTGTCAGCATTAATTGTTACCGGCAAGTTATTCGTATCACCCGTCACCAATGGGCGATTATAACTTGGGACGCCAAGCATACACTGCGAGGCGAGATCGGCTGCCAGTCCCTGATGGCTATACAGGGCTGTGCCAATCATGGTGGCCAGGAGGGTGGGGATACGTTTTTTCATACGTTGTATTTAGTGTTCCGTCATCAGTGGCTACGGCTTACAAACGCTCAGAGACTATCTTACTCATTAGCGCAGTGCCAGCGTTAATCCTGCCCGTTTGCGCACCAGAGTGTTAGGCTCGCTATCGAATGACGGGTATGATAATGCAAATTATAGGCGATGTCCCTCAATTGACCGTGGCTCGACCACTGTAATGATGGCGTGATGTCGAACCGGGAACCTGACTATTTGGGGAGTATATGCAGTATTGGGGTAAAATAATCGGTGTTGCGTTCGCATTAATGATGGGCGCTGGGTTCTGGGGAATCGTGCTGGGCCTCATTATTGGCCATATGTTTGACAAGGCGCGCAGCCGTAAAATGGCCTGGTTTGCCAACCAGCGCGAGCGTCAGTCGCTCTTTTTTGCCACCACGTTTGAAGTGATGGGGCATCTCACTAAATCGAAAGGGCGTGTGACCGAAGCCGATATCCAGATTGCCAGCGTCTTCATGGATCGTATGAATCTGCACGGGGAGTCTCGTGTAGCGGCGCAAAATGCGTTTCGCATTGGTAAAGCGGACAATTATCCACTGCGTGAAAAAATGCGTCAGTTCCGCAGCATCTGCTTTGGCCGTTTTGATTTAATTCGGATGTTTCTGGAGATCCAAATCCAGGCGGCATTCGCTGATGGCTCCCTGCACCCTAATGAGCGTGATGTTTTATATGTGATCGCTGAAGAGCTGGGTATCTCCCGAATGCAGTTCGATCAGTTCCTGCGCATGATGCAGGGGGGCGCGCAGTTTGGTGGCGGGTATCAGCAACAGCAGTCTTCTGGTGGTGGCTGGCAGCAGGCGCAGCGTGGCCCAACGCTGGAAGATGCCTGCAATGTGCTGGGCGTGAAGCCAACAGACGAGGCAACGACGATCAAACGAGCCTACCGTAAGCTGATGAGCGAGCACCATCCGGACAAACTGGTGGCGAAAGGCTTGCCGCCAGAGATGATGGAAATGGCGAAGCAGAAAGCTCAGGAAATTCAGAAAGCCTACGAGCTGATAAAAGAGCAGAAAGGTTTTAGATAAGCAGGGCCGCGTAAGCGGCCCTTTGTTTTTGTGATTTAGCGGAACGACACGTTCACACCCGTATTGAATTGCCAGCCGTCAATACCTGCCTCGCCCAGGCGGGTTTGGTAGCCACCGTTAGCAAAGAGCGTAATGTTTTCAGCAGCTTTTCCATTTATCCCCAGATTGAAACTGGCATAGCTACCTGGGGTGGCGGCGCTAAAGTCGGCGCTTTGATCCGCATTGTTCCCGGAGATCGTCACGCCAGGATTATTATTTTCATCCCAGTTCACCTGTGAACCGGCTGTGAACTCCAGCGCATCAGTAAGATGATAGCGATAACCAAGACCGGCGTGATAGAGCGGACGGACGATACTGTCGTAAGACGTGTGCGTATTATCAACGTCGTCGATATCATCAATATCAAGGTACTGTACTCCCACCCCTATCGCTGGAGTGACAACATGTTTGCCAAAGGTGAGATCTTTCCCCACGTTCAGATCGGCGGTCAGACCTTTCGCTTTCACTTTAGCAATACTTTCACCGCGCAGCGTGGTGCTGATATCACCACTGTATTTAGATACGTCCGGCAGTAGTTCACCGAACCAGCCGGAAGCATGACGCCATTCGGTCAGTGTGCTCAATGTATGTGCCGTGTAATCCCCTTGGCTTTCTCCATCCTGCGCATGTGGTGTGACGCTAATCTCAGCCGTTGACCATGCGACGTTAAGGGACAGGTGCTGTGACTCATCAGGACTTTGCCAGTGTGCTGCACGCCCACCAAACAGGAAGCCGTTTGCCTTTTGATCGAAATCGTAACCAAACTGGCTGAAGCTCAGGTTGCTGTTATAGCGATCATCCTGATGGAAGTATTCCATAAAGATGCCCAGATTTTCTTTCTCCGACCGCATAGCTTGCTGGTGAAGTGTGCTTCGCAGGGAATTGTTGTAGTTCAGTAGCGCCGTCGGCAGTGACAGATAGGACGGTACTTGTGGGATAACGGCACGACGAACGTTGTCTGCGGGCTGTTCTGGATCTGAAGGGAGATCCTCCGGCGGTGTTACATCAGGCAGTTCATCGTCAGCTGGTGTGTCTGGCTCGTCAACGACCTCTTCGGCTGGGATGGTGTTTTCCCCTTCAAAAAGAAGATCGTTTTGCAGACGGTAGTCCCAATATCGCTTGCCGGAGGTGAGATTATCACCTGCATCGCTTTTCCCTGGTGCGAAGGCATAAAGTGAATAGCGCCATGCCCCCATCGCAACATAACCACCGCTGAGCTTAACGCTTTCCTTACTGACACTGCCGTTTACCTGCACCAGCGAGACACCTTCTTGCGCATCGGCTTTACCATTGTTGTTGGTATCGGTATTCAGGGTTTCTCCCGAAAGTGAGAGATTGAGCCACAGCGGTTCATTTCCGCTGATATCGCCATTGATCACCAGACGGTCGGAAAGGCTGCTGGCTGTACCGAGCTGTGTGCGCAGAACCGCCTGACTATTGCTGCCAGTGGTCAGCGTACCGTTAATGTTCAGGGTTTCTGGTTCGAACACGCTAGCTTTCAGTAAGATTTCGGGTGTTTCGCGCTGCCAGCCGGGATAAATCACCGCGTTGTTGCCAAGCGTGATATCGGCCGTGGTTCCAGAGCCACTTAACAGTGTCCCACTGCCCATCGTGAGTGAAGAGGAGAGACGACCATTTAGTGCCAGTTGCCCTGCATTGATTGTTGTACCTCCCGTCCAATCGCCATTACCCGTGAACCACAGGATTCCGTTTCCCTCTTTCACCAGTTTGCCGTCTCCGCCGATGTCAGCGGTAATTTCAACGTCATTAAAGCCATCGGTGCTTTGATCCAGTGAACTGTCTTGAATAACGCGCAATGTGGCATTTTCGGCAAGTAAGGCTGAACCGCTGAATTTACTCCGGCTTTGCAGTATCAGTTCTGCGTTGTCGCTTATATTCACATTGCTGCTCAAGGCGCCATGCTCACCCACCATCAGGGACGTATTACTGCTAACGGTTGTGGTCGTGACAGCAAAGGTGCTATCAATCCAGTCGTTGCTAAACACGATATTATTAGCATGCGGGGTTGGACGCCCGCGCAGGATCAGATTGCCGTTAGTGAGGGACAACGTATTGACTGCGACATTACCCGCCAGCGTTCGCGTTTTGCTTTCCTCAGTGGATACGACAATATCAAGATTCCTCTGGCTCTCAGCAGCACCGATTTCACCAATAAACAACCGGTCTTTGTCAGAAGAGAGCGTGAGCGTAGAGCGTTGCTGGTTATTATTGTTGAGAAGGGTAGCACCGTTATCGTTGTGTTTGATTTCGTCAAAGGTCATATCGTAACCATTGAGATCAATATTACCGCCACGGAAGCCAAACTGGACGTTATCAGCCGTGATTTGACCTTCGCCCGCCAGTTGTACGGTAGGGCGGCCACTTACCAGCGTGATAGTTGAAAAGGCCTGACGTTGACCCTTCTCATCGACACGTTGTGCTAATACAACAGTACCATCACCGACATTTAGCGCACCGCCGTTGATACCTTCTGCGTTAACATAAAGTGTACCCGCGCCGATTTTATGAAGTGTATCGCCAGCCAGACCATTAACCTGCCAGTTGACGGTTTTATCCGCATCGACTTCTACACCACCACCGACCCAGGTATAGTTTTGTCCTTCAGCAGGTTTGACGATGTAGTCATTTGAAAACTGGAGCTTAGCCGCACCATGATTGACGGATTGCTCAAGAACGATTGTCCCCCCGTCACCATTAAAACGGAGATCTTTGGTGGCATCTAGCTCAGCATTTGTTGACTGGGAAGGTAATTCTTTGTTCGCAACTCCATGCCATTGCCAGTTTGCGGCACCTTGAGAAATATTATTACTGCGCCATATTATGCTGCCGTTCTCAGCGCTGTCCGTTACATCGGGATCGGTGTTTTTAGCTAATACACTCTGATAAAAATCGTTACGGAAATAAAGATTGTAACTATTGACGGAATAAGGGGTACTACCACTTATCCATGGAGATACTCCAATCAGTTTCCATATTTTATCCTGATTGTCGTAAACGAAAACAGGGCTTCCACTGTCTCCTGATTGCACCGCTGAACTAAAAGGGAGTGCTTGTGGATTAGGCGGACCGTAGTTTACCCAACGTAACCGGTAAGCATTTTCGAATACCGGGTTTGTAAACATACCACCAGTAACCCAGTTATAGGCACCCGTTAATGTTGTGACATTATTTGTCCCTGGAACAACCTGCTTCTGTGTGCCAGAACCGACTCGCGTATACCATGTATAACGTGATTTCTCTTTTAAAGCACTGCTGTCTTTAAGAATTGGCGTCGGAGCGCTTTCTGTCACCACTTTATTAAGTCGTGGTACGTGAAAGTCTATATTATATTCAGGAACGACAGGGTGATTATTACGGTTAATCAGGACATATTTCGTCTTGAATTTTGCATTGTTCCCGAAATCAACAGAAGTATAACCCCCATTATGCTTTACGCTGGTGATATAAGATGGGCCGACCAGCGTCGCGATACCCAGACTATCTGATACGCTAAAATCAGGCACTGGAAAATCGAGTGTCCCTGCAACAGTTCCATCCGTTTTATACACCACGATCCCTGTCGTGCCAGGGCTGTACTTCCCTTTGTTTTCAGCAAAATCTCTGTAATCCTGCACGGAAACGTCTTCACGCATCACACTTGCGTTAGCATCACAAAGCGCAAAAGAGATAAAACTGGCAAGCAGTTTTTTTTCCCATTTCATTAATCAGCCCCTTACAAAAATAAGGGGGGATTATATTTTTATCCGATTTCTGGCGGTTTAGTTTTTATTAATTTGTGAATTTTGTTTATCTTAATATATACAACTCAGTTATATTTTAGAAATCCACCGGAGCTTTAAACGTCATCGCATTACCGAAAATCGGATGGGTAATGGTCAGCATTTGCGCATGCAGTTGTAACCGCGGCGCTAATGCCAGCGCTTCTGGTGGCGCGTAGAATCGGTCTCCCAGAATCGGATGGCCGATGGCAAGCATATGGACACGAAGCTGATGCGAGCGCCCGGTAATCGGTTTAAGCAGTACGCGCGCAGTATTGTCGGGCGCGTACTCCAGCACTTCATACTCGGTTTGCGCTGCTTTGCCGGTTTCGTAGCAGACCTTTTGCTTTGGCCTGTTCGGCCAGTCGCAAATCAGCGGTAAATCTACCAGATCTTCTGCTTTTTCCGGGTGACCCCAGACGCGCGCCACATACTGTTTTTTCGGCTCACGTTCGCGAAACTGCCGCTTGAGTTCACGCTCAGCCTCTTTATTCAGAGCCACCACAATCACGCCGCTGGTTGCCATATCAAGGCGATGGACAGACTCAGCCTGCGGATGATCGCGCTGAATGCGCGTCATCACGCTGTCTTTGTGCTCTTCAAGACGCCCAGGGACGGATAACAGGCCACTCGGCTTGTTGACCACCATAATGTGTTCATCCTGATACAGGATGACCAGCCAGGGCTCCATCGGGGGATTGTAGGGCTCCATTACCATCTTGTGCTCCGCTTACTGGTGTGTCACGACGATAAGACGCAGTGCATCCAGACGCCAGCCAGCCTGATCCAGGCTTTCCAGAACCTGCTGGCGATTGCTTTCAATAGCAGCAAGTTCGTCATCACGAATGTTCGGGTTCACTGCTTTCAGGGCTTCCAGACGAGATAACTCGGCAGACAGCTTCTCATCCGCCTCGCTTCGTGCCGTGTCAATCAACGCTCTGGCCGCGCTTTCAGCCTGAGACTCACCCAGTTGCAGAATCGCGTGGACATCTTGCTGTACCGCATTCACCAGCTTGCTGCCCGTGTGGCGGTTGACCGCACTGAGCTGACGGTTAAAGCTTTCGAACTCGACCTGCGCAGCCAGGTTTGTACCGTTTTTATCCAGTAGCAGGCGCACAGGCGTTGGCGGCAGGAAGCGGGTTAGCTGTAACTGTTTTGGCGCTTGCGCTTCAACAACGTAGATAAGCTCCACCAGCAACGTACCTACCGGCAAGGCTTTGTTCTTCAGCAGTGAAATGGTGCTGCTGCCAGTATCACCTGACAAAATCAGATCCAGTCCATTGCGGATCAGCGGATGTTCCCAGGTAATGAACTGTGCATCTTCCCTGGACAGCGCCACGTCACGTTCGAAGGTGATGGTGCAGCCATCTTCCGGCAGGCCTGGGAAATCAGGCACAAGCATGTGATCGGATGGTGTCAGGACAATCATGTTCTCGCCACGGTCGTCCTGATTGATGCCAACGATATCAAACAGGTTCATAGAGAAACTGATCAGGCTGGTGTCATCATCTTGTTCTTCGATACTTTCTGCCAGCGCCTGGGCTTTCTCTCCACCATTGGAGTGGATCTCCAGCAGGCGGTCACGCCCCTTTTCCAGTTGAACTTTCAGCGCGTCGTGTTTCTCGCGGCAGGATTTGATCAACTCATCGAAACCGTCAGTATTTTCTGGGGCGGCCAGATAACCGATCAGATCGCTATGCACTTGATCGTAAATGGTGCGACCTGTCGGGCAGGTATGTTCAAATGCATCCAGCCCTTCGTGGAACCAGCGTACCAAAACGGACTGCGCTGTTTTTTCCAGATAAGGGACGTGAATTTGAATATCGTGTGCCTGACCAATACGGTCCAGACGGCCAATACGTTGCTCCAGCAGGTCCGGGTTAAACGGCAAATCGAACATCACCAGATTGCTGGCAAACTGGAAGTTACGCCCTTCAGAACCGATTTCAGAGCACAGCAGAACCTGTGCACCACTGTCTTCTTCACCGAACCAGGCTGCCGCACGGTCTCGCTCAACAATAGACATGCCTTCGTGGAACACTGCTGCACGAATACCTTCGCGCTCGCGCAACACTTGCTCCAGTTGCAGGGCGGTTGCCGCTTTGGCGCAGATCACCAGCACTTTCTGTGAGCGGTGGGCAGTCAGATAGCCCATCAGCCATTCAACGCGCGGGTCGAAGTTCCACCATGTGCCAGTATCGCCCTCGAACTCCTGGTAAATCTGTTCCGGATAAAGCATATCGCGCGCACGTTCTTCCGCTGTTTTACGCGCACCCATAATGCCGGAGACTTTAATCGCCGTTTGATACTGGGTCGGCAATGGAAGCTTGATGGTATGCAGTTCGCGTTTCGGGAAGCCTTTAACACCGTTACGGGTGTTACGGAATAGCACGCGGCTGGTTCCGTGGCGGTCCATCAGCATGGCGATCAGTTCCTGACGAGCGGATTCCGCGTCGTCACTGTCGCTGTTTGCTGCCTGTAACAGCGGCTCGATGTCCTGCTCACCAATCAGATCGCTCAGTGTATTGAGTTCATCATTCGATAAGTTTTTACCCGCCAGCAGTAGCGTGACTGCGTCAGCCACCGGGCGATAGTTTTTCTGCTCTTCAACAAACTGCTCAAAATCGTGGAAACGATTTGGATCAAGAAGGCGCAGACGGGCAAAGTGGCTCTCCAGGCCCAGCTGTTCTGGGGTTGCCGTCAGCAGCAGAACGCCAGGCACGCGCTCAGCCAATTGTTCAATGGCCATGTATTCACGGCTTGGGGCGTCTTCACTCCAGACCAGATGGTGTGCTTCATCGACGACCATCAGATCCCATTCGGCATCGCACAGGTGTTCCAGGCGCTGCTTGCTGCGGCGCACGAAATCCAGCGAGCAGATCACTAATTGCTCCGTTTCGAACGGGTTGTCCGCATCGTGCTGGGCTTCAGCGTAGCGTTCGTCATCGAACAGCGAGAAACGCAGATTAAAGCGGCGCAGCATTTCGACCAGCCACTGATGTTGCAGCGTTTCAGGAACCACAATCAGAACGCGCTCGGCAGCGCCCGAGAGCAGTTGTTGATGCAGGATCATGCCGGCTTCAATGGTTTTACCCAGGCCAACTTCGTCTGCCAGCAGCACGCGTGGCGCGTGGCGACGGCCTACATCATGGGCAATATTAAGCTGATGTGGGATCAGGCTGGTGCGCTGACCGCGCAGGCCACTCCACGGCATGCGGTACTGTTCACTTTGATACTTACGTGCGCGATAGCGCAGAGAAAAACGGTCCATGCGGTCAATCTGACCGGCAAACAGGCGGTCCTGCGGCTTGCTGAAAACCAGTTTGCTGTCGAGCAGCACTTCACGCAGGATGACATCAGTCTCGTCGGTATCGAGACGTGTGCCAATGTAAGCGAGCAATCCATTCTCTTCTTTTACGTCTTCAATCTTCAGCTGCCAGCCTTCATGGCTGGAAACGGTGTCGCCCGGGTTGAACATCACGCGGGTAACCGGGGAGTCATTGCGTGCGTACAGACGGTTTTCACCGGTTGCGGGGAACATGAGTGTCACCATACGCGCATCCAGCGCTACCACAGTTCCCAATCCAAGTTCGCTTTCTGTATCGCTGATCCAGCGTTGACCAAGTGTAAAAGGCATATTTGTTCGGCTCTAATCTTTAATTGCAGGCAATAGTTCAACCACCGTCATAAATGACGGTATCGAAAAATGGGTCCGGGAATGGAAAGGGCGCTATGGTACTGGATGGCAGCGATTTCGTCACGCGTCAAAATAAGCCAAGTTGCCCTGTCACTAGTGTAGCAAAATCATCGTCGATGAAGGGCAAAATTCCGTCAGCGACGGGTTGCAGCTGGCGCGTCAGGTAGTGTTCGTAGTCAAGCGGCGATTGTTGATAATCTACCGGTTCCGGGCCGCTGGTGGTCCATATGTACTTGATGGTTCCACGGTTTTGATACTGTGGCGCACGCCCACGGCGAATGTTTTCTTCATCAGCCAGACGTGCAGCACGGACGTGCGGGGGGACATTTCGCTGGTATTCCGCCAGTGGGCGGCGCAGGCGTTTGCGGTACACCAGTTGATCATCCAGCTCACCGGCCATCAGGCGGGCAATCGTCTCACGCACATAATCCTGATAGGGCTCGTTGCGAAAGATCCGCCGATAGAGCGTTTGCTGGAACTGCTGCGCCAGCGGCGTCCAGTCTGTTCGCACCGTTTCCAGCCCTTTAAACACCATGCGCTGGTCCTCACCCTCCTGAATTAACCCGGCGTAACGCTTCTTGCTACCCTGATCGGTTCCCCGAATGGTCGGCATCAAAAAGCGGCTGAAATGGGTTTCAAACTCCAGTTCTAATGCGCTGGTTAATCGCTCTTTTTGTAGATGGTTTTGCCACCAGCTATTGACGAAAGCGACCAGTTTTTTGCCAATTCGTGAGGCGTCGTCTTCATTGTGCACACGTTTTAGCCAGACGAAGGTTGAGTCGGTATCACCGTAAATGACGTCATAGCCCTGAGACTCAATCAGTGCTTTGGTCTGGCGCATGATCTCATGCCCGCGCATGGTGATTGACGAGGCGAGGCGCGGATCGAAGAACCGGCACGCGCTGGTTCCGAGCACGCCGTAAAAGGCATTCATGATAATTTTTAGCGCCTGCGACAGCGGTTGACTGCCGTGACGTTTGGCCTCATCACGCCCGTGCCAGATTTGGCTGACGATGTCTGGCAGGCAGTGTTTTTCACGGGAAAACCATGCGCCAAGAAAGCCCGTTGTGCTGTGTGCATCATCCGGTTGCGCCATGCCTTCTATCAAACCAACCGGATCGATAAGGAAGGTGCGAATAATCGACGGGTAAAGGCTTTTGTAATCCAGCACCAGGACAGAGTCGTACAGGCCGGGGCGGGAATCCATGACATAACCGCCGGGGCTTGCCTGCGGAGGGATTTCACCGAGGTTGGGGGCAACGTACCCAGCCCGATGCATTCGCGGCAGATACAGGTGGCCGAATGCGGCGACAGATCCTCCGTGCCTGTCCACCGCCAGTCCATTGACGGTTGCGCGTTCCAGCAGGAAGGGCATGATCTCTGTTTTGTGAAAAATCCGCGTAACCAGCTCGCAATCTTTCAGATTATAGGTCGCCAGGGCGGGTTTATCTTCGTTAAAACGCCGGTCAATCTCATCCATTCTGTCCCAGGGATTATCGATAGATTTCCCTTCGCCGAGCAGTTCCTGGGAGACGGTCTCAAGAGAGAATGACGAGAAACTCCAGAAGGCCGACTTCAGGGCTTCGATGCCGTCGATAAACAAACGGCCATTGGCCTGTGCGAAAAATACGCCGTTTTTAAAGCCGTGTTCACGCCATTCAATTTCGGTGTTGTCGCGCCCCAGCATCAGGGGAATACGGTAGCGTTCGGCATGTTTTTGCAGAACACGCAGGTCAAACTGGACGAGGTTCCAGCCGATGATCACATCAGGATCATGCTCAACAAACCAGTGGTTAAGCTTCTCCAGCAGTTGCGGACGGCTATTCACATACTCAAGCTGGAAATCGAGCGCAGCGGCGTCGCCATTGGGCGGTCCGAGCATATACACAACCCGTTGCCCGCATCCTTCCAGGCCGATGCAGTACAGCTCGCCATGGCGTGTGGTTTCGATATCCAGCGAGACCCACTTCAGTGGCGGACGATAGTCCGGGTTCGGTTTAAGGCGGGCATTAACCAGGCGTTTGCCTTGCGGTGTTCCATCAACCCAGACTGGTGCGGTAATAAACCGTTCCATCAGGAAACGTTCGGGGGGACGAATATCGGCTTCGTATAAGGTGATACCCGTTTCCCGCAGCAGCTTTTCATAGCGCATTAACTGGCGATGGGCGCGACAATAAAGGCCGTAAACAGGTTGACGATGGAAGTCTTTCAGCGCCAGTGGGGTGATGCGCCAGCCGTTTTCGCCCCGCAACATGTGTTTGGCTTTTTCGACATCAGACTCGGGGATAAAGGCGACAGATTCCTGCGGCGGTAGCGTCACGTTTAGCGGGCCATTATCTGTTGCCAGCCAGAACTCGACTTCTGTCCCCTGCGGAGTGTCCCGCCAGTGACGGGTCAGTAAAAAGCCAGCTTGTGCCTGCGTCACGCCGTTATCCCCTGAAATAAAACCAGGCGTGAGTATAGCCTGGTTGAGGGGGTTATGCTGTGGTTTTATACAGGTGTGATTTGCCGGATAATCACTCGTCCCGAAGGGGGGAGATTATTACTGCCCGTAATAGGCTTTTGCGCCGTGTTTACGCAGGTAATGTTTATCCAGCAACGTTTGTTGCATATCCGGCAGTTGCGGTGAGAGCTGGCGGCAGAAAATCCCCATATAGGCCACTTCCTCCAGCACGATGGCATTATGCACTGCATCTTCCGCATCTTTTCCCCATGCGAACGGGCCGTGAGAGTGCACCAGCACGCCTGGCATTTGTGCGGCGTCGATACCCTGTTTTTCAAAGGTTTCAACGATCACATTGCCTGTTTCCCATTCGTACTCGCCGTTGATTTCCGCATCGGTCATTTTCCGCGTGCAGGGGATCGTGCCATAAAAATAGTCTGCATGCGTTGTGCCCGTCGCCGGGATAGATTGTCCGGCCTGAGCCCAGATGGTCGCATGGCGAGAATGGGTATGCACAATACCGCCAATGGACGGGAATGACTGGTACAACAGACGGTGGGTCGGGGTATCGGAAGAGGGTTTTTTCTTCCCTTCCACAACGTCACCGGTCGCGATGCTGACCACCACCATATCTTCCGCCGTCATCGCGCTGTAATCGACGCCAGAAGGCTTGATAATGAATACCCCTTTGTCACGGTCGACTGCGCTGACGTTGCCCCAGGTCAGCGTCACGAGGTTATGCCTCGGCAGCGCCAGGTTGGCTTCAAGCACCTGACGTTTAAGATCTTCTAACATGCAATCCTCCAGGAAAAGAGGCCCACCCTGCGGCAGGCCAAAGGTTCCCCTGTTAACGTTTTGAACCGAAATAGACTTCGTTCCAGCGCAGTGCATCTTTGAATGCCGGCAGACGGGTATCGTTATCGATCACCGTCAGCTCAATATCGTGGAGTTCTGCAAACTGACGCATATCGTTCAGATCCAGCGCGTGGCTGAAGACGGTGTGGTGTGCGCCACCGGCCACAATCCAGGCTTCGGAAGCTGTTGGTAGATCAGGCTGTGCTTTCCATAGTGCGTTAGCGACCGGCAGTTTCGGCAGTGCGTGCGGGGTTTCGACAGCATCGACGCAGTTCACCAGAAGGCGGAAGCGATCGCCCAGATCGATCAGGCTGGCGTTGATCGCCGGTCCGGTACGGGTGTTGAAGATCAGGCGTGCCGGATCGGCTTTGCCTCCGATGCCGAGGTGCTGAACATCGAGGATCGGCTTATCTTCGACCGCGATAGAAGGACACACTTCCAGCATATGCGAGCCGAGCACCAGATCATTGCCGTTCTCGAAGTGGTAGGTGTAATCCTCCATAAAGGAAGTGCCGCCCTGCAGACCGGTTGACATCACCTTCATGATGCGAAGCAGGGCGGCGGTTTTCCAGTCGCCTTCGCCAGCAAAGCCATAGCCCTGCTGCATCAGACGTTGTACTGCAAGGCCTGGAAGTTGTTTCAGGCCATGGAGATCTTCAAACGTGGTGGTAAAGGCATGGAAGCCGCCCTGTTCCAGGAAACGCTTCATCCCCAGTTCGATGCGTGCCGCATCCAGTACGTTTTGACGTTTGTCACCGTGTATCTGCGCGGCTGCGGTCAGGCGATAGCTACTTTCGTATTCATCGACCAGCGCGCTGACTTCCCCGTCAGTAATCTCGTTCACGACCTGTACCAGATCGCCCACCGCCCAGGTATTCACGGAGAAGCCGAACTTGATCTGCGCGGCGACTTTGTCGCCGTCGGTCACTGCAACTTCACGCATGTTGTCGCCAAAACGCACCACTTTCAGGTGGCGGGTATCCTGTCTGGAGACCGCCTGGCGCATCCAGGAGCCGATGCGCTGTTGCGCATGTTGATCCTGCCAGTGACCAGTCACCACACCATGCTGCTGGCGCATACGTGCGCCGATGAAACCGAACTCGCGGCCGCCGTGCGCAGTCTGGTTCAGGTTCATAAAGTCCATATCAATGCTGTCCCACGGAAGGGAAGCGTTGAACTGGGTATGGAATTGCAGCAGTGGTTTATTAAGGATGGTCAGGCCGTTGATCCACATTTTGGCCGGAGAGAAGGTGTGCAGCCACACCACCATGCCTGCGCATTTGTCATCGTAGTTTGCATCGCGGCAAATATGGGTGATCTCATCGGGAGATGTTCCCAGTGGCTTTAACACGAGTTTGCACGGCAGTTTTGCTTCTGCATTCAGTGCATTCACGACATGCTCTGCATGTTGTGTCACCTGACGCAGTGCTTCCGGCCCGTACAGGTGCTGGCTGCCAATGACAAACCACACTTCATAATTATTAAAAATGGTCATTATTGTGTCCTTAATGTGTCAGGGTTGCCGTAGTGTCCGCGGTGTGTTTGGCCGGGGCGGCGACAGGGAGATAGTGAAGTTCGGCGCTTTTCGACCATTGCTGGTAGCGCTGATAAAGTTGTTCAAAGCGTTGAGCCTGCTCGGCGCGTGGCTGAAGCGTATTTTCAACGGCGCTTGCCATCTGTTTCTGCGCTGTCGGAATGTCTGCATGAACACCTGCGGCTACCGCAGCGAAAATAGCGGCCCCCAGTGCACAGCACTGATCGGAGGCCACAATTTGTAGCGGACGGTTAAGAACGTCGCAGCAGGCCTGCATGATCACCGGGTTTTTACGGGCGATCCCGCCCAGTGCCAGCACGTTGTTAACGTCGATCCCTTGTTCGGTGAAGCACTCCATAATGGCGCGTGCGCCAAAAGCAGTGGCGGCAATCAGGCCACCAAACAGAGCCGGAGCATCGGTGGCCAGGTTGAGATCGGTAATCACCCCTTTCAGACGCTGGTTGGCAAACGGCGTCCGGCGACCGTTAAACCAGTCGAGCACGACCGGGAGGTGATCAAGTGATGGATTTTGTGCCCAGGCATCGGTGAGTTGCGGCAGTAACTGTTTTTTACTGGCGGCGATTTGTGCCTTCAGCTCAGGATGTGCTGCGGCCAGCTGATCAAGCGGCCAGCCTAATACGCGACCAAACCAGGCGTAGATATCACCAAATGCTGATTGACCTGCCTCCAGTCCGATAAAGTCAGGAACGACACTCCCGTCCACCTGGCCGCAAATGCCTTTCACTGCGCGGCCACCCACGCTCGCTTTATCGGCCGTCAGGATGTCGCAGGTTGACGTCCCAATGACTTTGACCAGCGTATTTGGCTGTGCACCTGCGCCGACTGCGCCCATATGGCAGTCAAATGCGCCACCTGAAATCGTCACATTTTTCGGCAAGCCCAGGCGTTTGGCCCACTCGTCACACAGTGTGCCAACAGGCATGTCTGCGGTGTATGTATCCGTAAACAGGGGATACGTGAGATTTTTATTGATGATCGGATCGAGTTCATCAAAGAACGCAGCGGGTGGCAGCCCACCCCAGCTCTCATGCCACAGCGATTTATGCCCGGCGCTGCAACGACCACGGCGGATGTCCTGCGGACGCGTTGTGCCGGAAAGGAGTGCCGGAACCCAGTCGCAGAGTTCAATCCACGAGACTGCGGCCTGTGCAACGGCCCTGTCGGCGCGCGTGACATGTAAAATTTTCGCCCAGAACCACTCACTGGAATAAATTCCCCCGATATAGCGGGAATAATCAGTTTTGCCTGGCTGATGGCACAAACGGGTGATGGCTTCTGCTTCTTCGACGGCGGTATGGTCTTTCCACAATACGAACATGGCGTTCGGGTTATCGGCAAATTCAGGGCGAAGGGCCAGAACCCGGCCCTCAGCATCAACAGGGGCGGGTGTTGAGCCAGTACTGTCGACGCCAATCCCGACGATTTGCGCACGCTGAGCTTCATTCAATTCCGCCAGTACGGTCTTAATTGCTGCTTCCATCGACTCAATGTAATCACGCGGGTGATGACGGAACTGGTTGTTTGGCGCATCGCAGTAGCGCCCTTCCTGCCAGCGCGGATACCACTCAACGCTGGTTGCTATTTCCTGGCCAGTTGTACACTCCACTGCCAGGGCGCGAACTGAGTCGCTGCCAAAATCGAGGCCAATCGCAATTGCCATGGTGTTGCTCCATCAAAAAACAGGTATGAAAGAACATTAGAGACTGGGGGCGAAAATCGTCAGGCAGGATCCGCTAATCTTATGGACTAACGTGCTGTTGCGGTTGAAAGTGTGACGCCGTGCAAATATTCAATGTGGACATTTCTGCCGCAGTTATAGACACTTTTGTTACTGCTGATCCGCGCTCATCAACGGATAAATCAGGGGGAAGGGCTGAGTTAAGGCGGACCTAAAAGCGAAGTGATACTTTTTAGTGCTTTCAGAGGCCCGTTTTTATACTGCTTTTTTAGATATGGACAATTGGTTTCCTTCGGGACTGCCGGGAGAACTGAAATATGGCCGAAACGCAAAATGACCCCTTACTGCCGGGCTACTCATTTAATGCCCATCTGGTCGCGGGGCTGACCCCGATTGAATCGGAAGGCTATCTCGATTTTTTCGTTGATCGACCGCTGGGAATGAAAGGGTTTATTTTGAACCTGACTGTGCGTGGTGAAGGGGTGATCAAAAATAATGACCAGCAGTTTGTCTGCCGTCCTGGCGATATGTTGCTGTTCCCGCCGGGTGAAATTCACCATTACGGGCGTCATCCGGATGCTAAAGAGTGGTATCACCAGTGGGTCTATTTCCGCCCCCGCGCCTACTGGCAGGAGTGGCTCTCCTGGCCCGCTATTTTTGCCCATACGGGTTTCTATCGTCCTGATGAAGCTCATCTGACTCAGTTCCGGGAATTATTCGCCCAGATTATCGAGGCCGGGCAGGCAGGGGGACGTTATGCAGAACTGCTGGCGATTAATCTGCTGGAACAGGTGCTACTGCGGCGTATGGAGGCCATCAACGAATCGCTCAATCCACCGCTGGATAACCGGGTCCGCGATGCCTGTCAGTACATCAGTGACCATCTGGCAGATAGTCAGTTCGATATCGCCAGCGTTGCCCAGCACGTCTGCCTGTCACCGTCACGTTTGTCACATTTGTTTCGTCAGCAACTGGGAGTCAGTGTGTTGAGCTGGCGTGAAGATCAACGTATCAGCCAGGCGAAACTGTTGCTCAGTACGACCCGAATGCCTATCGCAACCGTAGGACGAAATGTGGGCTTTGAGGATCAGCTTTATTTCTCGCGTGTTTTTAAGAAATGTACCGGTGCGAGCCCCAGTGAATTCCGTGCAGGATGTGAATGAAAAGTAAAAAAAGATAAACACGCAGGTGAAGTTTCATCACAGCCAGTAAACTATTTAGACAATTGTTGTCTTGACGTGCCAGGGACCTCTTTGCAGAATCCCTGCTTCGTTTTCTGACCGGAATAGTTATGCAGGTATTGCTGGAACATTTTATTACTCAGTCCGTTATGTATTCGCTGATCGCGGTTGCGCTGGTGGCGTTTCTTGAGTCGCTGGCGCTGGTTGGGCTGATTCTACCCGGCACGGTTATGATGGCGGGCCTCGGCGCGCTTATTGGTAGCGGCGAGGTAAATTTCTGGCAGGCGTGGCTGGCCGGTATTATCGGTTGTTTGCTGGGGGACTGGATCTCTTTCTGGCTGGGCTGGCGTTTTAAGAGACCGCTGCACCGCTGGTCATTCATGAAAAAGAATAAAGCGCTGCTGGATAAAACCGAGCACGCTCTTCATCAGCACAGCATGTTCACCATTCTGGTCGGTCGGTTTGTGGGGCCAACACGCCCGTTAGTGCCGATGGTCGCCGGGATGCTGGATCTTCCCGTATCGAAATTTATCCTGCCCAACATCATTGGCTGTGTGTTCTGGCCGCCTTTCTATTTCTTGCCGGGGATTCTGGCCGGGGCCGCCATTGATATTCCTGCCGATATGCAAAGCGGCCATTTTAAATGGCTGTTGCTGGCGACGGTAGTGCTGCTGTGGCTGGCGGTATGGTTGTGCTGGCGACTGTGGCGCAGTGATAAAGCGGCAGTGGATCGCCTGACGCATTTTCTGCCTCGCTCACGTTTACTCTGGCTTGCACCGCTAATGTTGGGTATTGCAGTGGTCGCACTGGTGGCGCTTATTCGTCACCCGTTGATGCCGGTCTATTCTGCGATTTTATTGAAAGTGGTAAGCCGATAACTGACGAGCCCTCTGTTCTGCTTTGAGGGCATCAGTTCGCGCGGATCCCCAACAGGGAAGATGCATCCGCGGTGCCGCTTAGCAGTGCCTCCGTCTCACCATCCCAGGCAATACGTCCATCCGCAATGACTACCGAACGAGGCGCAATCCGGGCGGCATCTTCAATGCTGTGGGAAACCATCAGCATGGTGAGTTGCTGGCGCTGGCAGACCTCTTTTACCAGAGAAAGCATCTCCTGGCGCAGAGCAGGATCGAGAGCGGAAAATGGCTCGTCGAGCAGTAATACTGGCTGCTCGCGAACCAGACATCGTGCCAGTGCCACGCGCTGACGTTGTCCGCCTGAAAGCGCGCCAGGCAGACGGTCAATAAATGCGGTGATCCCCATTTGCGCTGCGATGATATCCAGTTTCTGCTGTTGCGCGGCGTTGAGTTTCAGCCCTGGATCCATTCCCAGCGCGATGTTTTGCCGGACTGTCAGGTGGGTAAACAGGTTGTTTTCCTGAAACAGCATTGATACCGGACGCCTGGCGGGCGGCGTGCGAGTATGTTCCCGGCCTTCAATCATAATTGTGCCGCTGGCAGGCGGGAGGAAACCGGCTATCAGGTTCAGCAAGGTGCTTTTCCCCGCACCACTCGGGCCGAGGACAGCAATCATTTCACCCTGCTGAACGGACAGCGTAAAACGCATCGGCAGATGCTGGTAAAGCCAGGTCACATCAATCAGTTTTAACATCACGCCCCGGAAGTTTTTCGATAACGGTAAATAAGGCGAAGCACAGTAAGAGCAGCAGCAATGCCGTTACGGCGCCATCCTGGCTGCGGTAAGAGCCAATTTGCTGATAGAGCCAGAAGGGTAACGTGCGGAAATCGTCGTTACCAAAAAGCGCAACCACGCCAAAATCACCAATCGACAAGACGCTGGCAAATGCCAGAGCCTGAGCCAGCGGGCGTTTTAACGCGCGCAGTTCCACGACTTTTAACCGTCGCCAGCCGCGCATCCCCAGCGATTGGCACAGCACGCTGTAACGACTGTTCACATCGCGCATGGGGTTTTCCAGCACTTTAAGCGCGTAGGGGATAGCCATTAGCGCATTGGTGAAAATCACAATACCATCAGCCCTTTCCGGCAGCCCAATGGTGGTGTTGAACAGTAAAAAGAAGCCTGTCGCCAGCACAATACCGGGCATCGCCAGAATCAACATGCCCGTCAACTCAAGCGCCTGCCCGGCCTTGCTGGCCTGGCGGGCGTAAAGCTCACGGCTGCTCCATAACAGCATCATGGTCAGTATTACGCATAACACCCCGGCAGCCAGCGCAATGCGCAGAGAGGTCCACAGGGCTTGCCAGAGCACAGGTTGCCATAATACGGACAACATGTTCAGGTTCAGACCATCGGCAACAACCGCCATCAGTGGCGGCAGCAGGAGCAATAATGCCAGCGTAATCAAGGCGGTATCGGTAATGCGGCTGTACAGACAATCCTGCGGATCGCGCCAGCCTGCTATTTGATTACTGCCCGGAGGAATCGCTTTACTTAAGCGCTGGCTCAGTAGCACCAGCCCCAGACAACAGACCATTTGCACCATGGCCAGCAATGCGGCCCGTCCTGGATCGTAGTCGTAGCTCAGTGCCTGATAGATTGCCAGCTCAATGGTGGTTGCCTGGGGGCCGCCGCCGAGCGAGAGGACTGTCGCAAAACTGGCAAAGCAGAGCATAAAAATAAGTGCAGCGACGGGGGGGATTTGTCGCCGCAGCCAGGGCCATTCGACAAAACGAAAGAACGGCCAGCCGCGCATTCCGAGCTGTGCTGCGAGCTGGCGCTGTTCACCGGGGATATTTTCCAGCGCCTGCAAAAAGAGCCGTGTTGCCATCGGCATATTGAAAAAGATGTGTGCCAGCAGGATGCCTTTCAGACCGTAGGGCGAAAAGGTCCACTCCAGTCCGAGAAGGCTGAACAGTGAGGCCAGCCAGCCCTGACGCCCGTAAACACTCAAAATACCGAACACCGCGACGAGCACAGGAAGGATCAACGTCATGGCACACAGACGCAACAATGCCTGTCGGCCAGGAAAATGTCGTCGGTAGAGCGCGCGAGCCAGAAAGATCGCCGGAACGACGGACAGCAATGCGGAGAGAAAAGCCTGCCAGAAGGAAAAACGGATGACATGCCAGAGATAGCTATCATGCCAGAGGGAGACAAGATCGCGCTCTGGCGCGTTTAACCACAACGCAAGGAATGCACCCAGGCTGACCGCCACCATCAGGATGGCGGCGAGCAGCCCAGGGACTAACCAGCCGGGGATTAACGGCTGACGGCGCGTTGCCATTCACTTACCCATGCAGCACGCTGCGCAGCAACCTGCTGCGGTGTAAATTCCAGTGAGGTTTGCGGTTTGGTCAGTTGATCAAAACCGGCAGGCAGCGTCACATTGGTCACCGGATACATCCAGTTGCCCGTTGGGATCGCATTCTGGAACGCAGGAGAAACCATAAACTTCAGGAACTTTTCGGCCAGTTCAGGCTGTTTGCTGGCGGTGGTACGCGCAGCGACTTCTACCTGCAGGTAGTGTCCTTCAGCAAAATTGGCGGCAGCGTAGTGGTCTTTCTTCTCAGCAATAATGTGATAGGCCGGGGAGGTGGTGTAGCTCAGCACCAGGTCACTTTCTCCTTTCAGGAACAAACCATAGGCTTCGCTCCAGCCTTTCGTGACGGTGACGGTTTTGGCCGCCAGCTTCTGCCAGGCTTCCGGTGCTTTATCGCCATACACTTTTTGCATCCACAGCAGCAGACCAAGCCCCGGTGTGCTGGTACGCGGATCTTCATAAATCACGCGCCATTTTTGATCGCTTTCAACCAGCTCTTTCAGGCTTTTCGGTGGGTTTTTCAGTTTGTTTTTGTCATACACAAACGCAAAATAGCCATAGTCGAAAGGCACGAAGGTATCGTTTTTCCAGCCGCCAGGAACGCTGACGGCATCGGTTGCTACGCCGCTTTTGGCAAACAGTTTGGTTTGTGAGGCGGCATCAAGCAGGTTGTTATCCAGGCCGAGGACGACATCGGCTTTGCTGTTTTTTCCTTCCATCCGCAGACGGTTGAGCAAGGAGACACCATCTTCCAGCGCCACGAACTTCAGCTCGCAGTTGCAGTCCGCTTCGAAGGCTTTTTTGACCACCGGGCCAGGACCCCAGTCGGCAGAGAAAGAGTCATAGGTGTAGACCGTCAGGACGGGTTTTGCGACAGCAGGCAGTGCGAAAAGCACCAGCAGGGGAAGAACTTTTTTTAACACTTTGCACCTCAGAGTTGAGTGGCAAAGGATTTTGAGCGACAGCCTCAAATCCCTTCGCCGGCGTTATCCGGATCAGGTTCGACGGGTATTATCTCAGCGCACATCAGCAGTGATGCAGCACCCCGTTGAGAACGGCGGTATTGTAATGATTTGGTGAAAATTACGAAAGTATTATGGTTCTGGTGGCGCAAACCAGGCCGATTTGAAGTCAAACCAGCCCAGGGTGTTCATGCGCAAACCACGCATACTTCGCTGGCCCTGGATCATCAGCCAGTGGTGAATGAGTGGCACAATTGCCTGTCCGGCAAGTAACTGCTGACACCAGGACGCCAGATTCATCTCGCCTGCGCGCCACTGCGCGGCATCCTGCTGCCAGTCGCGATCGATGCAGTGCTGGATCAGCGGAACTTCATACAGATGCGAAAACAGCGAGAAATCAAGCGGCAGGGTGAAGTTGGCGCTGTTCAGCCAGATATCGCTGATGATGTCACCGCGATGCCATTCATCATAGTCGACTTCCTGGATCTCCAGCTTGACGCCTTCAGCCGCCAGCAGTTTGCTCATGATTCTGGCTATGAAGCGGTGCTCGACGTGCTCGCGGTAGTAACTGAGGGTGATGGATTCCAGCCCAGCGGGTTTTTCACTGCTAATCGGGCGAGCATGATGCCAGCGGGGAAGTAATCCATAGGCCGGGAACCAGTAAGTCTGGTACTGCTCTTCGGCATGGTAAATCAGGTTTGCAGGAGCCAGAATGTGGCTCACCCATCGGCGAACATCCACGTTTGCACCGCGATGGGTCCGGGCATCAAACAGCAGATAGTAGCAGCCCTCTTCAAGGCGGCTCTCTACGGCTTTTTCCCCTGTTGTGGGGCCTTCTATTGTCAGACCAACGCTGAGTTCTTCGCTGATGTCCGGTAGCACCCAGACGTTCACTTCGTCGATCAGCGCCCGGTAGCCAAAATAGTCATCGAACGCCCGGATCTTCAACTGGTTATTATTGTTGCGTGATACCGAGTATGGCCCTGTGCCAATCGGCAGGCTGGCGAAATTATTCAGAGACCCCCATTCGGCCGGCAAGATCATGGATGGCACATAGCCCAGCAGCCAGGGCAGCCATTTATCGGGTTGGGATAACTCAATATCCAGCGTCCAGGCTGTAGGTGAGTGAATATGTAAAATGTGGGAATAAAGCGGCAGTTTGCGGGCACGCTCAAGCGAGGCAATGACATCGCTCATTTCCAGTTCACGGCCATGGTGGAAATGGATGCCTGGACGAAGAAAAAAGCGCCAGTGGAGTGGGGTAAGTTGTTGCCAGTGGTGCGCAATATCCGCTTCCAGTTCCCCGTTTTCCTCATTTATGCGCGTCAGCCCGCTGAAGATCTGGCGAGCCATGTGCGTTTCAGAGCGGCGTAATGCCGTACCAGGCAACAGATTTTTCATCGGACGGTAGTAGAGCACCCGCAGGATGTGGCGTCCCTGGCGAAAGCTGCGGCCAAGATGAGACACCAGCATCTGGCGTACAGCCGCCTTGTCGCCAACCAGTTGCACCAGTTGATCGATTCTGTCCTGCTCCAGCAGATCCTCTGCTCGTTGTTGCTGAAGCGCCAGCCCGGTATAGAGGAAGGTCAGATGCGAGCGTTTGCCGCGCCCCGCTTCGGCTTCCCAGTTCAGCCAGCCCTGCTGCTGCATGGTGTTGAGCAATGTACGCATATGTCGGCGGGAACAGTTCAGCAGTTCGGCCAGCTCGTTTAGCGTGGTGTCCTGTGATTGCCCCTCACAGCACTGCCAAAGGCGGATAAATTGTTGTTGCAGACGACCGGACGGCATAAAAGGGGAACTCCTGACAAAAAATCAGCAATTTATTAATCCCTATATTAAGCCAATAATTCTTCCCGATGAAGCGAGGAGGTAAATTATGAAGAGGTCTACCGCACGTCAGTTTTATCAGCAGTATTTTTCAGCGACAAAGGGAGTGTCCTGGCTGGCCCGCCGGTGCGCAGAACAGCGGCTGAAAATGTTGGAGGATCTGATGCAGTGGGATGTTACGAAACCGACCTCTTCTCGCTAACTCGCCTCGATCATGTGTGACTGAGTATTGGTGCTAATCACCCGCCAGCAAAATGTTTTTGCTGGCTTTTTTCGTTTATTATTCCACCCACTTTTGAATCGCTTTCTTCATAAGGATTTGCGCATGCTCTGGTTGATGACAATGGGGCGACGCCTGAACGGCGTCTATGCCGCTTTTATGCTGGTGGCCTTTATGATGGGCGTGGCTGGGGCATTACAGGCTCCGACGCTCAGCCTGTTCCTCAGCCGTGAAGTCGGTGCGCAACCTTTCTGGGTTGGCCTGTTTTACACCATCAACGCGATTGCCGGGATCCTGGTCAGCCTTGGGCTGGCGAAACGATCGGATAGCCGTGGGGATCGCCGTAAGCTGATTCTGTTTTGCTGCGCGATGGCGGTAGGAAATGCGTTGCTGTTTGCTTTCAACCGCCATTACCTGACGCTTCTTACCTGCGGCGTGTTGCTCGCCTCGTTGGCGAATACCGCAATGCCGCAGCTTTTCGCGCTGGCCCGTGAATACGCCGATAATTCTGCGCGTGAAGTGGTGATGTTCAGTTCGGTAATGCGTGCGCAACTCTCACTGGCATGGGTTATTGGCCCGCCGCTGGCGTTTATGCTGGCGTTGAATTATGGCTTCACCATGATGTTCTCCATTGCGGCGGGGATTTTTGCCATCAGTCTGGCGCTGATTGCCTTCGTGTTACCCTCGGTGGCGCGGGTGGAACAGACAGCAGATAAGCCGATAACTCAGGTGAGCGGCTGGAAAGATAAAAACGTTCGCATGTTGTTTATCGCCTCTACGCTGATGTGGACCTGCAACACCATGTACATCATTGATATGCCGCTGTGGATCAGCAGCGATCTGGGGCTTCCGGACAAAATTGCTGGGATATTGATGGGAACGGCTGCCGGGCTTGAGATCCCGGCGATGATTCTGGCGGGTTACTACGTCAAACGTTTTGGAAAACGCCCGATGATGGTGATTGCCGTCGCCGCAGGTGTAGTGTTCTATCTCGGGTTAATTTTCTTCCACTCACGTGAGGCGTTACTGGTGCTGCAACTGTTCAATGCGGTCTTCATTGGTATCGTCGCCGGGATCGGCATGCTCTGGTTCCAGGATCTGATGCCCGGAAGAGCGGGTTCTGCAACCACGCTCTTTACCAACAGCATCTCAACGGGCGTTATTCTGGCGGGGGTTATTCAGGGAGCATTGTCCCAAAGCTACGGTCATTCGGCGGTGTATTGGGTGATTGCGGTGATATCCGTTGTCACACTGCTGCTGACCTGCCGTGTCAAAGATGTGTGATAGACACGTTTTTTGAATATAGCCTGGCTGACGGAAGCATATTGTTTCCGTCATTTTCTCGGGTGTTATGAAATAGATACATGAGAAACAGCCTAAGTGTGTATGGCACACAGAATTGAGCCGCTTTAATTAATCGCTTGTTGCACTTCTGAGATCAATAAAATACTATTTTTGTGATGTAAAATATCGCCCCATTATTGATATTTTTACCTTACTGTTCAACGGACTGACGGTGAAAACTGTTGCTGGCACACCTGCAAGAGTACGCTATTATGGTCTACGGACACACCCCAGACGGCGATGGATATGCCAGTGAAAAGTCATCTCTGCTGCCTATGAATTTCTTTAAAAAACCGCAGTTTAGCCTTCATTTATGTTGCTATTTTGCCACTCATTAACAAATTATAATCGGTAAACACGATGAATTCGTTCGTGGATATTTTTTCCGCCTATCTTTATGGTCTTAAATTTGTTGCAATTACGCTTGCCATAATGATGTTAATCAGTGGCTTAGATGATTTATTCATCGATATTGTCTACTGGTGTCGTCGCCTTTTCAGGCTATTAACGGTATATCGTCGCCACCCGCGCATGGATTATCGCGAGCTGTATAAGCCCGATGAAAAACCGCTGGCGATTATGGTTCCAGCATGGAATGAAACCGGTGTGATTGGCAATATGGCTGAACTGGCGGCAATGACGCTGGACTACGAGAATTACCATATCTTCGTGGGTACTTATCCAAACGATCCAGATACTCAGCGAGATGTGGATGA
The DNA here is from genome assembly GCF_016859735.1 of Lelliottia sp. RWM.1. Taxonomy (NCBI): domain Bacteria; kingdom Pseudomonadati; phylum Pseudomonadota; class Gammaproteobacteria; order Enterobacterales; family Enterobacteriaceae; genus Lelliottia; species Lelliottia sp. RWM.1. The sequence goes on along the minus strand of NZ_WLVC01000004.1, from coordinate 149,516 downwards.
AGTCTGCGCCCGTTTTCCGAATGTGCACAAAGTCGTGTGTGCCCGGCCTGGCCCCACCAGTAAAGCGGATTGCCTGAATAATATTCTCGACGCCATTACCCAGTTTGAACGCAGCGCGAATTTCACCTTTGCCGGCTTTATTTTGCATGATGCGGAAGATGTTATTTCGCCGATGGAGCTGCGTTTGTTTAACTATCTGGTCGACAGAAAAGATCTTATCCAAATCCCTGTCTATCCGTTTGAACGTAGCTGGACGCATTTTACCAGCATGTCCTATATCGATGAATTCGCCGAACTCCACGGTAAAGATGTACCGGTGCGTGAGGCCATCGCTGGTCAAGTTCCCAGTGCAGGTGTAGGGACATGTTTTAGCCGTCGTGCGGTAATGGCACTGCTGGCTGATGGTGATGGTATTGCTTTTGATGTACAGAGTCTTACCGAAGATTACGACATTGGCTTCCGTCTGAAGGCCAAAGGGATGACGGAAATCTTTGTACGTTTCCCGGTGGTGGACCCTTCTCAGGAAGCCAAACGTCCACGCCGGTTTTTACAGAACGTCCGTTGGTCGTCCGTGATTTGTGTGCGGGAATATTTTCCGGATACCTTTACGACCGCCATGCGCCAGAAATCACGCTGGATCATCGGCATCGTTTTCCAGGGATTTAAAACCCACCGCTGGGCTGATAGCCCTACGCTTAACTACTTCCTGTGGCGAGATCGGAAAGGAGCGATCAGTAACTTCCTGAGCTTCTTTGCCATGATCATTATGATCCAGCTGGTGATGCTGCTGATTTACCAGCGGTTGTGGCCAGATGCCTGGCAGTTCCTCTCTATTTTCACGGGTGGGCCCTGGTTAGTGACGCTGCTCTGGATTAACTTCGGTCTCATGGCTAACCGAATTCTCCAGCGCGTGATTTTTGTGACAGCCTATTATGGCCTTACGCAAGGTTTGCTGTCCGTGTTGCGTTTGTTCTGGGGCAACCTGATCAACTTCATGGCCAACTGGCGTGCCCTGCGCCAGGTGATTCAGCATGGGGATCCGCGCCGCGTGGCATGGGATAAAACCACCCATGATTTCCCAAGCGTGACGGGCGAAAACCGCGCACTGCGTCCATTAGGGCAAATTCTGATTGAGCAGAAGGTGATTACCGAAGAACAGCTCGAAGATGCGCTGACAAACCGTATTTTGGGTTTACGTCTGGGCGGATCGCTGTTGATGCAGGGAATGATTACGGCGGAACAGCTTGCTGCCGCGCTGGCGGAGCAAAATGGTGTTAAAACCGAATCCATTGATGCGTGGGAGATTGATAAGTCGCTCATCGCTATAATCCCTGCTTCGGTTGCCTTGCGATATGCCGTATTACCCCTGCGCGTTGACGGTAATCTGCTGACGGTTGCCAGTGAGGATGGGATCGACCCGGTATCGCTGGCGGCGCTGGAGCGTAAAGTTGGGCATCAGGTGAATTATGTCATTGTGCCACGTGGTCAGGTGGTTACTGGCTTGCGCTACTGGTATGCACGTTATCGCAATCGGGATGACCGGGAGATGCTCCGCTCAGCGGTGACAAAAGGCTGGCTCACACCATCACAGGCTGATGACATCTGGCAATACTTCGTTCCTCGACAACTGCTCTTCGCTGAAGTGTTGACGACGCTCGGACATATCAACCACTCCGCAATGTCGGTGCTGTTGTTGCGTCATGAGCGAAGCGATATGCCACTGGGGGAATTCCTGGTGTCAGAAGGCGTCATTACGCAAGAGATGCTTGATCATGTTCTTGAATTACAAAAAGAACTTCAGGTATCCATGCGCGAGCTGTTGTTACGCGCCGGAATTAATGAGTCGCAACTGGATGAACTGGAGCAGGAACAGGCATGAACAGGGAACATGAAATCCGCATTGCACCGCGATTATTAACGGTACTGGTTGCTGCACTGCTCAGTAGCCCGGTGCTGGCGGAAAGCCAGATCACAGAGACTTCAGCCACCGCACTGGGGCTGAGTGATTATCGACACTTTATGATTTATCCGCATCTGGAAAAGGCAGTACGAGCGCAAAAGAGTCAGGATGAACAGACTGCGCTCAAAGAGTTCCGCTACATCCATCAGCAACTTCCTGACAATGTGCCATTGACGCTGTACCTGGCTGATGCCTATCGCCATTTCGGGCATGATGAGCAAGCCCGTCAGGTGCTGACAGCGCAACTGAAACGCTATCCAGGCGATAAACGCCTGGTGCAGCGGCTGGAAGAGATCCCGGTTATTACCACCCCGGTGACGACGATTGAGCAACTGCTTGCACAGCAAAAAAGCTGTGATGCCGCACCTACTGCGCGTTGTCGGGCTGAGACGGGCCAAAATGCATTGAAACTGGAACAGCTGGCAGTTGCCAGAGCGCAGTTGAACGATACCGCTTTTGCCGCTTCTGGCGAAGGACGTGAGCTGGAAGACGCGATTATACAGCGGGCGATTTACCTCAAAGTCTGGCCAGCGGCTGATGACATTTTTACCCGTAAACAGCAGCAAAACCGGTTGAGTGATGCCGAGAAAAAACAGTGGTTTGACGTACTGCTCGCCGGGAAACTTGACGATCGCCTGTTGGCTCTGCAATCGCAAGGTGTGTTTAGCGATGCCCAGCATCAACTGGATTATGCCGGTACGCTGGCCACGCGGGGTGATCGCGCGGCGTTGCAGCGTTACCTCAGGGAGAATAAGCCTCACTTCCAGGATGCCGCCCAGGAAAAACGCTGGCTGTACCTGATTTCCCGCTTCGGAAACGATCCGTATCAACTGCTTCGCCAGTATTCCCCACAGTTTCCGGCCAATGACATGCTGGAAGAGCGATTTGCTCTGAGTACCTCGAACCAGGATACGGCGGAAAGTATTCGCTTAGCACGCCAGATGTACCAGCGCGATCCCGGTAATCTTAAGCAACTTGATCAACTGACATGGCTGCTGATGCAGGCCAACCAGTCCCGTGATGCGGCGGTACTTTTGCTCCAGCGTTATCCTTTTGGTGGACAATCTCATGCAGCTGGACAGCTGATCGAACGTCTGGCGGGATTACTGCAGACCTATCCTGAGCTGATGACAGCCGCGCAGCGTGCGCGGCTGTCCGCGCCGCTGGCTACGGCATCTTTGCGCCAGGCACAAAGTCAGTTACCTGGGGTTAATCAGGATTGCGAGACGACACGTCGGCTGTTTGGGGATATGTCGGCTAATTATAATGCTGCGACATGGCGCAGCCTTGCCGGGTGCTACCAGCACGACAATCCTGGTATGGCGCTGCACGCGCTCCAGCAGGCGGAAAAACGTCAGCCAGATGCCTGGCAGCATCGCGCCGTGGCTTATCAGGCCTACGCTGTTGAGGACTATCCTGTCGCCATGCGTGCCTGGAAAGCGCTGAGTCTGGCGGACATGAAGAATGAAGATGTGATGGCGGCAGCCACCACGGCCCATGCGGCAGGGGATACGGCAAACCGCGACAAATGGCTTGATGAAGCCCAGCGCCGTGGACTCGACAATACCGAGGCCTGGTGGTGGTTACATGCCCAGCGTTTCCTGCCTTCGCAGCCTGAAAACGCCATCAGCGATCTTAGCCATGCGATTGCGATCCAGCCAACGGTGAAGGCGCTGCTTGCCAGAGCCGCGCTGTATCGCGAGCAGGGTAAAACGCAAACGGCTGTTGACGATTTGCGGCAGGCTTTGTCGATCGAACCCGCTAACAGCGACGCGCAGGCGGCGCTTGGCTATGCCCTGTGGAGCAACGGCGACTATGCTTCGTCGCGGGATATGCTCGAAACTGCGCTCAAGTCCACGCCTGATGATCCGCAACTGGTGCGTCAACTGATGTATGTGAATGAGCGTCTGGCCGATATTCCGCAGACCCAACAGTATGCCCGTATGGTGGTCGATGATATTGATGCCAATGCGCAGATCAGCCCGCTGACGCCGGCGCAAAACCAGGAGAGGTTTAACGTTCGCCGCCTGCATGAGGACATTGCCCGCCGTTGGAGCTTCAGTTTTGATTCCACAATAGGTCTGCGTTCCGGTGCAATGAACTCCGCGAGTACGATACCGGGGAACGTTGCTATGGGTAAAAGCTACCGTAGCTATGGCCAGATGGAGGCTGAGTATCGTATTGGCCGTAATATGTTGCTGGAAGGCGATATGTTGTCGGTGTATAGCCGTCTGTTTGCCGATACCAGTGGAAGCAATGTGGTGCTGCCCGTCAAACAGCCGATGCTGGGAACGGGGATCCGCTGGAAACCGTTGCACGATTACACGCTGTTTTTTGCCGCAGAACAGCAAGTTCCCCTTGATCACCACCACGGTGAGGCCGATGCGATGCTACGCGTAAGCGCGTCGTTCTTTAACAACGGGCGATACAGCGACGAGTGGCATCCGAACGGACCAGGCTGGTTTGCGCAGAACCTCTATCTTGATGGCGCACAGTACGTTCGCCAGGATACGCAGGCCTGGACGGTGGATTACCGTACCAGCTGGCATCAGAAAGTTGCGCAAGGGCAGACGGTTGAGCCCTATGCGCATGTTCAGCTCAACGGTTATCGTGATGACTATACGGTGGGAAGTCAGTTAGGTGGTGTCGGTGTTCGCTGGAACATCTGGACCGGGCAGACACATTACGACGCCTGGCCGCATAAAGTCAGTCTTGGACTGGAATACCAGCACACCTTTAAATCGATTAACCAGAATGTTGGGGAACGTAATAACGCTTTCCTCACCGTGGGAGTTCATTGGTAATGTTTAAACGATGTCAAATTGTGCTGCTTCTGCTGTTGGTAAGTCCTCTGGCCTGTGCGATGAAAGGGGTGTTTTGGCAGCCACAGCTGAGAGATAACAGCGTAACAGAGGTCCAGTGGACGTCTCTGATGCAGACGTTGCGCCAGCAGGGGTTTGATACGCTGGTGCTGCAATGGACGCAGTACGGCGATGCTTTTGCTGATGAAAATGGTCGTTTTCTGTTACGCCAGCGTGCAGAGCACGCACGTGCGGCCGGGCTGAAAGTCGTGCTCGGGTTGAACGCAGACCCTGCGTTTTTTGACCGTCAGAAACAACCCGCAGCCGCGCTGGAACACTACCTGGGTCGACTGCGTGTGGCGGATATCGCTCAGGCGAAACGCTGGCGCGATCAGATGGCGTTTCAGCCTGATGGCTGGTACATCAGTGCTGAAATTGACGACCATAACTGGCGCAATACACATGCCCGCGAGTTACTGTTTAGCTGGCTGGAGAATACCCGTAAACAGCTCACTGCGGTGGAGAATAAACCGGTCTATATCAGTAGCTTCTTTGCCGGGAATATGACGCCAGAGAGCTATAGCCAGATGCTGGCAGAGATCCATGTCCGTGGCATTAACGTCTGGGTGCAGGATGGGCGGGGCGTTGGGACACTGAGTGATGCCGTTCGGGATCTTTATCTGGCGGCGAGTTCTGGTTGTCAGGGCGATACGCCTACCAGTGGGATCGTCTATGAAATCTTTAGCGTTCGTCCTGGTAAGACATTCAGTGCTGTGCCTCAGCCTGCGGACGCCATCGCGAAAGCTCTGAGACAATCATCTTCCTGCGGTAAGGATCGGTTGTACTTCTCACTGCGTTACTTGCCTGTCGCAGAGAACACGCTGAAACATGACTAACCGATAAAAAAGGGCCTGCATGACGCAGGCCCTTTTTTTAGCCCATAAACGCAGGCTGTTTATTTTCGTAAGCGGCAATCGCATCGTCGTGTTGCAGGGTTAAACCAATGCTGTCCAGGCCATTGATCATGCAATGGCGGCGGAAAGCATCAATCGTAAAGCTGTAGGTTTTATCCCCGGCTTTTACGACTTGCCCTTCCAGATCCACTTCAAACGACATCCCCGGATTCGCCTGCACCAGGTTGAACAATTCGTCGACCTGATCATCGCTCAGCGTCACAGGCAGCAACTGGTTGTTGAAGCTGTTGCCGTAGAAGATATCGGCGAAACTCGGCGCGATCACCACTTTGAAACCGTAGTCTGTCAGTGCCCACGGAGCATGCTCGCGCGATGAGCCACAGCCAAAGTTTTCCCGCGCCAGTAAAATCGACGCACCCTTAAATTGCGGGAAGTTCAGCACAAATTCAGGGTTAGGCTGTTGCCCCTGATCATCGAGGAAACGCCAGTCATTAAACAGATGCGCGCCAAACCCCGTGCGGGTGACTTTCTGCAAAAATTGCTTGGGAATGATCGCGTCAGTATCAACGTTGGCTGCATCCAGTGGGACAACCAGGCCTGTATGTTGGGTAAATTTCTCTGCCATGATTGTCTCCTTATTTCAGGCTGCGAATATCGGCAAAATGGCCGGTGACGGCAGCAGCAGCGGCCATCGCCGGGCTGACCAGGTGGGTACGTCCACCACGACCCTGACGGCCTTCAAAGTTACGGTTGCTGGTAGAGGCACAACGTTCGCCTGGGTTCAGACGGTCATTGTTCATCGCCAGACACATGGAGCAACCCGGCAAACGCCATTCGAAACCGGCTTCAATAAAGATTTTGTCCAGACCTTCTGCTTCCGCCTGTGCTTTCACCGGGCCAGAACCCGGTACAACCAGCGCTTGCACGCCCGGCGCGACTTTACGTCCTTTGGCGATCTCAGCTGCGGCACGCAAATCTTCAATACGGGAGTTGGTGCAGGATCCGATAAAGACTTTATCAATGGTGACATCTGTCAGTGGTACACCAGGTTTCAGCCCCATGTAGGCTAACGCTTTTTCTGCGCTGGCACGTTCGACTGGATCGGCGAAGGAGGCCGGATCAGGCACGTTGTCGTTGACGGAAATGACCTGGCCTGGGTTTGTTCCCCAGGTGACCTGTGGCGCAATCTCTTCTGCCTGCAAGGTCACAACGGTATCAAAAGCTGCACCGTCGTCAGTTTTCAGCGTTGTCCAGTAGTTGACCGCATCATCAAAACTCTTGCCTTTCGGCGCATGCAGGCGGCCTTTCACATAGTTGAAAGTGGTTTCGTCTGGCGCAACCAGCCCGGCTTTTGCACCCATCTCAATGGCCATGTTGCACAGGGTCATACGGCCTTCCATGCTCAGCGCCTGGATGGCTTCGCCGCAAAATTCAACGACGTGACCTGTACCGCCTGCACTGCCGGTTTTACCGATGATCGCCAGTACGATGTCTTTTGCAGTGATGCCTGGCGCGGCTTTGCCCTTCACTTCAATTTTCATGGTTTTGGCGCGGCCCTGTTTCAGGGTCTGTGTCGCCAGAACGTGTTCAACTTCAGATGTGCCAATACCAAAGGCCAGTGCACCAAACGCACCGTGTGTGGCGGTATGAGAGTCACCACAGACGATGGTCATGCCCGGCAGCGTGATACCTTGCTCTGGCCCCATAACGTGGACGATGCCTTGATACGGGTGATTCAGGTCATACAACTCTACGCCAAACTCGTTGCAGTTCTTAATCAGCTCCTGCATCTGGATACGCGCCATTTCACCTGACGCATTGATATCTTTGGTCTGGGTGGAGACGTTGTGATCCATGGTGGCGAAGGTTTTGCCCGGTTGACGAACCGGACGTTTGTGCGCACGCAGGCCGTCAAAGGCTTGTGGAGAGGTCACTTCGTGGACCAGATGACGGTCGATGTACAGCAACGGGGTTTCGTTTGGCGCTTCATACACAACGTGCGCATCAAACAATTTTTCGTATAACGTCTTCGCCATGATTACACCCCTTCAGCGACATAGCGGGCAATGATATCGCCCATTTCATCGGTACTGACTGCTGCCGCGCCGCGGGCTAAATCCCCGGTACGGATACCTTCTTCTAACGCACGGTTGATGGCATTTTCGATGGCGGTGGCGGCATCGTTCGCATCCAGGCTGTAGCGCAGCAGCAGGGCCAGGGACAGGATTTGGGCAATCGGGTTTGCGATGTTTTTGCCTGCGATATCCGGTGCGGAACCGCCTGCAGGTTCGTACAGACCAAACCCTTCTTCATTCAGGCTTGCGGAAGGCAGCATGCCCATGGAACCGGTGATCATCGCGCATTCATCTGACAGGATGTCGCCAAACAGGTTGGAGCACAGCAGAACATCGAACTGAGAAGGATCTTTGATCAACTGCATAGTCGCGTTGTCGATATACATGTGTGCCAGCTCGACGTCCGGATACCCTTTTGCGACTTCGCTGACGATCTCACGCCATAAAATAGAGGACTGCAGAACGTTCGCTTTATCAATCGACGTCACTTTACGGCGGCGTTTACGCGCGGATTCAAAGGCGATATGGGCGATACGTTCGATTTCAAAACGGTGATACACCTCGGTATCAAAAGCTTTCTCATGCTGACCGCTGCCTTCACGGCCTTTAGGCTGACCAAAATAGATCCCCCCGGTCAGCTCACGCACGCACAGGATATCGAAGCCATTCGCGGCGATGTCCGCACGCAGTGGGCAGAACTCTTCCAGCCCCTGGTACAGCTTCGCTGGACGCAGGTTGCTGAACAATTTGAAATGCTTACGCAATGGCAGCAGTGCGCCACGCTCAGGTTGTTCAGCGGGGGGCAGATGCTCCCATTTCGGACCACCCACGGAGCCAAACAGGACAGCATCGGCATTTTCACAGCCTTCGACGGTTGCTTTTGGCAATGGCGTCCCGTGATTATCGATAGCGATCCCACCCACGTCATGGTGGCTGGTGCTAATTTTCATCGCAAAACGCGTGCGAACGGCTTCCAGTACTTTCAGCGCCTGTGCCATCACTTCCGGACCAATACCGTCGCCCGGTAACACAGCAATATGGTAATTCTTCGACATTACACGGTTTCCTTTTTGTTCTCTTTATTCTGAGCTTTGCGTTGCAATTCTTTTTCGACTTCGGCGGCGCGCCAGATGTTGTTCAGGACATGCACCATTGCTTTGGCAGAAGATTCAACGATATCGGTCGCCAGGCCGACGCCATGGAAGCGGCGACCGTTGTAATTGACCACGATATCCACCTGACCCAGTGCGTTTTTACCCTGGCCTTTGGCAGTCAGATCATATTTGACCAGTTCCACGTCATAGCTGGTGACGCGGTTGATTGCCTGATAAATCGCATCAACCGGGCCGTTGCCGTTAGCGGCTTCCGCTTTAACTTCATCGCCACAGGCCAGTTTGACGGAGGCGATGGCAATGTCGCTGGAGCCAGACTGTACACTGAAGTAGTCCAGACGGAAGTGTTCAGGTTCTTCCTGCTGTTTGTTTATGAATGCCAGCGCTTCCAGATCGTAGTCGAAGACCTGGCCTTTCTTGTCGGCCAGCTTCAGGAAAGCGTCGTACAGGTGATCCATGTTGTAGTCGCTTTCTTTGTAGCCCATCTCTTCCATGCGATGTTTCACCGCAGCGCGGCCGGAACGTGACGTCAGGTTCAGTTGCACCTGGTTCAGGCCAATGGACTCTGGCGTCATGATTTCGTAGTTTTCGCGGTTTTTCAGGACGCCGTCCTGGTGAATACCTGAGGAGTGCGCAAATGCACCAGTACCGACAATCGCTTTATTCGCCGGAACCGGCATGTTGCAAATCTGGCTGACGGTCTGGCTGGTGCGCCAGATTTCGTTGTGATTAATCTGAGTGTGCACGTTCATGATGTCCCGGCGCACTTTGATGGCCATGATCACTTCTTCCAGCGAACAGTTACCTGCGCGCTCACCGATACCGTTCATCGCGCCTTCAACCTGGCGTGCACCGGCATGAACGGCGGCAATGGCGTTGCCGACGGCCAGGCCCAAATCATCATGGGTATGAACGGAGATGATGGCTTTATCAATATTTGGAACGCGGTCATACAGACCGGTGATGATGTTGGCGAATTCGAACGGCATGGTGTAGCCGACGGTGTCCGGAATGTTGATGGTGCGCGCGCCGGCATTGATGGCCGCTTCAACCACACGAGCCAGGTCTTCAATTGGCGTTCTGCCGGCATCTTCACAAGAGAATTCAACATCATCGGTGTGGTTGCGTGCGCGTTTAACCATATAAACTGCACGTTCGATAACCTCATCCAGCGTGCTGCGCAACTTGGTCGCAATGTGCATCGGCGAGGTGGCGATAAAGGTATGAATACGGAATGCTTCCGCGACTTTCAGCGATTCGGCTGCGACATCAATATCTTTCTCAACACAACGGGCCAGGCCACATACACGGCTGTTTTTGACATGACGTGCGATGGTTTGAACCGACTCAAAATCACCCGGTGAAGAGACAGGGAAGCCCACTTCCATCACGTCGACGCCCATGCGTTCGAGGGCCAGTGCAATCTGCAGTTTTTCTTTCACACTCAGGCTTGCCTGTAATGCCTGTTCACCGTCACGTAAGGTCGTATCGAAAATAATGACTTGCTGGCTCATGGGTTAGGTCCTTGTCTGTCTTAGGTCGCCTTGCTACGAGCATAAAAAAACCCGCGCAATGGCGCGGGTTTCTTGTTTACTGAAGACGATTCAATGCTGAATTTCGCCCGCCAGTCTACCGCGCACAGTGGATGCGTTTAGTAGTAGTAGACCGAGTGAACGAATGTTGCGAGTCATGAATCATGCTCCAGATAAATACGATATGTATCTAGTGGTACTGGATACGGTGATTCATGTCAACCCCTTGGGGTAAAATGACATCAATTCCCCGACGTGATGCACCCATTAACTTTAGCTTATTGTGCTGGTTTTTTCTTTTATGACCATTCTAATTGTCTAATTTTGGAAATGGCATTCATCTTCGGAATGATTTAAATATAATTTGTATCAATTAAACATAATATGATTTTTACTCCCTGTGATCGTAAATCTTTTAAGTATCATTAAATTATAACTATGATGAATGATGTGGAGGCCCAAAAATGGGATGTTATGATAATGGAATGTTAACTACTGCGCGTGCTTTGGCTTTAATAGTTTAATAATACTTAAACCATCATTAACCTGACAGGTGATTGTTTATTTACATCATTTATGATTTGATCTCGCGCATATTGCTTTTTATATGTTTAGAACTCTCTTCTTTGTCAGTAAAGCGCTTGTCGTTTTCTCGTTGATTACGGCTTTATATATTCCGAATTTTAAATAATTCGCTTTCGTAGGTTGTATATGCATGGTAAATCATATTTTTCGAAGTTATTACTGCTCATTGATAAAGGGAGTTTAGTGTGACAGTGGAATCAGGAATGCCAGAAAATAATATTAAACAGGCCCGAGTGTATGATGGCGTTAAACCTCAGTTGCGCACGGTTGATCTCAATCTTTTAACCGTGTTTGATGCGGTGATGCAGGAACAAAATATCACGCGAGCGGCACAGACACTTGGGATGTCGCAACCCGCGGTGAGTAACGCTGTCGCCCGGCTTAAGGTAATGTTTAATGACGAGTTATTTGTGCGTTATGGACGAGGCATTCAGCCCACGGCCCGCGCATTTCAACTGTTCGGAGCCATCCGGCAGGCGCTTCAGCTAGTTCAAAATGAGCTTCCTGGGTCTGGTTTTGAACCGTTGGTGAGTGAGCGTGCGTTCAATCTTTGTGTGTGCAGTCCGCTGGATAATTATTTGACGTCGATTATTTACAATCGAGTTGAAGAAATTGCGCCAAATATTCATCTGGTATTTAAATCGTCGCTAAATCAAAACACTGAACACCAACTTCGTTATCAGGAGACAGAATTTGTCCTGGGTTATGAGGAGTTTCGGCGTCCAGAGTTTTCATGTGTACCGCTGTTTAAGGATGAAATGGTTTTAGTGGCCAGTAAAAAACATCCACGTATGAATGGACCATTGCGGGAAAGCGATGTGTATAACGAACAGCATGCGGTTGTTGCTCTCGACCGATATGCTTCATTTAGCCAACCGTGGTATGACACTATCGATAAACAAGCGAGTGTTGCTTATCAGGGAATGGCAATGGTGAGCGTATTAAATATTGTCTCACAAACTCAACTGGTCGCTATTGCACCGCGCTGGCTGGCTGAAGAATTCGCCCCTCAGTTAAATCTGCAAGTTCTTCCTCTGCCTTTAAAGCTAAATAGCCGAACCTGTTATCTTTCCTGGCATGAAGCGGCTGGAAGGGATAAAGGCCATCAATGGATGGAAGAGTTACTCATCAGCGTTTGTCGGCGATAAGCTTATCGGGATAAATCGTCCCTGAACTTGCGATTTATCCTGCATTTTTTTATTTCCATGTTATTTTGTCCTGTATGATTTTTTTCTGCTTGCTGTGAACCTCGCAAAAATAGATGAATTCCTGAATCCGCTCTCTTTTAACCGATGAATTGTCATCGTGTTCACTTATTCCAGATGAATTCACCATATCCAGTCGCAATGCGTGTTGTTTCTGCTTTCATTGCCATTTGCTGCCCTCCGTTTGCTAATTGCCTGCCTCATAACGAGCGGTTAAGGTAACTGTCACTCTGCAAAATATAAGATTGGGACATCCCGATCAGAAGACGGAACGGAAATGAATTCTGCCATCCGTCTATAACAAAAAGCCTGGAGGCAAAGCATGGAGATGTTGTCTGGCGCGGAAATGGTCGTCCGATCGCTTATTGATCAGGGCGTGAAGCAAGTGTTCGGCTATCCCGGAGGCGCGGTACTTGATATTTATGATGCGCTACATACGGTAGGTGGCATTGACCATGTTCTGGTACGTCACGAACAGGCGGCTGTGCATATGGCTGATGGGCTGGCGCGAGCAACGGGTGAAGTAGGCGTTGTACTGGTTACGTCTGGCCCTGGGGCAACCAATGCCATCACCGGTATTGCCACTGCGTATATGGATTCGATCCCACTGGTCATTCTCTCCGGCCAAGTTGCTACCTCGCTGATTGGCTATGATGCTTTTCAGGAGTGCGACATGGTGGGGATCTCGCGTCCTGTCGTAAAGCACAGTTTCCTGGTCAAACAAACGGAAGACATTCCCGGTGTGCTTAAGAAAGCTTTCTGGCTGGCGGCAAGCGGCCGTCCTGGCCCGGTGGTTGTCGATCTGCCAAAAGATATTCTGAACCCAGCAAACAAACTGCCTTATGCCTGGCCAGAATCGGTGAGCATGCGCTCTTATAACCCGACGACCCAGGGACATAAAGGGCAGATTAAGCGAGCGCTGCAAACACTCCTGGCGGCCAAAAAACCGGTTGTCTACGTAGGCGGTGGGGCGGTTAACTCAGCTTGTGAAACGCAACTGCGTGAGTTGGTTGAAAAGCTCAATCTTCCTGTTGCATCGTCGCTGATGGGGTTAGGGGCGTTCCCGGCAACACATCGTCAGGCTTTGGGTATGTTGGGGATGCACGGGACGTATGAAGCCAATATGACCATGCATAACGCCGATGTGATTTTTGCTGTCGGGGTACGTTTTGACGATCGCACCACCAATAATCTGGCGAAATACTGTCCTAACGCAACGGTGTTGCATATCGATATTGATCCCACATCGATTTCCAAAACGGTTCCAGCCGATATTCCGATTGTTGGTGATGCACGTCAGGTGCTGGATCAAATGCTGGATCTGTTGGGGCAAGAAACGATCACACAGCCACTGGATGAGATCCGTGACTGGTGGCAGAACATCGAACAGTGGCGTGCGCGTCATTGTCTGAAATACGACACGAAAAGCGAAAATATCAAACCGCAGGCTGTTATCGAAACGATCTGGCGTCTGACCAAAGGCGAGGCCTACGTGACGTCCGATGTGGGCCAGCATCAGATGTTTGCTGCACTTTATTACCCGTTTGATAAACCTCGTCACTGGATCAATTCTGGTGGTCTGGGAACTATGGGTTTTGGCCTGCCTGCTGCACTTGGCGTAAAACTGGCTTTACCGAATGAAACTGTCGTGTGCGTGACGGGTGATGGCAGTATTCAGATGAATATCCAGGAACTGTCTACGGCACTGCAATATGAGCTTCCGGTTCTGGTGTTGAACCTGAACAATGGCTATCTCGGTATGGTGAAGCAGTGGCAGGACATGATCTACTCTGGTCGCCATTCCCAGTCTTATATGACGTCATTACCCGATTTTGTCCGCCTGGCTGAAGCTTACGGCCACGTTGGCATGCGTGTGACTGACCCAACTGAACTGGAAGCAAAACTCGGTGAAGCACTTGAGCACGTTAAGAACAACCGCCTCGTTTTTGTCGATGTCATTGTCGACGGTACAGAGCACGTGTATCCGATGCACATTCGCGGAGGGGGTATGGACGAAATGTGGTTAAGCAAAACGGAGAGAACCTGATATGCGCCGGATATTATCTGTATTACTGGAAAACGAGTCAGGCGCGTTGTCACGTGTCATTGGGCTTTTTGCACAGCGCGGCTACAACATTGAAAGCCTGACCGTAGCCCCAACGGACGATCCGACGCTTTCGCGCATGACTATTCAGACCGTGGGCGATGCGAAAGTGCTTGAGCAGATCGAAAAACAGTTGCACAAACTGGTCGATGTACTGCGAGTGAGCGAATTAGGGCAGGGCGCATATGTCGAGCGTGAAGTCATGCTGGTTAAGATTCAGGCTAGCGGGTATGGACGTGAGGAAGTCAAACGGAACACGGATATTTTTCGTGGGCAGATTATCGATGTAACGCCTTCTATATATACTGTGCAACTCGCAGGAACCAGCGACAAGCTGGATGCATTCCTGGCATCCATCCGGGATGTGGCGAAAATTGTAGAGGTTGCGCGCTCAGGTATCGTGGGGCTCTCCCGCGGTGATAAAATCATGCGTTAGATGTCAAAACAATTTGCCTCTTTCTGCCCGGTCGCCAAAGCCGGGCTTTTTTTTGCGTAACGGGCAGTCAATGCAGATAAAAGCGGTTGCCGCGATGACTATTCTGCGTTTACATGTTAAAAGATTTAACCATAACCTTGACAAGGCCATGGACTCTTTTCTTTTTTTAAGGGGCAATTGTGAAACTGGATGAAATCGCCCGGCTAGCCGGCGTGTCACGAACTACGGCAAGCTATGTGATTAACGGTAAAGCAAAGCAATACCGTGTCAGCGATAAGACCGTTGAGAAAGTCATGGCAGTGGTGCGTGAACATAACTACCATCCGAATGCTGTCGCTGCTGGCCTTCGTGCCGGACGAACCCGCTCTATAGGCCTGGTGATCCCCGATCTGGAAAACACCAGCTACACCCGTATTGCTAACTATCTCGAACGTCAGGCTCGCCAGCGCGGTTATCAACTTTTGATTGCCTGTTCGGAAGATCAGCCAGATAACGAGATGCGTTGCATTGAACATCTGCTTCAACGGCAGGTGGATGCGATCATCGTTTCAACCTCGTTACCGCCTGAACACCCGTTTTATCAACGCTGGGCAAATGATCCGTTCCCCATCGTTGCACTGGACCGAGCGTTGGACAGAGAGCACTTCACCAGTGTTGTGGGTGCAGACCAGGATGATGCTGAAATGCTGGCGGCAGAGTTGAGAACGTTTCCGGCAGAAACGGTGCTCTATTTGGGAGCCCTACCGGAGCTTTCTGTGAGTTTCCTGCGTGAGCAAGGATTCCGGACCGCCTGGAAAGATGATCCACGTGAAGTGCACTATCTCTATGCCAATAGCTACGAGCGCGAAGCCGCAGCGCAGTTGTTCGAAAAATGGCTGGAAACGCACCCTATGCCGCAGGCATTGTTCACGACCTCTTTTGCGCTGCTGCAAGGGGTTATGGATGTGACATTACGCCGCGACGGGAAATTGCCATCCGATCTGGCGATTGCAACCTTCGGTGATAATGAACTGCTGGACTTCCTCCAGTGTCCGGTTCTTGCCGTTGCCCAGCGCCATCGCGATGTAGCAGAACGTGTATTGGAAATTGTTCTGGCAAGCCTTGATGAGCCGCGTAAGCCTAAACCGGGGTTAACCCGCATCAAACGTAATCTTTATCGTCGCGGAATTCTGAGTCGCCATTAATGAAATAGAGAAAGGGGAGTGAAAACTGCCCCTTTTTTTGTGGAATAATTCAGAATCGTAATTCCCGGATAAAATTTAGGATAATTCCTTAGGAATCATAGCCTGCTATTTTTCTTAATTGATTTGGGCTTTTAAATTGTCTTTAAAAGCGCATTTAGCCCTTTCTCATTCGTTGTTTTGTATTGTTTTGTTACAAAGACTGTCCGGCCGATGAATAATCAGCCGTTTTTTCTGTCCACCGACCAGCCTGTGCTGCTCTGCTGCGGTTCCACGTGCCGTTATGATGAATCTGACGCTGTTATCACCAGACAATATGTCTTAAAATGCCGCCCGCGTCGCAAACTGACACTTTATATTTCCCTGCGATGATATTGAGTGGCCCTTAACGCTAGTGTGCATATTCTGTTTTTTTCTTACAAATATTCATAACGTTAATTTTGCCTCGCCAGTTGTGCAGTTATTAATCAGGTCGGGTTATATCCCTAAATAGACGCCTTTCGGGCCGATATAGCGATAGTCCTGGCTTGACAAGCTTTTCCCTCGCTCCGTAAACTCCTTTATGTGGGAATTTGTGGGTTAAAGTGGTGAGGAGGGGTGAGGCTGGCATGTTCCGTGGAGCAACGTTAGTCAATCTTGACAGCAAAGGGCGTTTATCGGTTCCAACCCGATACCGCGATCAGCTGATCGAGAACGCTTCAGGTCAAATGGTTTGCACCATTGACATCAACCACCCCTGCCTGCTGCTTTACCCCTTACCTGAATGGGAAATTATTGAGCAAAAGCTGTCGCGACTGTCGAGCATGAACCCGCAAGAACGCCGTGTGCAGCGGCTGTTATTGGGACATGCCAGTGAGTGTCAGATGGATAACGCAGGGCGTTTACTGATAGCGCCTGTGTTGCGGCAGCATGCCGGTCTGACAAAAGAAGTGATGCTGGTCGGGCAGTTCAACAAGTTTGAACTGTGGGATGAAACGACCTGGTATCAACAGGTCAAGGAAGATATCGACGCTGAGCAGTCTGATTCCGCAACATTGTCGGAACGGCTGCAGGACTTGTCTCTATAAATATGATGGAAAATTATAAACATACAACGGTGTTGCTGGATGAGGCCGTTAACGGCCTGAATATTCGTCCAGACGGCATCTACATTGACGGAACCTTTGGCCGTGGTGGTCACTCGCGTTTGATTCTCTCTCAACTGGGCGAGGAAGGACGCTTGCTGGCAATTGACCGCGATCCGCAGGCGATTGCCGTTGCGCAAACCATCAATGACCCTCGCTTTTCCATCGTGCATGGCCCCTTTTCTGCGCTCGCCGATTATGTTGCTGAGCGTGGCCTGACGGGTAAGATCGACGGGATTCTTCTCGATCTTGGCGTATCTTCACCACAACTTGATGACGCAGAACGTGGTTTTTCCTTTATGCGCGACGGCCCACTGGATATGCGCATGGACCCTACCCGGGGTCAGTCTGCTGCCGAGTGGCTGCAAACCGCTGATGAAGCGGATATCGCCTGGGTGATAAAAACCTTTGGTGAAGAGCGTTTTGGAAAACGTATTGCGCGCGGCATCGTTGAGCGTAACCGCATCGAACCGATGACACGCACGAAAGAGTTGGCAGAGGTGATTGCTACGGCAATGCCGGTGAAGGATAAACACAAACATCCCGCGACCCGTACCTTCCAGGCGGTTCGCATCTGGGTAAACAGTGAACTGGAGGAAATAGAGCTGGCGCTAAAAAGCTCGCTCGGCGTGCTGGCCCCTGGTGGGCGGTTATCCATTATCAGTTTCCATTCGCTGGAAGACCGTATTGTGAAGCGCTTTATGCGTGAGCAAAGCCGCGGTCCACAAGTGCCAGCGGGGTTACCGATGACGGAAGAACAACTCAGGAAGCTGGGCGGCCGTCAATTGCGAGCATTAGGCAAGTTGATGCCGGGTGAAGAAGAGGTGGCAGAGAATCCACGTGCCCGTAGTTCAGTGCTGCGAATCGCAGAGAGGACGAACGCATGATCAGCAGAGTGACAGAGACCCTAAGCAAAGTTAAAGGATCGTTAGGAAGCAACGAGCGCCATGCTTTGCCTGGCGTGATCGGCGACGATCTTTTGCGGTTTGGGAAACTGCCACTCTGCTTGTTCATTTGCATCATTGTGACGGCCGTAACGGTGGTAACAACAGCCCACCATACACGTTTATTAACTGCGCAACGCGAGCAGATGGTACTGGAACGCGATGCACTGGATATCGAATGGCGAAATCTGATTCTTGAAGAAAACGCGCTCGGCGATCACAGCCGGGTTGAACGGATCGCAACGGAAAAGCTGCAATTGCAGCATGTTGATCCTTCGCAGGAAAATATCGTAGTACAAAAATAAGGGAAAACGCGACGCATGAGAGCAGCGGCAAAAACGCAAAAACCAAAACGTCAGGAAGAGCAGGCCAACTTTATTAGTTGGCGTTTTGCGTTGCTGTGTGGCTGTATTTTGCTGGCGCTGAGTTTCCTTCTGGGACGCGTGGCGTGGCTACAAATCATCGCACCTGACATGCTGGTACGTCAGGGAGACATGCGTTCTCTTCGCGTGCAGGAGGTATCGACCTCCCGCGGGATGATTACCGATCGCTCAGGCCGTCCATTGGCAGTGAGTGTCCCTGTTAAGGCGATTTGGGCCGATCCCAAAGAATTGCACGATGCGGGTGGTATAACGCTTGATAACCGCTGGAAAGCGCTTTCGGATGCGCTGAAGATGCCACTGGATCAGTTGGCCGCCCGTGTTAATGCCAACCCAAAAGGGCGCTTTATCTATCTGGCTCGTCAGGTCAACCCTGATATGGCGGACTACATTAGAAAGCTGAAGCTGCCGGGCATACACCTGCGTGAAGAGTCTCGTCGTTATTATCCTTCCGGCGAAGTAACCGCTCACCTCATCGGCTTTACCAACGTCGATAGCCAGGGTATTGAAGGTGTTGAAAAAAGCTTTGATAAGTGGCTGACCGGTCAACCAGGCGAGCGTATCGTGCGTAAAGACCGCTATGGCCGTGTCATTGAGGATATCTCTTCCACCGACAGCCAGGCGGCGCACAACCTGGCCCTGAGTATTGATGAACGTTTGCAGGCGCTGGTGTACCGCGAGCTGAATAACGCCGTTGCTTTTAACAAGGCTGAATCCGGCAGTGCCGTGCTGGTGGACGTGAGTACCGGCGAAGTGTTGGCGATGGCGAATAGCCCATCCTATAACCCGAATAATTTTACCGGCACGGCAAAAGATGCCATGCGTAACCGGGCGATCACCGACGTGTTCGAACCGGGCTCAACGGTAAAACCGATGGTGGTGATGACAGCGCTTCAGCGTGGCATCGTCAATGAAAGTACTGTTCTGAATACGATCCCTTACCGAATTAATGGCCACGAGATTAAAGACGTGGCGCGTTACAGCGAATTGACCCTGACAGGGGTTTTGCAGAAGTCGAGTAACGTCGGTGTTTCCAAGCTGGCGTTAGCGATGCCGTCCTCAGCGTTAGTAGAGACTTACTCACGTTTTGGGCTAGGAAAGGCGACCAATTTGGGGTTGGTCGGAGAACGCAGTGGCTTATATCCTCAAAAACAACGGTGGTCTGACATAGAGAGGGCCACCTTCTCTTTCGGCTACGGGCTAATGGTAACGCCGTTACAGTTAGCGCGAGTCTATGCAACGATTGGCAGCTATGGCGTCTATCGCCCGCTGTCGATTACCAAAGTTGATCCACCGGTTCCGGGTGAGCGTATCTTCCCGGAATCCATTGTTCGTACCGTTGTTCATATGATGGAAAGCGTAGCGCTGCCTGGTGGTGGCGGCGTGAAAGCGGCGATTAAAGGTTATCGCATCGCCATTAAAACCGGTACGGCGAAAAAAGTGGGGCCGGATGGCCGCTATATCAACAAATACATTGCCTATACCGCAGGCGTTGCGCCTGCCAGCAATCCGCGTTTTGCGCTCGTGGTCGTTATCAACGACCCACAAGCGGGTAAATACTACGGTGGCGCTGTCTCCGCGCCCGTGTTCGGAGCCATCATGGGCGGCGTTTTGCGCACCATGAATATCGAACCGGATGCGCTGGCGACTGGCGAGAAAAGTGAATATGTAATTAATCAAGGCGAGGGTACAGGTGGCAGATCGTAATTTGCGCGACCTTCTCGCTCCGTGGGTGTCAAATGCACCGGAGCGAGCACTGCGAGAGATGGTACTGGACAGCCGTGCGGCTGCATCTGGCGATCTTTTTGTGGCGGTGGTCGGTCATCAGGCGGACGGGCGTCGATATATCCCGCAGGCGATTGCGCAAGGTGTAGCTGCCATTATTGCTGAGGCTAAAGATGAGGCAACCGACGGCGAAATCCGTGAAATGCACGGTGTGCCGGTTATCTATCTCAGCCAGTTAAATGAGCGTCTCTCCGCGTTGGCGGGACGTTTCTATCACGAGCCTTCCGACCAGTTGCGCCTGGTTGGCGTAACCGGCACTAACGGTAAAACCACCACCACGCAACTGATGGCGCAATGGAGCCAGTTGTTGGGTGAAACCAGTGCGGTGATGGGAACGGTAGGGAATGGGCTGCTGGGTAAAGTTAACCCGACGGAAAATACCACCGGTTCAGCAGTTGACGTTCAGCATGTTCTGGCGGGTCTTGCAGGACAAGGCGCGACGTTTGCTGCGATGGAAGTCTCTTCACACGGACTGGTGCAGCATCGTGTTGCTGCGCTGAAATTTGCGGCTTCCGTCTTTACCAATTTAAGCCGCGACCACCTCGATTATCATGGTGATATGGAGCATTACGAAGCCGCAAAGTGGCTGCTGTACTCCACACATCACAGCGGTCAGGCGATCATTAATGCTGATGACGAAGTGGGCCGCCGCTGGCTGGCAAAACTGCCGGATGCGGTTGCGGTATCGATGGAAGATCACATTAATCCGAATTGCCGCGGCCGTTGGCTGAAGGCTGTCGAGGTCAATTATCACGATAGCGGCGCAACTATTCGCTTCAACTCCTCATGGGGCGAGGGTGAAATTGAAAGTCGCCTGATGGGGGCTTTTAACGTCAGCAACTTGTTGCTGGCATTGGCCACACTGCTGGCGTTGGGTTATCCGCTGGACGACCTGGTGAAAACCGCTGAACGCCTGCAACCAGTTTGTGGTCGCATGGAAGTGTTTAGTGCTCCAGGTAAACCGACGGTGGTCGTTGACTATGCCCACACACCGGATGCGCTAGAAAAAGCGCTGGAAGCGGCACGTCTGCATTGCGCAGGGAAACTCTGGTGTGTCTTTGGTTGCGGCGGCGATCGCGACAAAGGCAAACGTCCATTGATGGGCGCAATTGCTGAACAGTTCGCTGATATTCCGGTTGTGACCGATGACAACCCACGTACAGAAGAGCCGCGTGCCATCATTAACGACATTCTGGCGGGAATGCTGGATGCAGGTCGAGCACACGTGGTGGAAGGCCGTGCGGAAGCGGTGACAAATGCCATCATGCAAGCGCAGGAGAATGATGTGGTTCTGCTGGCGGGTAAGGGGCATGAAGATTATCAGATCGTCGGAAACCGTCGTCTGGATTACTCCGACCGCGTCACTGCAGCTCGTTTGCTGGGAGTTGTCGCATGATTAGCATCACGCTGAACCTGGCTGCTGCAATCCTGCAGGGCACACTGCATGGTCAGGATCTAACGATTGATGCAGTGACGACAGATACTCGTAAAATTACGGCGGGTTGTCTGTTTGTGGCACTCAAGGGCGAGCGTTTCGACGCACACGATTTTGCAGAACAGGCTAAAGAGAGCGGTGCGGGTGCGCTGCTGGTCAGCCGTAAGCTCGATATCGATCTGCCGCAGATTGTGGTGAAAGATACGCGTCTGGCGTTTGGCGAGCTGGCTGCGTGGGTACGCCAGCAGGTTCCGGCCAGGGTTGTGGCGTTGACGGGATCTTCAGGTAAAACCTCGGTTAAAGAGATGGCTGCGGCGATCCTCGGCCAGTGCGGCAACACGCTATATACCGCAGGAAACCTAAATAATGACATCGGCGTGCCGATGACATTACTTCGCCTCACCAAAGAACATCAATTTGCCGTGATCGAATTAGGGGCAAACCACCAGGGCGAAATTGCCTGGACGGTGAGCCTGACACGCCCGGAAGCCGCGTTGGTGAACAATCTGGCGGCTGCGCACCTGGAAGGTTTTGGTTCGCTGGAAGGTGTCGCCAAAGCCAAAGGTGAGATTTACACCGGCCTGCCGATTGACGGTATCGCGATTATGAATGCCGATAACAATGACTGGCTGAACTGGCAGAGCATTATTGGTGCGCGTAAAACCTGGCGCTTCTCACCGAATGCCGCCAATAGTGATTTTACGGCGACCAATATCCATGTGACCTCACATGGCACGGAATTTACGCTCAATACCCCAACAGGGGGTGTCGATGTTCTGTTGCCGCTGCCGGGACGACACAATATTGCTAATGCGCTGGCTGCTGCAGCCTTATCTATGGCTGTTGGCGCAACACACGACGCGATCAAAACCGGATTGTCGACGCTGAAAGCTGTACCAGGACGTCTGTTCCCGATCCCGCTTGCCGAAAACAAGTTGTTGCTGGATGACTCCTATAACGCGAACGTCGGGTCGATGACAGCGGCTGTACAGGTTCTGTCCGAAATGCCGGGCTATCGTGTGATGGTCGTTGGCGATATGGCTGAACTGGGTGATGAAAGTGAAGCCTGTCATCTCCAGATTGGGGAAGCCGCAAAAGCTGCGAGCCTTGATAGCGTTCTGAGTACCGGGAAACTGAGTCAGGCAATTAGTCAGGCGAGTGGTGTTGGCGAGCATTTTGCGGATAAAGCGGCATTGATTGAACGTCTGAAAACGTTGATTGCTGAAAAACAAATTGTGACTGTGTTAGTGAAAGGTTCACGTAGTGCCGCCATGGAAGAGGTTGTGCACGCATTACAGGAGAACGGAACATGTTAGTTTGGCTGGCCGAACATTTGGTCAAATATTACTCAGGCTTTAACGTCTTTTCCTACCTGACGTTTCGTGCCATCGTCAGCCTGCTGACTGCGCTGTTCATCTCATTGTGGATGGGCCCGCGTATGATCGCCCGTCTGCAAAAACTCTCTTTCGGCCAGGTTGTGCGTAACGATGGTCCGGAGTCGCACTTCAGCAAGCGCGGTACGCCGACCATGGGCGGCATCATGATTCTGACCGCCATCGTCGTATCGGTCCTGTTATGGGCGTATCCGTCTAACCCGTATGTCTGGTGTGTACTGACGGTTCTGATCGGCTACGGCATCATTGGCTTTGTGGATGATTACCGAAAAGTTGTGCGTAAAGATACCAAAGGCCTGATTGCCCGTTGGAAGTATTTCTGGATGTCGGTCATTGCGCTGGGTGTGGCTTTTGCGCTGTACCTTGCAGGAAAAGATACACCAGCCACCGAGCTCGTGGTTCCATTCTTTAAAGACGTGATGCCGCAGTTAGGGCTGTTCTACATTCTGCTGGCTTATTTCGTGATTGTGGGCACGGGTAATGCCGTGAATCTGACGGACGGCCTGGACGGCCTGGCAATCATGCCGACGGTTTTCGTCGCGGCTGGTTTTGCGTTAGTGGCCTGGGCCACCGGTAACATGAACTTTGCCAACTACTTGCACATTCCGTATTTACGTCACGCAGGTGAACTGGTGATCGTCTGTACGGCGATTGTCGGGGCTGGTTTGGGATTCCTGTGGTTCAACACCTATCCGGCTCAGGTATTTATGGGTGATGTTGGCTCGCTGGCACTGGGTGGTGCGCTGGGTATCATTGCTGTGTTGCTGCGTCAGGAGTTTCTGCTGGTGATCATGGGCGGTGTGTTCGTAGTAGAAACGCTGTCGGTCATTTTGCAGGTCGGTTCCTTCAAACTACGTGGGCAGCGTATTTTCCGCATGGCGCCGATTCACCACCACTATGAATTGAAAGGCTGGCCAGAACCGCGTGTTATTGTGCGCTTCTGGATTATTTCGCTGATGCTGGTGCTGATTGGCCTGGCAACGCTGAAGGTACGTTAATCATGGCAGATTACCAGGGCAAAAAAGTCGTTATCATCGGGTTGGGCCTGACGGGCCTTTCCTGCGTGGACTTTTTCCTCGCACGGGGCGTGACGCCACGCGTGATGGATACGCGTGTGTCTCCGCCAGGTCTGGATACACTGCCGGAACAGGTTGAACGTCACCTGGGCGGGCTGAATGATGATTGGCTGCTGGCTGCCGATCTCATCGTTGCAAGCCCTGGCATGGCACTGGCACATCCTTCACTCAGCGCTGCGACAGATGCGGGCGTTGAGATTGTTGGAGATATCGAGCTGTTCTGTCGTGAAGCGCAAGCCCCGGTCATCGCCATTACAGGTTCTAACGGCAAAAGCACCGTCACTACCCTGGTCGGTGAGATGGCAAAAGCGGCGGGCATCAATGTAGGCGTTGGTGGCAATATTGGCCTGCCAGCCTTGATGCTGCTGGATAAGGGCTGTGAACTTTATGTTCTGGAACTTTCCAGCTTCCAGTTGGAAACGACCTCAAGCCTACAAGCGGCGGCGGCGACGATCCTGAACGTAACCGAAGATCATATGGATCGCTATCCATTCGGTCTGCAGCAGTATCGTGCGGCGAAACTGCGCGTTTATGAAAATGCCAAAGTTTGCGTGGTCAATGCCGATGACGCCCTGACCATGCCGGTGCGCGGTGCAGACGAACGTTGCATCAGCTTTGGGATCACCATGGGTGATTATCATCTGAACCGCCAGCAGGGCGAGACCTGGCTGCGCGTGAAGGGTGAAAAAGTGCTGAACGTGAAAGAGATGAAGCTGTCCGGCCAGCATAACTACACCAATGCGCTGGCGGCGTTGGCACTGGCTGATGCTGTCGGTTTGCCGCGTTCTTCCAGCCTGAAAGCACTGACCACCTTTACGGGTCTGGCACACCGCTTCCAGCTGGCGCTGGAACACAACGGTGTGCGCTGGATTAACGACTCCAAAGCGACCAATGTTGGCAGTACGGAAGCAGCACTAAATGGTCTGCACGTTGATGGCACATTACATCTGCTGTTGGGTGGTGATGGTAAATCAGCGGACTTCTCTTCGCTGAAGCATTATCTGGCGGGAGATAACATCCGTCTTTACTGTTTTGGTCGTGATGGTCGCGAACTGGCTGACTTGCGCCCTGAAATCGCCGAGCAAACCGAGACAATGGAGCAGGCAATGCAGTTGATTGCTCCGCGCGTTAAGCCTGGCGATATGGTACTGCTCTCTCCGGCGTGTGCAAGTCTCGATCAGTTTAAGAATTTCGAACAGCGTGGTGATGTCTTTACCCGTCTGGCGAAGGAGTTAGGCTGATGCGTTTATCTCTCCCTCGCCTCAAAATGCCGCGCCTGCCAGGATTTGGGATCCTGACGTGGCTGTTTGCGGCACTGAAAGGCTGGGTGATGGGCTCTCGGGAGAAGGATACCGACAGCCTGATCATGTACGATCGCACATTGTTCTGGCTCACTCTGGGGCTGGCTGCCGTGGGCTTTATCATGGTGACATCAGCATCAATGCCTGTAGGTCAGCGACTGGCAAACGATCCTTTTCTGTTCGCCAAACGTGACGGTTTGTACATCATTCTGGCGTTCTGTCTGGCAATGGTAACGTTACGCCTGCCGATGGAATTCTGGCAGCGCCACAGTACAGCTATGCTGATTGCCTCGATTATCATGCTGTTGATTGTACTGGTAGTGGGGAGCTCAGTTAACGGTGCATCACGCTGGATTGCGTTTGGTCCACTGCGTATTCAGCCAGCAGAGTTCACCAAATTATCGTTGTTCTGCTATCTGGCTAACTATCTCGTACGAAAAGTTGACGAAGTACGTAATAACCTCCGTGGCTTCTTAAAACCGATGGGGGTGATCCTGGTGCTCGCGGTCTTGCTGCTGGCGCAGCCTGACCTGGGTACGGTGGTGGTGCTGTTTGTAACCACATTAGCCATGCTGTTCCTGGCGGGGGCGAAATTATGGCAGTTCATTGCCATCATCGGCATGGGGATTTCGGCGGTCGTACTGTTGATCCTCGCCGAACCTTACCGTATTCGCCGTGTGACCTCTTTCTGGAACCCATGGGAAGATCCATTTGGCAGTGGTTACCAGCTGACTCAGTCTTTGATGGCCTTTGGTCGAGGCGAGGTTTGGGGCCAGGGGCTGGGCAATTCAGTGCAGAAACTGGAGTATTTGCCTGAAGCACATACCGACTTCATCTTCTCCATTATTGGGGAAGAACTGGGTTATATCGGTGTGGTATTGGCACTATTAATGGTATTCTTCGTCGCTTTCCGTGCCATGTCGATTGGCAGGAAAGCGCTGGAAATCGATCACCGCTTCTCAGGTTTCTTAGCCTGCTCAATAGGTATCTGGTTTAGCTTCCAGGCATTGGTAAACGTAGGGGCCGCAGCGGGTATGCTGCCGACCAAGGGCCTGACGTTGCCGCTTATCAGTTATGGTGGTTCCAGTCTGTTGATTATGTCGACGGCCATCATGTTGTTGTTACGCATAGATTATGAGACGCGTCTGGAAAAAGCTCAGGCGTTTACGCGAGGTTCACGATGAATCAACCGAAGCGGTTAATGGTGATGGCGGGAGGGACTGGCGGGCATGTGTTCCCAGGGCTTGCTGTCGCGCACCATTTAATGGACCAGGGCTGGCAGGTTCGCTGGCTGGGAACCGCCGATCGCATGGAAGCCGATCTCGTACCGAAACACGGTATTGAGATCGATTTTATCCGCATTTCCGGATTACGCGGCAAAGGGATCAAGGCACTACTTCTGGCTCCGGTGCGTATTTTTAACGCCTGGCGTCAGGCGCGCACCATTATGAAGCGTTTCAAGCCGGATGTGGTGTTAGGTATGGGCGGCTATGTTTCAGGTCCGGGTGGACTCGCTGCGTGGTCGCTGGGTATTCCAGTTGTGCTACACGAACAGAATGGCATTGCCGGACTGACCAACAAGTGGCTGGCGAAAATTGCCACCAAAGTGATGCAGGCCTTCCCTGGTGCATTTCCTAAAGCCGATGTGGTTGGCAACCCGGTTCGTGTAGATGTACTGGCGCTGCCATTACCTGACTCTCGTCTTGCGGGCCGTGAAGGGCCGGTTCGTGTGTTGGTCGTGGGTGGCTCTCAAGGGGCTCGTATTCTTAACCAGACGATGCCGCAGGTTGCAGAGAAACTGGGTGATGCAGTGACTATCTGGCATCAAAGCGGCAAAGGTGCGCAACAGACAGTAGAACAAGCTTATGCTGAAGCTGGGCAACCGCAGCATAAGGTGACTGAATTTATTGATGACATGGCTGCGGCTTATGCCTGGGCCGATGTCGTGGTATGCCGCTCTGGGGCGCTTACCGTGAGTGAGATTGCTGCAGCTGGCTTGCCTGCGCTGTTTGTCCCTTTTCAGCACAAAGACAGGCAGCAGTACTGGAATGCGCTTCCGCTTGAGAAAGCGGGAGCCGCGAAAATATTTGAACAGCCACAATTTACCGCAGATGCGGTCGCCGCCACCCTGGCGGGCTGGAATCGGGAAGCATTGCTGGATATGGCACAACGTGCTCGCGCGGCGGCTATTCCCGATGCGACAGAGCGGGTGGCTAAAGAAGTGATACTGGCCGCACAGGCTTAACCCTCGCAGCGCGTGTTGCGCTGCACGTTTTTTTTGAAGTAGTCGATGGCGTTTAGAGAATGAATACACAACAACTGGCGAAACTGCGTTCAATCGTGCCCGAGATGCGTCGCGTCCGGCACATTCACTTCGTTGGCATCGGTGGTGCTGGCATGGGCGGTATTGCCGAAGTGTTAGCTAACGAAGGTTACCAGATCAGTGGTTCCGATCTGGCACCAAACCCTGTTACGCAGCAGTTGACGGCGCTTGGGGCGACGATCTATTTCAACCATCGTCCAGAAAACGTGCGTGACGCGAGTGTGGTTGTGGTATCCAGCGCCATCTCTTCCGATAACCCTGAGATTGTTGCCGCACATGAAGCGCGTATCCCGGTGATTCGTCGCGCAGAAATGCTGGCAGAACTGATGCGTTTTCGTCATGGCATTGCGGTTGCCGGGACCCATGGTAAAACCACCACGACGGCAATGGTATCCAGCATTTATGCGGAAGCGGGGCTTGATCCGACGTTTGTTAACGGTGGTTTGGTGAAGGCGGCGGGTGTACATGCACGCCTGGGTCATAGCCGTTACCTGATTGCTGAAGCGGATGAAAGTGATGCATCTTTCCTGCACTTACAGCCAATGGTGGCGATTGTCACCAACATCGAAGCTGACCATATGGATACCTACCAGGGCGACTTCGAGAACTTAAAGCAGACGTTCATTAACTTCCTGCACAACCTGCCGTTCTATGGACGCGCGGTGATGTGCGTTGATGACCTTGTGATCCGTGAACTGCTGCCACGTGTTGGCCGTCAAATAACTACCTATGGATTCAGTGAAGACGCTGACGTCCGTGTGGAAGATTACAAACAAGTTGGTGCTCAGGGGCATTTCACACTGGCACGCCAGGATAAAGCATTGTTGCATGTGACGCTGAATGCGCCGGGTCGCCATAATGCATTGAACGCAGCTGCGGCGGTTGCGGTTGCGACTGAAGAAGGCATTGACGACGAGGCTATTTTACGCGCACTGGAAAGTTTCCAGGGAACGGGCCGCCGTTTTGATTTCCTCGGCGAATTCCCGCTGGATAGCGTAAACGGTAAATCCGGTACGGCAATGCTGGTTGATGACTACGGCCACCATCCGACAGAAGTCGATGCCACGATTAAAGCAGCACGCGCAGGTTGGCCAGATAAAAACCTGGTGATGATTTTCCAGCCGCATCGTTTTACCCGTACCCGCGATCTGTATGACGATTTTGCCAGCGTGTTGTCTCAGGTTGATACGTTGCTGATGTTGGATGTTTATTCTGCGGGTGAAAGTCCTATTCCAGGGGCTGATAGCCGTTCTTTGTGTCGCACCATTCGTGGACGCGGTAAAGTAGACCCTATTTTGGTGTCCGATCCTGCTCAGGCCGCGGCAATTTTGGCTCCTGTGTTGACCGGTAACGATTTGATTCTCATCCAGGGCGCAGGAAATATTGGCAAAATCGCCCGTACCTTAGCTGAAATCAAACTGAAGCCGCAAACTCCGGAGGATGAACGCCATGGCTGATAAGATTGCAGTCCTGCTCGGCGGAACCTCTGCGGAGCGCGAAGTCTCACTGAACTCTGGCGCAGCTGTTGTGGCTGGCCTGCGTGAAGGCGGAGTGAATGCTCACCCTGTCGATCCTAAAGAGGTGGATGTCACGCAGCTAAAAGCGATGGGCTTCGATAAAGCCTTTATTGCACTTCATGGTCGCGGCGGTGAAGACGGCACGTTACAGGGGTTGCTTGATTTAATTGGTCTTCCCTATACCGGCAGCGGAGTGATGGCGTCCGCTATCTCTATGGACAAATTGCGCAGCAAATTACTGTGGCAGGGCGCAGGTCTGCCTGTCGCTCCATGGGTGGCGTTGACGCGACGCGAATTTGAAATGGGCCTTCAGGATAGCGTTAATACACGCATTGTGGCGCTAGGGTTACCGGTTATTGTAAAGCCCAGCCGCGAAGGTTCGAGTGTAGGGATGTCAAAAGTCGACAAAGCGGGTGATTTGTCTTCTGCCTTAGCATTGGCATTTCAACATGATGAAGAAGTTTTGATTGAAAAATGGCTCAGCGGGCCAGAATTTACCGTTGCGATGCTCGGTGAAGATATTTTACCGTCAATTCGTATCCAACCGGCTGGAACCTTCTATGATTATGAGGCGAAGTATCTCTCTGATGAGACGCAATATTTCTGCCCAAGTGGTCTGGAAGTTGAACGCGAAACAGATTTGCAGTCCCTGGTGCTTAAAGCCTGGAATGTTCTGGGGTGTCGCGGCTGGGGGCGAATTGATGTCATGCTCGATAGTGACGGACAATTTTACTTGTTAGAGGCGAATACTTCACCAGGCATGACCAGCCACAGCCTCGTGCCAATGGCAGCGCGTCAGGCGGGAATGAGCTTCTCACAGCTAGTCGTACGTATTTTGGACCAGGCAGGCTGATATGTCTCAGGCTGCCTTGAACACGCGCAACCGCGAAGAGGAAGAAGAGTATTCCTCCCGGCGGAGTAATGGAACGCGTCTTGCAGGGATCATTTTCCTGCTCGGTGTGCTGTGCACCGTGTTTATCAGCGGCTGGATGGTACTGGGCTGGATGGAAGATGCACAACGGTTACCCCTGTCAAAACTGGTGGTCACCGGAGAACGTCACTACACGCGTAATGATGACATCCGCCAGTCAATTCTGGCGTTGGGGTCGCCTGGCACGTTCATGACTCAGGACGTCAATATTATCCAGAGCCAGATTGAACGTCTGCCGTGGATAAAACAGGCGAGTGTAAGAAAGCAATGGCCTGATGAATTGAAGATTCATCTGGTTGAATATGTGCCCATTGCGCGCTGGAATGATCAGCACATGGTTGACGTAGATGGAAACTCCTTTAGCGTCCCAAGCGATCGTGTCAGTAAGCAAAATTTACCGATGTTGTACGGCCCGGAAGGTAGTGAAAACGAAGTGTTACAGGGTTTTCGTGATATGGGGCAGGTGCTGGCTAAGGACAGATTTACGTTAAAAGATGCAGCAATGACGGCACGCCGCTCATGGCAACTGACTTTAACGAATGGAATTAAGCTCAATCTTGGCCGTGGCGACACGATGAAGCGTCTGGCGCGTTTTGTGGAACTTTACCCGGTTTTACAGCAGCAGGCACAGACTGACGGCAAACGGATAAGCTACGTTGATTTGCGTTATGACTCAGGCGCAGCAGTCGGTTGGGTTCCGGCTCCGGTTGAGGAACCTAATCAGCAACAGAATCAGGCACAGGTACAGGCAGAACAACAATGATCAAGGCGACGGACAGAAAACTGGTAGTTGGACTGGAGATTGGGACCGCGAAGGTTGCCGCTTTAGTAGGGGAAGTTCTGCCCGACGGTATGGTCAATATCATTGGTGTGGGAAGTTGCCCGTCCCGTGGTATGGATAAAGGTGGGGTAAACGATCTTGAGTCGGTGGTGAAATGCGTACAGCGTGCCATCGATCAGGCTGAGTTAATGGCAGATTGCCAGATTTCCTCTGTCTATCTGGCTCTTTCTGGCAAGCATATTAGCTGCCAGAATGAAATCGGCATGGTTCCGATTTCAGAAGAAGAAGTGACGCAAGAAGACGTTGAAAACGTTGTGCACACGGCGAAATCTGTGCGCGTTCGCGATGAGCATCGCGTGCTTCACGTGATTCCGCAGGAATATGCGATCGACTATCAAGAGGGGATCAAGAACCCAGTCGGTCTTTCTGGCGTCCGGATGCAGGCAAAAGTGCACTTAATTACGTGTCACAACGACATGGCGAAGAACATTGTTAAAGCCGTTGAACGTTGTGGCCTGAAAGTTGACCAACTTATTTTCGCCGGTCTGGCAGCAAGCTATTCTGTGCTGACCGAAGACGAACGTGAATTAGGCGTCTGTGTGGTCGATATTGGTGGTGGTACAATGGATATGGCCGTGTATACCGGCGGAGCCTTGCGCCACACAAAAGTTATCCCTTATGCAGGGAATGTTGTCACCAGCGATATTGCCTACGCCTTTGGTACGCCACCGAGCGATGCAGAGGCCATCAAGGTACGCCATGGATGTGCACTGGGTTCTATCGTCGGTAAAGATGAGAGCGTTGAAGTGCCAAGCGTAGGGGGGCGTCCGCCACGCAGCCTGCAACGCCAGACGCTGGCTGAGGTCATTGAGCCTCGTTACACCGAGTTGCTCAACCTGGTCAACGAAGAGATTTTGCAGTTACAGGAACAGCTTCGCCAGCAGGGTGTTAAACACCATCTTGCCGCGGGGATTGTATTAACCGGCGGTGCGGCGCAAATTGAAGGTCTTGCGGCCTGCGCTCAGCGCGTGTTCCATACACAAGTGCGTATTGGTGCACCGCTGAATATCACCGGTTTAACGGATTATGCTCAGGAGCCGTACTATTCAACGGCTGTGGGCCTGCTTCATTATGGGAAAGAATCCCATCTTAGTGGCGAAGCAGAAGTGGAAAAGCGAGTGTCAGTGGGGTCGTGGGTCAAACGACTCAATACCTGGCTGCGAAAAGAGTTTTAATTTTTTTAAGAGACCAGAGAAAATTAGCGGTCTCGGGCGACAGGCACAAAACGGAGAGAAATTATGTTTGAACCTATGGAATTGACCAACGACGCGGTGATTAAAGTCATCGGCGTCGGTGGCGGCGGCGGTAATGCCGTAGAGCATATGGTGCGTGAGCGTATTGAAGGTGTTGAATTTTTTGCGGTTAACACCGATGCACAGGCACTGCGTAAGACGGCGGTAGGCCAGACTATTCAGATCGGCGGTGGCATCACCAAAGGTCTGGGCGCTGGAGCTAACCCAGAAGTTGGGCGTAATGCTGCCGAAGAAGATCGTGAAGCCCTGCGTGCTGCACTGGAAGGTGCGGACATGGTATTTATCGCCGCAGGTATGGGCGGTGGTACTGGAACAGGTGCTGCACCGGTTGTTGCTGAAGTAGCAAAAGATTTAGGTATTCTGACCGTTGCTGTTGTGACTAAGCCTTTCAACTTTGAAGGCAAGAAGCGTATGGCATTCGCGGAGCAGGGTATCACTGAGTTGTCCAAGCATGTGGACTCTCTGATTACCATCCCGAACGACAAACTGCTGAAAGTGCTGGGTCGCGGTATCTCCCTGCTGGATGCGTTTGGCGCAGCGAACGATGTGCTCAAAGGTGCAGTTCAGGGTATCGCTGAGCTGATCACGCGTCCGGGTCTGATGAACGTTGACTTTGCAGACGTTCGCACCGTGATGTCTGAAATGGGCTATGCGATGATGGGTTCTGGTGTGGCGAGCGGTGAAGACCGTGCTGAAGAAGCGGCTGAAATGGCTATCTCTTCTCCACTGCTGGAAGACATCGACCTGTCTGGTGCGCGCGGCGTTCTGGTCAACATCACTGCTGGCTTTGACCTGCGTCTGGATGAGTTCGAAACGGTGGGTAACACTATTCGTGCGTTCGCATCGGATAACGCAACTGTTGTTATCGGTACTTCCCTTGATCCGGAAATGAACGATGAACTGCGTGTGACTGTGGTAGCTACTGGTATCGGCATGGACAAACGTCCAGAGATCACCCTGGTGACCAATAAGCAGACTCAGCAGCCCGTGATGGATCGTTACCAGCAGCACGGTATGGCTCCACTGACTCAAGAGCAGAAACCGGCCGCTAAAGTGGTGAACGACAATACGCCGCAAACCGCGAAAGAGCCAGATTATCTGGATATCCCAGCGTTCCTGCGCAAGCAAGCTGACTAAGAATTGGCTGGAATTTGGGGATTTTCGCTCTTTGTGCTAAACTGGCCCATCGATAGTGATATACACTCTCGGTTGGATAGGTAATTTGGCGAGATTATACGATGATCAAACAAAGGACACTTAAACGTATCGTTCAGGCGACTGGCGTCGGTTTGCATACCGGCAAGAAAGTCACACTGACGTTACGCCCTGCGCCGGCCAATACCGGGGTCATCTATCGTCGCACCGACTTGAATCCACCGGTAGATTTTCCGGCTGATGCCAAATCTGTGCGTGATACTATGCTCTGTACTTGCCTGGTGAATGAGCATGACGTGCGGATTTCTACCGTAGAGCACCTGAACGCTGCCCTGGCTGGTTTGGGTATCGACAACATTATGATTGAAGTCGATGCACCAGAAATCCCAATCATGGATGGTAGTGCTGCTCCGTTCGTTTATTTATTGCTGGATGCCGGCATTGAAGAACTGAACTGTGCGAAGAAATTTGTTCGCATCAAAGAGACGGTTCGTGTTGAAGATGGCGATAAGTGGGCTGAGTTCAAGCCGTTTAATGGTTTTTCGTTGGACTTTACCATCGATTTCAACCATCCGGCGATTGATGCCAGTACCCAACGCTATGCAATGAACTTCTCTGCTGATGCGTTTATGCGCCAGATTAGTCGTGCGCGTACTTTCGGTTTCATGCGTGATATCGAATATCTGCAGTCCCGTGGTTTGTGCCTGGGCGGCAGCTTCGATTGTGCCATCGTTGTTGACGATTATCGCGTATTGAACGAAGACGGTCTGCGTTTTGAAGACGAATTTGTTCGTCACAAAATGCTTGATGCGATTGGTGATCTGTTCATGTGTGGTCACAACATCATTGGTGCATTTACCGCGTTTAAATCCGGTCATGCACTGAACAACAAATTGTTGCAGGCCGTCCTGGCAAAACAGGAAGCCTGGGAATATGTGACCTTCCAGGACGACGCAGAATTGCCTCTGGCATTCAAAGCACCGAATCTGGTTCTGGCATAACGGTTAATCCCGTTTCGTAAAATCGACTGATTTATCTGGTACTCTCTCCGGCCAGGTGAACAGTCGATTTTTCTTTTTCCCCCTTCTGATGCTTTTTCCTGCCCTTTTAACGTTTACTGAACATTGAAAATGTGCGCGTTAGCTGCATTCTTGACCGTTTTTACCTGGTGCATTACGTCATTCCTGCTGCTGTACAGTAGCTTTAGTGGTAATATCTGGGCGCTAAAAAGAATAAATGAACTCAGCTGGCACTGGCCGGCTTATGTGGTGGATTAGGTGAGCGGAATTCTGACGCGCTGGCGACAATTTGGCAGACGCTACTTCTGGCCGCATCTCTTATTAGGGATGGTCGCGGCGAGTTTCGGCTTGCCTGCGCTCAGCAACAGCGCTGAAGCGGCAACACCCACCAAAACCACCACGACAAAACATGATCTCTCTGCGCGGGTTAATTTTACTAACCTCGCGTTGCTGGAAGCCAATCGTCGTCCAAATTTCTCGGTTGATTACTGGCATCAGCATGCTATCCGCACGGTTATCCGCCACCTTTCGTTTGCAATGACGCCGCAGGTTATGCCTGTTGCAGAAGAGTCGTTGCCGGTTCAGGCTCAGCATCTCGCATTACTGGATACGCTCAACGCGTTGCTGACGCAGGAAAGCAAACCGCCGGTTATCGTCCGTCAGATGGCGAAAACTGCTTTTGTTCCTCCAGTCGTTTTTTCTGTGCCAGCCTGGATTAGCCAGGTTCAGGGCATTCGCGCCGGGCCTCTTTGCCTCAGCTAAATTAACTTTTTTCAATACCTTAATTTATCTGCCCATCACGGGGCGTTTGAGAATTTATTATGCTAATTAAATTATTAACCAAAGTTTTCGGTAGTCGTAACGATCGTACTCTGCGCCGCATGCGCAAAGCCGTCACCGTCATCAATGGCATGGAACCGGCGATGGAAAAGCTCACTGATGATGAGCTGAAAGCGAAAACCGGCGAGTTTCGTGCACGCCTTGAAAAAGGTGAAACCTTAGAAAGCTTGATCCCGGAAGCATTTGCCGTTGTGCGTGAGGCGAGTAAACGTGTTTTTGGCATGCGTCACTTCGACGTACAGCTGCTGGGCGGTATGGTCTTAAACGAACGCTGCATTGCAGAAATGCGTACTGGTGAAGGTAAAACACTGACTGCAACCCTGCCTGCTTATCTGAACGCGTTGACCGGCAAGGGCGTTCACGTGGTTACCGTCAACGACTATCTTGCGCAGCGCGATGCGGAAAACAACCGTCCGCTGTTTGAATTCCTGGGAATGACCGTAGGCATCAACATGTCTGGTCTGCCTGCTCCTGCAAAACGCGAAGCTTACGGTGCAGACATTACTTACGGTACTAACAACGAGTACGGCTTTGACTATCTGCGTGACAATATGGCGTTCAGCCCTGAAGAACGCGTACAGCGCAAACTGCACTATGCGCTGGTGGATGAGGTGGACTCCATCCTAATCGATGAAGCGCGTACTCCGCTTATCATCTCCGGTCCGGCTGAAGATAGCTCCGAGATGTACCGTAAAGTAGATAAAATTATTCCCCATCTGGTGCGTCAGGAGAAAGAAGATTCCGACACCTTCCAGGGTGAAGGCCACTTCTCTGTAGATGAAAAAGCGCGTCAGGTTAACCTGACAGAACGCGGCCTGGTAAAAATTGAAGAGCTGCTGGTTGCGCAGGGCATTATGGAAGAGGGCGAATCCCTTTACTCCCCGAGCAACATTATGTTGATGCACCACGTGACTGCGGCGTTACGTGCCCACGCGCTGTTCACCCGTGATGTGGACTACATTGTGAAAGACGGTGAAGTCATCATTGTTGATGAACATACTGGCCGTACCATGCAAGGCCGTCGCTGGTCTGATGGTCTTCACCAGGCGGTTGAAGCCAAAGAAGGCGTTGATATTCAAAACGAAAACCAGACGCTGGCGTCTATCACCTTCCAGAACTACTTCCGTCTGTACGAGAAGCTGGCAGGGATGACCGGTACTGCGGACACCGAAGCATTTGAATTCAGCTCCATCTATAAGCTGGATACTGTAGTCGTTCCAACCAACCGACCAATGATCCGTAAGGACATGCCGGATCTGGTGTACATGACCGAAGCGGAAAAAATTCAGGCAATCATCGAAGATATCCGCGAACGTACCGCAGCAGGACAGCCTGTGTTGGTGGGGACCATTTCGATTGAAAAATCTGAAGTTGTTTCACATGAACTGGATAAAGCTGGTATCAAGCACAACGTACTGAACGCCAAATTCCATGCGAAAGAAGCAGATATCGTTGCGCAAGCGGGCTATCCGGCTGCTGTGACTATTGCTACCAACATGGCGGGTCGTGGTACGGATATTATGCTCGGTGGTAGCTGGCAGGCCGAAGTGGCAGAGCTGGAAAATCCAACACCGGAACAGATCGCACAAATTAAAGCCGACTGGCAGGTGCGTCATGATGCCGTTCTGGCCTCTGGCGGTCTGCACATCATCGGTACTGAGCGCCATGAATCTCGCCGTATCGATAACCAGTTGCGTGGCCGTGCTGGTCGTCAGGGTGATGCCGGTTCTTCTCGTTTCTACCTGTCTATGGAAGATGCGCTGATGCGTATTTTCGCATCAGACCGTGTTTCCGGCATGATGCGTAAATTGGGTATGAAACCAGGTGAAGCGATTGAACACCCTTGGGTGACTAAAGCGATTGCCAATGCGCAGCGTAAAGTGGAAAGCCGCAACTTCGACATCCGTAAGCAACTGCTTGAATATGATGATGTAGCTAACGATCAACGCCGTGCAATCTACACCCAGCGTAACGAACTGCTGGATGTGTCCGACGTGAGCGAAACCATCAACAGCATTCGTGAAGACGTCTTCAAAGCGACTATTGACGGACATATCCCTCCGCAGTCTCTGGAAGAGATGTGGGATATCGAAGGTTTACAGGAACGCCTGAAAAACGACTTCGACCTCGAACTGCCAATCAAAGAGTGGCTGGACAAAGAGCCAGAACTGCACGAAGAAACGCTGCGCGAACGTATTTACGAAAACGCACTGGAAGTTTATAAGCGCAAAGAAGAAGTGGTTGGCGCTGAGATGATGCGTCACTTCGAGAAAGGCGTGATGCTGCAGACACTCGACTCCCTGTGGAAAGAGCACCTGGCCGCAATGGATTATCTGCGTCAGGGCATCCATCTGCGTGGTTATGCGCAGAAGGATCCGAAACAGGAGTACAAACGTGAATCTTTCGCTATGTTTGCCTCTATGCTGGAATCATTGAAATATGAAGTGATCAGCACCCTCAGCAAAGTACAGGTGCGTATGCCGGAAGAAGTGGAAGCGATGGAGCAACAACGTCGTGAAGAAGCTGAACGTCTGTCGCAGATGCAACAGCTGAGCCATCAGACTGATGAGAGTGAAGCTGCTGCAGCGATTGCCGCACAGACGGGTGATCGCAAAGTCGGGCGTAACGATCCGTGCCCGTGCGGCTCCGGTAAAAAATACAAGGCGTGCCACGGCCGTCTGAGCTAAGCACGTAAAAAATCAAAAAGGCGCAGATATCTGCGCCTTTTTTATGGAAGTGACAATATGAAAATACTGCAAATCGCTGTCGGGATTATCCGCAACCCACATAATCAAATCTTCATTACCCAACGTGCCGCCGATGCACACATGGCAAACAAGTGGGAATTTCCTGGAGGCAAAATTGAGTCAGGCGAAACGCCGGAACAGGCGCTGATTCGTGAACTTCAGGAAGAGGTGGGCATCACGCCTCTGAACCCCTCGCTTTTCGATAAACTTGAGTATCAGTTCCCGGATCGCCATATCACTTTGTGGTTCTGGCTGGTTGAGAACTGGGAAGGTGAACCCTGGGGAAAAGAAGGGCAACCGGGTAACTGGATTGAGCTTCAGGCGCTGGATGCCGACAAATTCCCGCCAGCAAATGAGCCTGTTATTACCCGATTAATACGAGGCGCTTGAGCCTGCTTAGCGAAACGCCAGCAGGCTTGTATTATGACTGCTGGTCTTCGCTCCAGTTATCACTATCAGAAAGATCGCCTGCGCTTGGAATGCGTTTCTCCTCTGCGGCCCACTCGCCTAAATCAATAAGCTGGCAGCGTTTAGAGCAGAAAGGGCGGAAAGGACTGCTTTCACCCCAGACAACGGTTTTTCCGCAGGTCGGGCAGTTGACCATGGTTACATCAGACATCGGTACTCCTTAACAGCAGGCCAGTTCAAAATCGAGGCGATCCGGCACTGTGCCATTTTCGCTATCCAGCGGCATGAATCGAATGGCAAAACGACTCTTATGCCCGGAAATCTGCGGATAAAGTTGATCGTTCAGTGACAAATTCAGACGCAGCAGATCGGCATCATCCCCATTATCCTGATAAAAACCGTTCAGACTGGTTTGTTTGCGGAACGGCGCTGAGTTTCGGATAAGATCGAGGATTAGCAAAAGTGTCTGCTGCATCGGCTCCAGACTGTTCAGCCAATTTTTTACCTGCGTATCACGCTGCTCTTGAGGCATGTGTAGCCACATATGAAGCGTTGGCAGGTCAAAACTACAGCACCCCCCTGGAATACTCAGGCGTTGACGAACCAGCCCGATGAGGCGGTCTTCCCGTAAAAATTGTCCCACACGTGGTGCAGACATCAGGACGCTACTGCTGTTTTTCAGCTGCTGGCGAAGTGAGTCGATACGGCTCTGATCGACCCCTGGAACTTCCGTCCACGCCTGTAATTTGCGCTGTTGGCGCTCCAGCTCTTTCAGCAGCTCGGTGCGCACATCGCCGCGTTCGATCACATCCAGCAAGTCGCCCACATTGCGGAAAAAATGCAGTGCGGTGGCGTGGTCGCTAATCGGGAGGTGATGTGAAAGCTGTTGAATCAAAAATTCAATGCGTAACCAGGTACGCATTTTTTCGTTAAGTGGGTGCTCAAAAAGGATGTGAGTTGGCATTATGATTTTTCCTGTGCAACGGCCTGCGCGGCGAACGTCAGATACTGCTCGTGCAGACGGGCAACATCCGATGCAATGGCATCTGGTGCGCCGTTATTATCAATAACATCATCCGCAACAGCAAGGCGTGCTTCACGCGTGACCTGGGCGGCAAGAATTTGTTCAGCATGTGCTCGGGAAACGTTGTCCCGTGCCATTGTCCGTTGGATCTGAGTTTCGGGGGAAACATCGATGACCAGTACGCGATCGGCTTTTTTCTGAAGCTGATTTTCAACAAGCAATGGAACAACCCATAGCACGTAAGGGGATGTGGCATCTGCAATCTGACGCTGTGTTTCCTGATGGATAATGGGGTGGAGGAGGGCATTGAGCCAGGCTTTCTCCGCAGGCTGTGAAAAAATATGTTCACGAAGCCGACGCCGGTTAAGCGTGCCATCGGAATGAATTATTTCATCCCCGAAATGAGCCTGAATAGCGTTTAACGCAGGTGTATTTGGTTCTACCACCTGACGGGCAATGATATCAGCATCAATAATCGCGATGCCCAGATGAGAAAAAGCGTCTGCAACGGTACTTTTGCCACTACCGATGCCGCCCGTTAATGCGACGATGTACCCCATTAAATCAAATCCTGGGAATTATTCATTATTAAAATCAGTTGGTTAAATTTCAAACTTATCACGGCGAAAGGTTCAATCGCATCACCCGCTTTTTACCAGGTAAATTTATAGGATTGTAGCGTAAAAAAAGAGAATTTCGCAGTCTTGCGGAGCAGGTATTAGTGCGTATGATAACGTCACTGGAGTTGTGCTTTTAACATATTTGCCTCTAACCCCAGGAATCCGCACATGCGTATCGAAGAAGATCTGAAGTTAGGTTTCAAAGACGTTCTTATCCGCCCTAAACGCTCTACACTGAAAAGCCGCTCAGACGTTGAACTCGAACGTCAATTCACCTTTAAACATTCCGGTCAGACCTGGTCTGGCGTGCCAATCATCGCGGCCAATATGGACACGGTGGGGACGTTCGAGATGGCAGCTGCGCTGGCTAAATTTGACGTGCTGACTGCTGTTCACAAACACTACAGCTCAGAAGAGTGGAATGCGTTCGTTTCGTCTGCTTCTGAAGATGTGCTGAAGCATGTGATGGTATCTACGGGCACATCTGATGCCGACTTCGAAAAAACCAAACAAATTTTGAATGCTAACCCGGTGCTCAATTTTGTCTGTATTGACGTGGCAAATGGATATTCCGAGCACTTTGTGCAGTTTGTCAGCAAGGCGCGTCAAGCCTGGCCGACGAAAACCATTATTGCGGGCAACGTGGTCACGGGTGAAATGTGTGAAGAACTGATCCTTTCCGGCGCAGATATCGTGAAAGTGGGCATTGGCCCGGGGTCTGTCTGCACGACGCGTGTGAAAACAGGGGTAGGCTATCCGCAGCTCTCCGCCGTGATTGAGTGCGCTGATGCGGCGCATGGCCTTGGTGGTCAAATCATCAGTGACGGAGGGTGCACCATGCCTGGTGATGTTGCTAAAGCCTTTGGCGGCGGCGCAGACTTCGTGATGCTGGGTGGAATGCTGGCTGGCCATGAAGAGAGCGGCGGTGTTGTCGTTGAAGAAAATGGCGAGAAATTTATGCTGTTCTATGGCATGAGTTCTGAATCAGCGATGACTCGTCACGTGGGTGGCGTGGCAAAATATCGCGCCGCAGAAGGGAAAACCGTGAAGCTGCCTCTGCGTGGACCGGTAGAAAATACGGCGCGCGATGTCCTCGGTGGTCTGCGTTCAGCCTGCACCTATGTGGGCGCATCCCGCCTGAAAGAGCTGACGAAACGCACGACGTTTATCCGCGTTCAGGAACAAGAAAACCGCGTTTTCAATAGCCTGTAATCGTCTCCCGCTGGTGCATGCCTGTGCGCCAGCATTATCCTGCACTCATGGCATCGCCCAGATGAAAAATGGGCAGATACATCGCGACGACCAGCGTTCCGATAATCACACCTGTCACTATCAGCAATAAAGGCTCCAGAAGTACGGCCAGCTCGTCAGCAAGCAGGAATGTTTGCTCGGTGTGGTGACGGGCAAGATTCGCCATCATGATATCGAGCGCCCCGGAAACTTCGCCTGTACGTACCAGTTGA
Source organism: Lelliottia sp. RWM.1 (assembly GCF_016859735.1). Classification (NCBI taxonomy): domain Bacteria; kingdom Pseudomonadati; phylum Pseudomonadota; class Gammaproteobacteria; order Enterobacterales; family Enterobacteriaceae; genus Lelliottia; species Lelliottia sp. RWM.1. Next base: position 108,031 of record NZ_WLVC01000004.1, on the reverse strand, counting down.
ATGCATAGCGGTGTGAATACCGTGGCTTTCTGGAGGGAGGACCAGACTGGCATTCCTTGCTCGATTCGTCCTCTGACTTCCTTGAGCCGTTCCTGCCAGAATAGATTATCAACGGTACTTTCGGCACTCTCCAGCCCTTGTAAAAAGGCAATACCAGCGTGCTGGGTGAGTGTCAGCACCGTAAATATTTGCCCCAGCTTTTGTCCTTTAGCTAGCGATCCCAGTACCGGTATACTTAGAACAAAACGATGGCGAAAATGCTGCCAGCGCGGATGCCGCCGTAGAATCCAGCCGAGACCAGCAGGGAAAAGCAGTGATGTAAGAAGTACCATTCCCCACTGATGAATAAATGCGGCCAGCCTCAGGATCCACTGTGTCAGCAAGGGAAGCGGTGTGCTAAAGGTTTTGTAGATAGCGGCGAACTCCGGTAATACCAGCGTAACCATGGCTATCACAACCGTTATCGCCAGCGTCAGAATGATCAACGGATAGCGCAGCGCTTTTTTCACTTTTGTGCTGAGTTGTTGTTGGGATTTTTGTTGCTCGGCAAGTTGCCGACAACACTCTTCCAGTTTTCCCGTTAGCTCGCCAGTTCTTACCATTGCGACATACAGCGGGCTAAAAACAGTAGGCCACTCTTTTAATGCTTCAGAGAATGCTCGTCCTTCGCTGAGATCGTCGGCGAGACTTTGCAGCAATGCCTGCCACTGTTTCAAAGGGTGCTGTTGCGCCAGCATATGCAGGCTTTCTGAGAGCGTGAGGCCAGCTTGCAACAATGTGGCGAGTTGCCTGAAAATCTCGTAGCAATGGTGTGTTTGCCACCGATACTTCTGCATACAGCGAGTGAGCTTCAACGGATAAAGCGCTTTTCGTATTAATTTTGCGTTGGCGGTTTCGCTATTTGTGGCCCAGATCGTACCATTTTGCAGTTCGCCTTCTTCTGTCATGGCCCGCCAGTGCCAGAGTTGGTTAGTCTCCATTGGGCATACCCAGCACGCGCAACAGTTCTTCTATAGTGGTCAATCCTTGTTCGATGGCCAGACAGCCATGTTCAAACAAAGACATCATTCCCGCTTGCCGGGCACTGGTTTCGACGACGTCTACAGACACCCCGCTGGCAATGGCTTGCCGGAGAGAATCATCGACGGTGAGTACTTCAAAAAGCGCAATGCGGCCATAAAACCCGTGATAGCAGCGATCGCAACCTGTGGCTTGCCACTGAGGGAGCTGTCGGGGCCATACTGAACGGGGAAGTGTCGTTTTGTCGGGAGCCTCTTTCCGGCAATGCGGGCACAGGCGACGAACAAGGCGTTGGGCAATAACCATAGAGAGTGCAGAAGAGAGCATCCAGCGGGCAACTCCCATTTGCTGTAGGCGAATCAACGTTTCAGCCGTTGAATTAGTGTGAAGAGTCGAAAGCACCAGATGTCCGGTTTGCGCGGCTTTAATGGCAATTTCTGCCGTTTCGCTATCACGGATTTCACCGACCATAATAATGTCCGGATCCTGGCGGAGCAGGGCGCGAAGCACGCTTTGAAACGTTAAGCCTGCACGGGGATTGATTTGTGTCTGGTTGAGTCCTGAAAGGGGGATCTCAATAGGGTCTTCTACACTGCAAATGTTGACGTCGGGAGTGTTCCGCGCCTGCAATGCACTGTAGAGAGTGACCGTTTTTCCGCTACCCGTAGGTCCTGTTACCAGGAGCAAACCTTGCGGCTTATTGAGTACCTCATCAAAGCGCCTTTGTTGGTCAGTGCTCATACCCAACTGATTAACCTCAAGCGCCTGTTGAACCTGGTGTAGTAAGCGGAGCACGATTTTTTCTCCGCCATTGCAGGGAAGTGTGGCGATGCGAAAGGAGACCGGGGTGTTAGCCAGTTCAACCGTAAACTGACCATCCTGCGGTAACCTGCGTTCTGCAATATCCAGCTGGCTCAGTACTTTTAACCGGGCGGTGAGAGTGGCCGCTAAGGCCACTGAAAGGGAGGGTTGCGGGTAGAGCACGCCATCAATGCGTAAACGAATCTGACAACCCTGCTCTGTTGGTTCTATGTGAATGTCGGATGCCCGTTGCTTTAACGCGTGCAAAAGCGTGCGGTTAAGAATATCGACAGCCGACCCAGTAGCCTCAGAGGTCACTGGCAGATGTGATTTTGCCATGGCCTGCTGGTGTTTCTCCATCCGCTCGACCGTCCAGCACTCGATATCAAGACGCTTTTGTGTGGTGAAGCGCAAAGCATCCATCAGCTCTGTCGTGGGATTGCCCACAACGGCGATACTGATCGTGTCGGCATCGCTGGTGAGTAACTGCGCCTGGTGACGCAGGCATAAGGTTGTGAGTTGTTCTAAATTCATCATCAGCTCCTGTTATTGACGTTCGAAGCGGAAGACGTCTTCACAGGCCTGTTTGAGCGAGGTGTCATTAGCGATATTGCAGTTTCGTACCCAGCCCGTCATGCCATTGCCATCATTCCATTGCGGTGTCATCACCACGTCAAGCCCGGTCAGGCTCTCCTGACCGGTGAGGGCCACTACCCCTTTTGCCACACTCATTCCGGAGACATAACGCGAAGTGGTTGGTGCGGGGATACCATTGCTGCCACCGTCACAGTTATCCACCCCACCATGATCCAGGGCGCAAAGCTCAATAGCGGTGCGATAGGGAATAAATGTTTGCAGCATATCGGTCAGGGCTGCTTTTCGAAGGTAGTTCTGGTAAGCCGGAACGCCAATTGCGCTCAAAATAGCAATAATGCCAATAACGACCATTAGCTCAATAAGGGTGAATCCCTGTTGTCTGTTCATTTCTGCTCCTTAGGTTAGATGGCGCTACTGTGGCAGCGCAAAGGCACAGAAACGAGGGGCAAAAAAGAGAACGTGAAGGGGCTTTCAGGCGTTTTCGGGAGAGTTACAGTTCAGGACAACAGATTTGCGTGTGTCTTCGTAATTCCCCTCCCCGACGGGAGAGGGGAAGCATGCGGCTATTTGAAGCGCATCGAAAGGTCGAGTGCCCGGATGTGTTTGGTGAGTGCCCCTACGGAGATAAAGTCCACACCAGTTTCGGCAAACTCACGCAGTGTCTCCTGAGTGACGTTACCGGAAACCTCAAGCTGTGCCTGACCATTGGTACGTTTAACGGCTTCACGCATCTGGTCGGTTTCGAAGTTATCCAGCATGATGATGTCGGCTCCGGCCTTGATGGCATCATCCAGTTCGTCCAGATTTTCCACCTCAACTTCGACCGGTACATCAGGGTGCAGCCAGAAGGCCTTTTCTACCGCCTGACGGACGGAGCCTGAAGCAATAATGTGGTTCTCTTTGATCAGGAAGGCGTCGGATAACCCCAATCGATGGTTTGCCCCACCACCACACAGCACTGCGTACTTCAGTGCGGTGCGCAGGCCTGGCAGTGTTTTACGGGTATCCAGCAATTGGGTACGCGTTCCTGCCAGCAGATCCACATAGCGGCGCACTTCACTCGCCACACCGGATAAGGTTTGCACGAAGTTAAGCGCGGTGCGTTCACCTGTCAGTAGCACACGGGATGGACCATCAAGTTCAAACAGTGACTGGTTGGCTGAAATAGCATCGCCATCTGCGACATGCCAGGTGACTTGAACGTCGTCACCCGCGAGTTGGGTAAAGACCTCTTCCACCCAACGTTTTCCGCAAAATACCCCGTCTTCACGGGTAATAATGACCGCGTGAGAGCGTGTCTCTTTTGGCAACAATTGTGCGGTAATATCGTTGTCGGCATTAACGTCGCCGCCCAGATCTTCTTTCAGGGCATGGGCAACGCTTGCCGGAATATCCATATTAATACGTTCCAGAAGCACGTCACGTCGGTGGTCGGGGTTATAGCGGCGAGGCGGCATGATAAAACTCCAAATTGGTAACGAATCATAATATTGAAACATGCTACTCTGAACCGGGTAACAGCACCATACATAAGGAGTTCCAGCATGTTGTTAGAAAACGGATGGCTGGTGGATGCGCGGCATGTGCCCTCGCCGCACCATGACAGCCGCCCGGAGGATGAGATGCCCTCACTGCTGGTTGTTCATAATATTAGTCTCCCACCGGGTGAGTTTGGCGGACCGTGGATCGATGCATTATTCACAGGAACGATTGATCCTGAAGCCCATCCTTTTTTTGCAGAGATTGCGCATCTGCGTGTTTCAGCGCATTGCTTGATCCGCCGTGACGGGGAAATTGTCCAGTATGTTCCATTTGATCAGCGCGCCTGGCATGCGGGTGTATCGCTGTATCAGGGGCGTGAGCGTTGCAATGATTTCTCTATAGGAATCGAACTGGAAGGCACGGACACCACACCGTATACCGATGCGCAGTATCAGCAACTGGTTGCGGTGACACAGACGCTTATTGGATTGTATCCCGCCATTGCCGGGAATATCACGGGACACAGTGATATCGCGCCGGTAAGAAAAACCGATCCCGGACCGGCATTTGACTGGTCCCGGTTTCGCGCCATGCTTACCGCTTCGTCAGAAAAGGAGATGACATGACGTTGTTTACCATGCTGCTGGTTATGATCGCTGAACGGTTGTTTAAACTCGGCGAACACTGGCAATTGGATCATCGGCTGGAGGTGTTTTTCCGCCGCATTAAACATTTCTCTATGCTGCAAACGCTGTTGATGACGGCTGTCGTCATGCTTGTCGTGTTCTTGCTGCTGCGCTCGCTCCACGGTCTTTTTTTCAATGTGCCGCTGTTGGTGGTGTGGATCGTACTTGGCGTCTTGTGTATCGGGGCGGGCAAAGTGCGTTTGCACTATCATGCTTATCTGAAAGCTGCATCCCGCGATGATGCTCATGCCCGTGGTGCGATGGCGAGTGAATTAACGCTAATCCATGGCGTTCCACCGGATTGTAACGAACGTGATTTTCTTCGCGAATTGCAAAACGCGCTGCTGTGGATTAACTATCGCTTTTATATTGCCCCGTTGTTCTGGTTTGTGGTGGGAGGTCCATGGGGGCCGGTATTGCTTATGGGATATGCGTTTCTGCGCGCCTGGCAAACCTGGCTTGCCCGCTACCTGACACCGCACGAACGTCTGCAATCGGGTATTGATGCCATTCTGCATGTGCTCGACTGGTTGCCGGTTCGCCTTGTTGGTGTGGTGTATGCGTTAATTGGCCACGGTGAGAAAGCGCTTCCTGCGTGGTTTGCTTCCCTTGCCGATCGCCACTCCTCGCAGTATCAGGTGTTAACCCGCCTGGCACAATTCTCCCTGGCGCGTGAACCTCATAGTGACAAAGTGGAAACGCCAAAAGCGGCCGTATCAATGGCGAAGAAAACGTCATTTGTGGTGGTCGTTATTGTGGCGCTGTTGACCATTTACGGTACGCTGGTTTAACCCAGCGCACCGTTGTCTTCAAAGCGTATCTGCGGGCGGGATGCCAAAATCAGGCATCCCATTTTCATTCCAGCGAACCAGTTTCAGGCGGGTATGGCGGTTGGGATCATAAAGCGGATCCCCTTCAATTTCGGTGTAGTTACGTGCGTGATACACCAGCACATCTTCGCCATCCTCTGTTTGCGTAAAGCTGTTATGCCCTGGTCCATACTGGCGGTTTTCATAGCTGGTGGTGAACACCGGGCGTGACGCTTTGTGCCAGTTGGCCGGATTTTGTGGGTCAGCATGCATATCTACCCACAGTAATCCCATGCAGTAGTTCTCATCGGTGGCGCTGGCGGAATAACTGATAAACAGTTTATTGCTATGTACCAACACTGCCGGGCCTTCATTGACCCAAAAACCGCGACACTCCCAGTCATACTCTGGTTTGCTGAGCATGACGGGCTCGCCCTTGAGCGTCCAGGGGTTTTCCATTTCACACAGATACAGGTTGGAATTGCCGGAAATATCCGGGGCTTTTTGCGCCCACAGATACCAGCGCTTGCCCTGATGGACAAACGTGGTTGCGTCCAGTGCAAAGGTATCGAATGGGGTTTTGATTTGCCCCTTTTCACGCCATGTTCCCGTGAGCGGATCGCTATGGGAACATTCCAGGGCGAACATGCGATGCTGGAACATGCCGAGTTTATCGAGCGCCTGGGTATGCGCAGCCGCAAAATAGATGTACCACTTACCATCAATGTGGTGCAGCTCGGGCGCCCAGATAAGCTCGCACATCGGGCCAGTGTCAGGTTTTCGCCACACCACCACGTCTTCAGCGCGGCGAAGGCCTTCCAGTGTGTCTGCGCGGCGGATTGCCAGCCTGTCATATTCCGGTACAGAGGCAATAAAATAGTACTGTCCATCATGACGCAGAATATAGGGGTCGGCACGTTGCTCAATAAACGGGTTTGGCCAGGTTTTCATTCGGCTTTCCTTATTTCGTCTCTGCGGCTTTCAGTTCCTGATAGTCGTTCAGTTCACGGTAATTGGTACGACGTTTTTCCAGATCGGCCTGTATTTGTTTCATCAATTCTCGATCCACTTTTAACAGGCGAACCACGCCAGCAGTGATCAAATATCCGACGCCTGGGATCACCGTAAACAGCAGTACGATCCCGTTGATGGCATCAGCACTTTGGGCTTTCGCGCCAGCGTCGTAACCGTACCAGGAGAGCAGGAAGCCCACCATAGCGCCCGCAACAGCCAGCCCCAACTTGAGGAAGAAAATATTGCCGGAGAAGCTGATTCCGGTGATACGTTTCCCTGTTTTCCATTCGCCATAATCATCAACATCCGCCATTAACGACCAGTGCAGCGGGGAAGGGATCTGATGCAAAATGTTCAGCAGGAAGTAGAGAACGACGATTGTGACTGTCGCTTTTGGATCGAAGAAGTAGAACGCGCTGGAGAAGATTGCCAGCACGATGTTGGTCCAGAAGAACACCTTTAATTTACACCAGCGGTCAGTTAACACTTTCGCCAGCATACTGCCGAGCATCATGCCCACTACGCCAAGGCTGATAAACAGCGTGGCAAAATGGGTGCTTTGCCCCATCACCCAGGTGACGTAATACATTGTTGCCGCCATGCGGATAAAGCCAGGACAGACGTTGCAGAGCGTGAGCAGCAGGATGCGCACCCATTGATCGTTTTTCCACACATCCTTGAGATCGTTTTTCAGCTCATCGTTGGTCTGAACAGCCGGGCGGACGCGCTCGCGTACAGTAGAAAAGCAAAACAGGAACATACATGTGCCGATCAGAGCCAGCACGGTCATCGCCATCTGGTAGCCCCTGGCTTTGTTATCGCCCCCAAACCAGTCGGCCATTGGCAACAGGGTTAATGACAGCAGTAACGTGGCAATGCCGACCAGCACAAAACGCCAGGACTGGCAGGCAACGCGCTCTTTCGGATCGTTGGTAATGACGCCGCCCAGCGAGCAATAGGGGATATTGATGGCCGTATAGGTGAGCGACAGCAGGAAATAGGTGACAAAGGCATAGATAACTTTGCTGTTGTAGCTCCAGTCCGGTGTGGTGAACATGAGGATGCTAAAGAGCGCGTAGGGGAAGGCAATCCATAATAACCATGGACGAAAACGACCATACTTGCTGCGGGTACGGTCGGCAATCGCTCCCATAATAGGGTCGGTTATTGCATCAATGACACGGACCGAAAGCAACAATACGCCAACCAGTGCAGGCGCTAGCCCAAAAATATCCGTATAGAAATAGTTAACAAACAACATAATAGCGCCGAAGATGATATTGCATCCCGCGTCGCCCATCCCATAGCCGATCTTTTCTTTCACTGATAATTTGGTGTTATCCATCGACAGCTCTCCGAGTAACGGTATGGAGAGAATTATTTGCCTGCAAATGAATATATGCGTTGCAGTATTGGGGTGGTGATATGGATTAAATAGCTATTGGCGCGAATTTGTGAGGGAGGTAACAACACGCTGTACCCGCAAAAAGCGGGTACAGCGGAGAGGGATTAATGTGCTTTTACTGCTTTGGCATTTTTCTGTTTACACAGGTAGCCGATACCGAGGATCACAATCCATACCGGGATCAGATAAACGGAGATCGCCATACCCGGAGTCATCAACATAATGACCAGTACTGCCGCCATGAACAGCAGGCATACCCAGTTACCCAGAGGATAGAACAGCGCAGGGAAGCGAGTGGTCACGCCTTGCTGTTGTTTCGCACGACGGAACTTGATGTGTGCCAGGCTAATCATCGCCCAGTTGATCACCAGAGCTGAGACCACCAGAGCCATCAGCAGGCCAAAAGCGGACTCCGGAGCCAGATAGTTAATCAGCACGCACAGTGCAGTCACAACGGCTGACACCAGGATGGTATTTACCGGTACACCACGCTTGTCGACGTTGAGCAATGCTTTCGGTGCGTTGCCTTGTTGCGCCAGACCGAACAGCATGCGGCTGTTGCAGTATACGCAACTGTTGTACACCGACAGCGCTGCCGTCAGGACCACCACGTTCAGGGCATTCGCGACGAAAGTATCCCCCAGTTCGTGGAAGATCAACACGAATGGACTGGTATCAGCCGTTACGCGTGTCCATGGCAGCAGAGAAAGCAGAACGGCCAGTGAACCCACATAGAAAATCAGAATACGGTAGATCACCTGGTTGGTGGCTTTCGGGATGCTCTGCTCCGGGTTATCCGCTTCTGCTGCGGTAATGCCGACCAGTTCCAGCCCCCCGAAGGAGAACATGATAATCGCCATCATCATGACAAGCCCGGTCATGCCGTGAGGCAGGAATCCACCTTGTTCCCACAGGTTACGAACGGTGGCTTGTGGGCCGCCGTTGCCGCTGAACAGCAGCCAGCCTCCAAAGATGATCATCGCAACAACCGCGATTACTTTGATGATAGCGAACCAGAACTCCATCTCCCCGAACACTTTTACGTTAGTCAGGTTGATGGCGTTAATGATAACGAAGAAGGCAGCCGCAGAAGCCCAGGTTGGGATATCCGGATACCAGAACTGAATATATTTACCCACAGCGGTCAGTTCAGCCATGGCAACCAGAACGTACAACACCCAGTAGTTCCAGCCAGAGGCGAAGCCCGCGAAACCTCCCCAGTATGTATAGGCGAAGTGACTGAAAGAGCCGGCCACCGGCTCTTCAACGACCATCTCACCTAGCTGACGCATGATCAGAAAAGCGATAAAACCAGCGATAGCGTAACCCAGAATAATGCCTGGACCGGCGGACTGGATTACGGATGCGCTCCCCAGAAACAGGCCTGTACCGATAGCACCACCCAATGCGATGAGCTGTATGTGGCGGTTTTTGAGGCCGCGCTTTAGCTGATCGCCGTGCTGTTGACCTTCCATTAGAAAACCTCGTGTGTGGTTGTTATGTTCACGCTCAGGCGTGTGTAATTATGAAAGTCCATTTCATGTATTATTTTCTTTACGGACTAATAAAATGAAATATTCGGAACTGTCTTCCTTAGGGGCAAGAATAGTGATAAGTGCGAATGAATGCACCTGCTTTATGAAAGGATGATGACGAGTTGAATAAAAAGAGAGCATTTGTAAATCCTGCCCATTAATCGTTCCTCTGCTACCTATAGAATAAAAATGCTCCTTAAGTGGGCGAATTTTCATTATTTTCGTTGTTGAATCGCTTCAGATTGCAAATTCCATCGTTTCAATAAGGTTAAAACCACCTCTTTGGTAGTAATCATTTCATTTGTGCAAAGTTACATAACTGAAACGTTATTTCTGTAAGGTTGTTAAAATGTGCAGGGTTTACTGATTTCAATCAAAACCAATATGGACAGAAGGTGAATACTTTGTTACTTTAGCGATACGAATATGAAATTGGTAAGACCAATTGACTCCGGGCAAAAAGGCGTAAGACAGGGAATATGGCCTACAGCAAAATTCGCCAACCAAAACTATCCGATGTGATTGAGCAGCAGCTGGAGTTTTTGATCCTTGAGGGGACACTGCGCCCCGGTGAAAAACTCCCGCCTGAACGCGAGCTGGCAAAACAGTTCGACGTTTCCCGTCCCTCTCTGCGTGAGGCGATTCAACGCCTTGAAGCAAAGGGCTTGCTGCTTCGTCGCCAGGGCGGCGGAACCTTTGTGCAAAACAGCCTGTGGCAGAGCTTCAGCGATCCGCTGGTAGAACTTCTCTCTGACCACCCAGAATCCCAGTTTGACCTGCTAGAGACCCGTCACGCGCTTGAAGGCATTGCAGCTTATTACGCTGCGCTTCGTAGCAATGATGAAGATCGTGAGCGCATACGCGAACTCCATCAAGCCATTGAACGGGCACAGCAGTCCGGCGATCTCGACGCCGAGTCTGATGCCGTCGTCCAGTATCAAATTGCCGTTACCGAAGCGGCGCATAATGTGGTGTTGCTTCACTTGCTACGCTGCATGGAACCGATGCTGTCCCAAAATGTTCGTCAGAATTTTGAATTGTTGTATGCCCGTCGGGAAATGCTTCCGCTGGTCAGCAACCATCGCACCCGAGTATTCGAGGCGATAATGGCCGGGGAACCGGAGCAGGCGCGTGAAGCGTCGCACCGCCATCTGGCTTTCATTGAGGAAATCTTGCTGGACCGCAGCCGTGAACAATCGCGTCGCGAACGTTCACTTCGCCGCATACAGCAACGAAAGGATTAAGCGCCAGGTTTTTTTAGAGCGCGGCAACTAAACGCAGAACCTGTCTTATTGTGCTTTTAGTTTTCGAAATAGTTCGGGTTGTATCGCGGCGGCAAGCGCGCGAATCCCTGGGAGCATAGTGAGCTATGTGACCAGGGTGAGGAAGCGCAGCCAACAAAGAGACAGCCTGAAATAGGAAGAAAAAGAACACAATGGGACAGGTTCCAGACAAATTAACGTACTAGATAGATAAGGAATACCCCCATGTCAGAACGTCTCCAAAATGACGTGGATCCGATCGAAACTCGCGACTGGCTACAGGCGATCGAATCGGTCATCCGTGAAGAAGGTGTTGAGCGTGCTCAGTATCTGATTGATCAGCTGCTTTCAGAAGCCCGTAAAGGTGGCGTGAAGGTAGCGGCAGGTGCAGGGGCTAGCAACTACGTAAACACGATTGCCGTCGAAGACGAACCGGAATACCCGGGCAATCTGGATCTGGAACGTCGTATCCGTTCTGCAATCCGCTGGAACGCGATTATGACCGTTCTGCGCGCATCCAAGAAAGACCTGGAACTGGGTGGCCACATGGCATCCTTCCAGTCTTCAGCAACCGTTTATGAAGTGTGCTTCAACCACTTCTTCCGTGCACGTAACGAGAAAGACGGCGGCGATCTGGTTTACTTCCAGGGTCACATCTCCCCTGGTATCTATGCACGTGCATTCCTGGAAGGTCGTCTGACTGAAGAGCAGATGAACAACTTCCGTCAGGAAGTTCACGGTAAAGGTCTGTCTTCTTACCCGCACCCTAAACTGATGCCTGAATTCTGGCAGTTCCCGACCGTGTCTATGGGTCTGGGCCCAATCGGTGCGATCTACCAGGCGAAGTTCCTGAAATATCTGGAACACCGTGGTCTGAAAGATACCTCTGAACAAACCGTTTACGCTTTCCTGGGCGACGGTGAAATGGATGAGCCAGAATCTAAAGGGGCGATTACTATCGCTACCCGTGAGAAACTGGACAACCTGTGCTTCATTATCAACTGTAACCTGCAACGTCTGGATGGTCCGGTAACCGGCAACGGCAAGATCATCAACGAACTGGAAGGCATCTTCGCAGGTGCTGGCTGGAACGTGATCAAAGTGATGTGGGGCGGTCGTTGGGATGAGCTGCTGCGTAAAGATACCAGCGGTAAACTGATCCAACTGATGAACGAAACCGTTGACGGCGACTACCAGACCTTCAAATCCAAAGACGGTGCATACGTTCGCGAGCACTTCTTCGGTAAATACCCAGAAACCGCAGCGCTGGTTGCAGACTGGACTGACGAGCAGATTTGGGCCCTGAACCGTGGTGGCCACGATCCGAAGAAAGTCTACGCTGCACTGAAAAAAGCGCAGGACACCAAAGGTAAAGCGACTGTGATCCTGGCCCACACCATCAAAGGTTATGGCATGGGGGATACCGCTGAAGGTAAAAACATCGCTCACCAGGTTAAGAAAATGAACATGGACGGCGTGCGTTATATCCGCGACCGTTTCAATGTGCCAGTGACCGATGAGCAGGTTGAAAACCTGTCTTACCTCACCTTCCCGGAAGGTTCTGAAGAGCACAAGTACCTGCACGAACGTCGTCAGGCACTGAAAGGCTACCTGCCATCTCGTCAGCCTAACTTCTCCGAGAAACTGGAACTGCCTGCGCTGGAAGACTTCTCTCAGCTGCTGGAAGAACAGAACAAAGAAATCTCCACTACTATCGCTTTCGTTCGTGCCCTGAACGTGATGCTGAAGAACAAGTCGATCAAAGATCGTCTGGTTCCAATCATTGCTGATGAAGCACGTACTTTCGGTATGGAAGGTCTGTTCCGTCAGATCGGTATCTACAGCCCGAACGGCCAGCAGTACACCCCGCAGGACCGTGAGCAGGTTGCATATTACAAAGAAGACGAGAAAGGTCAGATCCTGCAGGAAGGTATCAACGAGCTGGGTGCAGGCGCGTCCTGGCTGGCTGCTGCGACCTCTTACAGCACCAACGATCTGCCAATGATTCCGTTCTACATCTACTACTCCATGTTCGGTTTCCAGCGTATCGGTGACCTGTGCTGGCAGGCTGGCGACCAACAGGCTCGCGGCTTCCTGGTAGGGGGAACTTCCGGTCGTACGACACTGAACGGTGAAGGCCTGCAGCACGAAGATGGTCACAGCCACATTCAGTCTCTGACTATCCCTAACTGTATCTCTTACGACCCGTCTTACGCATACGAAGTGGCTGTCATCATGCATGATGGTCTGGAGCGTATGTACGGTGAGAAACAAGAGAACGTTTACTACTACATCACCACGCTGAACGAAAACTACCACATGCCGGCGATGCCAGCAGGTGCAGAGGAAGGTATCCGTAAAGGTATCTACAAACTCGAAACCGTTGCAGGTAGCAAAGGTAAAGTTCAGCTGTTGGGCTCCGGTTCTATCCTGCGTCACGTACGTGAAGCCGCACAGATCCTGGCGAACGACTACGGTGTAGGTTCTGACGTCTACAGCGTAACCTCCTTCACTGAACTGGCTCGTGATGGCCAGGATTGTGAGCGCTGGAACATGCTGCACCCAATGGAAACGCCGCGCGTTCCGTACATCGCTCAGGTGATGAACGATGCTCCAGCGGTGGCTTCTACTGACTATATGAAACTGTTCGCAGAGCAGGTTCGTACCTACGTACCAGCTGATGATTATCGCGTACTGGGTACTGACGGCTTCGGTCGTTCTGACAGCCGTGAAAACCTGCGTCACCACTTCGAAGTTGATGCTTCTTATGTGGTTGTAGCAGCACTGGGCGAACTGGCTAAACGTGGCGAAATCGACAAGAAAGTGGTGGCAGAAGCAATCACCAAGTTCAACATCGATGCTGAAAAAGTTAACCCGCGTCTGGCGTAAGAGGTAAAAGAATAATGGCTATCGAAATCAATGTACCGGACATCGGGGCTGATGAAGTTGAAATCACCGAGATCCTGGTCAAAGTAGGCGACAAAGTTGAAGCAGAACAGTCGCTGATCACCGTAGAAGGCGATAAAGCCTCTATGGAAGTCCCGTCTCCTCAGGCTGGCATCGTTAAAGAGATCAAAGTCTCTGTTGGCGATAAAACCGAGACGGGCAAACTGATCATGATTTTCGATTCCGCTGACGGTGCAGCAACTGCTGCACCTGCGCAGGAAGAGAAGAAAGCCGCTCCGGCCGCTGCACCAGCAGCTGCCGCGGCAGCGAAAGAAGTCAACGTGCCTGACATCGGCGGTGACGAAGTTGAAGTGACCGAAATCCTGGTGAAAGTGGGCGACACCGTTGCGGCTGAACAGTCCCTGATCACCGTAGAAGGCGACAAAGCCTCTATGGAAGTTCCGGCTCCGTTCGCGGGTACGGTTAAAGAGATCAAAATCAACACCGGTGACAAAGTGTCTACTGGCTCCCTGATCATGGTCTTCGAAGTGGCGGGTGCTGCACCTGCTGCCGCGCCTGCACAGGCCGCTGCTCCGGCAGCCGCTGCACCAGCTGTTGCTGGCGGCGCGAAAGACGTTAACGTACCAGACATCGGCGGTGACGAAGTCGAAGTGACCGAAGTGATGGTGAAAGTCGGCGACAAAGTTGCTGCTGAACAATCACTGATCACCGTTGAAGGCGACAAAGCGTCCATGGAAGTGCCTGCGCCATTCGCGGGTACGGTTAAAGAGATCAAAATCAGCACTGGTGACAAAGTGTCTACCGGTTCCCTGATCATGGTCTTCGAAGTGGAAGGCGCTGCACCTGCCGCCGCTCCGGTTGCTGCTCCAGCACCTGCTGCTGCACCGGCTCAGGCGGCTAAACCTGCTGCTGCCCCAGCTGCGAAGGCGGAAGGCAAATCTGAATTCGCTGAAAACGACGCTTACGTTCACGCGACTCCACTGATTCGTCGCCTGGCGCGCGAATTCGGTGTGAACCTGGCGAAAGTGAAAGGGACTGGCCGTAAAGGTCGTATCCTGCGCGAAGACGTTCAGACTTATGTGAAAGACGCGGTGAAACGCGCTGAAGCTGCACCTGCTGCTGCCAGTGGCGGTGGTATTCCGGGCATGCTGCCATGGCCAAAAGTGGACTTCAGCAAGTTTGGCGAAATCGAAGAAGTTGAACTGGGTCGTATCCAGAAAATCTCTGGTGCTAACCTGAGCCGTAACTGGGTGATGATCCCGCACGTTACGCACTTCGACAAAACCGATATCACTGACCTGGAAGCGTTCCGTAAACAGCAGAACGCAGAAGCTGAGAAGCGTAAACTGGATGTGAAATTCACCCCAGTCGTCTTCATCATGAAAGCGGTTGCTGCTGCGCTTGAGCAGATGCCTCGTTTCAACAGCTCCCTGTCCGAAGATGCACAGCGTCTGACGCTGAAAAAATACATCAACATCGGTGTGGCGGTTGATACGCCAAATGGTCTGGTTGTTCCGGTCTTCAAAGACGTGAACAAGAAGAGCATTACCGAGCTGTCTCGTGAACTGACTGTGATCTCCAAGAAAGCGCGTGATGGTAAGTTGACTGCTGGCGAAATGCAGGGCGGTTGCTTCACTATCTCCAGCATCGGTGGCCTGGGTACAACCCACTTCGCACCGATTGTTAACGCGCCGGAAGTGGCTATCCTCGGTGTGTCCAAATCCGCGATTGAGCCGGTATGGAACGGTAAAGAGTTTACTCCGCGTCTGATGATGCCGATTTCTCTTTCCTTCGACCACCGCGTGATCGACGGTGCTGATGGTGCGCGCTTTATCACCATCATCAACAACACCCTGAGCGATATTCGCCGCCTGGTGATGTAATCGAAAAGCCGGCCAATCGGCCGGCTTTTTTCTGATAATCTCGTGAGGTTTGTGAGGTTATTGGCGAAAGCGACAATTCGTGAGCCGTTTGTTGTTTCAAAATTGTTAACAATTTTGTAAACTGCGGGCGGATAGAACGACCCGGTGGACGACGGGTATAAATTAAGAGGTCATGATGAGCACAGAAATCAAAACTCAGGTCGTAGTACTTGGGGCAGGCCCGGCAGGTTACTCCGCAGCATTCCGCGCCGCGGATTTAGGTCTGGAAACCGTCATCGTAGAACGCTACAGCACCCTCGGCGGTGTTTGTCTGAACGTCGGCTGTATCCCTTCAAAAGCGCTGCTGCACGTAGCCAAAGTTATCGAAGAAGCCAAAGCGCTGGCTGAACACGGTATCGTCTTCGGCGAGCCGAAAACCGATATCGACAAGATTCGTACCTGGAAAGAGAAAGTTATCACTCAGCTGACCGGTGGTCTGGCCGGTATGGCCAAAGGCCGTAAAGTGAAAGTGGTAAACGGTCTGGGTAAATTCACCGGGGCAAACACCCTGGAAGTGGAAGGTGAAAACGGCAAAACCGTGATCAACTTCGACAACGCGATCATCGCGGCAGGCTCTCGCCCAATCGAACTGCCATTCATTCCACATGAAGATCCGCGCGTGTGGGATTCCACCGATGCACTGGAACTGAAAAGCGTTCCAAAACGTCTGCTGGTCATGGGCGGCGGTATCATCGGCCTGGAAATGGGTACGGTGTACCATGCGCTGGGTTCAGAGATTGACGTGGTTGAAATGTTCGACCAGGTTATCCCGGCTGCCGATAAAGACATCGTTAAAGTCTTCACCAAACGTATCAGCAAGAAATTCAACCTGATGCTGGAAACCAAAGTGACTGCCGTTGAAGCGAAAGAAGACGGTATTTACGTTTCCATGGAAGGCAAAAAAGCCCCTGCTGAAGCGCAGCGCTATGACGCCGTGCTGGTGGCTATCGGTCGCGTACCGAACGGTAAAAACCTTAATGCAGGCGCAGCGGGCGTGGAAGTTGACGATCGTGGTTTCATTCGCGTCGACAAACAGCTGCGCACTAACGTGCCGCACATCTTTGCTATCGGCGATATCGTCGGTCAGCCAATGCTGGCACACAAAGGTGTTCACGAAGGTCACGTTGCCGCTGAAGTTATCGCGGGCATGAAACACTACTTCGATCCGAAAGTGATTCCTTCTATCGCGTACACCGAGCCAGAAGTTGCCTGGGTGGGTCTGACAGAGAAAGAAGCGAAAGAGAAAGGCATTAGCTACGAAACCGCCACCTTCCCGTGGGCAGCTTCTGGGCGTGCTATCGCTTCTGATTGCGCTGACGGCGTAACCAAACTGATCTTCGACAAAGAGACTCACCGTGTAATCGGTGGTGCAATTGTCGGTACTAACGGCGGCGAACTGCTGGGTGAGATTGGTCTGGCTATCGAAATGGGCTGTGACGCTGAAGACATCGCGCTGACCATCCACGCTCACCCAACTCTGCATGAGTCTGTGGGCCTGGCGGCAGAAGTGTTTGAAGGTAGCATCACCGACCTGCCAAACGCGAAAGCGAAGAAGAAATAAGTTTCTTCCGGCTTAAAAAAGCGGCTGATAAGCCGCTTTTTTTGTGCCTGTGGTTCAGGGAGCGACAGGTTGCCAGTTTTTATCCGGGTTATAGACAGTGAGTTGCTGTGCTTTTTGTGGCGAGTGACTGCCGAGGTTTGTCTGATAAACTTTGTCATCCTGATTGATCACAAAACTCATCACTCCTGTTTCACCATAACTGACTGGCCAGGCGACCATTGCAAAACCGTGTTTATCAGGCAGGATTTTGAACCGATAGCCGTGATAACCCATTCCAGGCTCTTTTGGACTGAACGCCGGACCGAGTGGGCTGGGGGTTTCGCCTTGTGCAACAGGCCAGTACAGGCCATCTTTTTTCCCTTCTGAACTGACAATTTTCCGGGCGTAGGTCTGGTTAAGGGCGTAATAGCTCTGCTGGGCATCGACGTAGGCATGCAGGGCTTCTATGGCAGCCAGTTCATTGCGGCCTATTTCACGTGTCAGGATCTCATTGGCGGCTTCCTGCATATCAAATTGCCACCCGGATGCCGTCTTGATGACGGGTATTGGCAGTTGCCAGCTATTTTCACCGACGATGAGATGGGCAATATTGTCGTTAACCACTGTGCTGTGGCGCACTTTCCAGTCGCGCAAAAAACGGTCGACGGCATCCGGGTCGACACCTTCTGGCGGCAAAAAATGACGCCAGTTATCACCGAGCAGGGAATTCATCGCACTTTCATTTTGCTCATTAATGGCATTCGCCAGTGCATCCGTTGCTTGTTCTGGCGTGCTGAAATATTGCTGCGCCATCGTGACGGTAGACACCATCAAAAGCACCAGCCCACTGAGTAATTTGATTTTCATGTCTGTTCCTTTAGCGATGACGGAATTCACGGTGTTCAGTTCGGGCTGGCATTTGTCGCTGCTGTTGCTGCTGATTACGGGCTGATAACTGACGGCTCTGCGTGCCGCGTTGCTGCTGGGCCTGCCAGTTAGCGGAAAGGCTATCGTTACCGCTTAGCGCATTAGCACGAGGTGGGTTGTTTGGCCGCTGGGCGGTTTGTGAAACCCGTTTTTCCGGACGCGGAGTGGTTGTCTGGCGGCTCTCGTGCGTTTGCTTAGCATGCTTGCGTTGTCCGCTTTGCGGTGTGTTGTCGTACCCGCGATAGTTACTACGCTGAGAAATTTGCTTCAGTTGCTGATTTGCTGCCTGACGCTGAGCCTCTTTTGTGGCCGGGCGCTGTGCCTGGGAGAGCGTTTTACCCGTCGATTGCTGAACTTGTGCTAACGCCGCCTGACGCTGGTTATCGCGGTTCACCGTTTTTTGCTGCGTTCCACTCAGGCCTGTCGCCGTATTTGTTGAATGGAAACGGCTGTTGAGCTGGTTTGTGGGATACGGCACGCCTTCCCGATAGGCTGGATTGTGCTGCCAGGTCTGGTTAGCCTCAGTAAGATGTTGTCCGCTGATTTTATTGAAATTATCAACGTTGATATTGATGTTGTTATCACCGTTACGGTTATATCCGCCGTTGTGGTTGTAATCATCATCGTGATGATGGTGATCCCAGTCGATATTGCTGAAAATTGCATAGGTTGTTGCGACACCCAGACTAAAACCAAAGCCTTTTACCAGGCTGTCAGTGAATTGCTCCCCAGGGGAAGGAGGGAGATAGACCGGGGGATAACTGGTATTGGGCCAGGTTCCATAGACCGTATTAGGATTATAGGTTGGAACATACACAACCTGAGGATCGGCAGATTCGATCTTAATGACGGTCGGTGCTGGCGTTGCGGTACTAGTGGATGTCGATTCCGTGGAGGTGCTTTTCGTCGACGCGGGTTTTGTCACGGTGGTGACGGTCTGCTGAGGTGTGGATTGTAATGCGCCAGTCTGCTGAGCGAGGGCGCGAAGACGTTGAACAGAGTCCATTACATCCTTCGGCTGCGCGAGGAAAGCATCACCGAGGTTTTGCACCCAGGGAGGATTCTCGCCCATCAATGACATCAGCTGTGGAAAGGCAACCAGCGATTTCACACTGGGGTCCCACGGCTGCCCGGCCACGGCCTGAATGGCGGTATCCCCCTGCATTTTGGGGTTATCTTTGGACCACTGCGCCGCCTGAATCACATTTGCCGGATAGGTCGATGCCATCAAAATCTGAGACAACAGCGCGTCAGGGTAGAGTGCAACAGGGGCGACCCATTGATCCAGTTGTGCAGATGTGTAAGTCGGAGCAGGGGTTGCAGATGATTGCGCGACGGGGGTTGGCTGCGCCACGGGAACGGCCGGTTGGGGCTGGGGCTCTGTCGCCCGTCCTTTCACCAGCATGACGCCTGATGCGGCAAAAAGCCCGGCACTGCACAGAAGGACAAGGAGGTGTGGCTTAAAAGGCAACTTCATAAGATGACTCCGACGAGACGAGGGCAGTGCCGTGAGGCGTTGCTGTTGCCGCGAGTATATTCACCCGAGTTTTGCTGTTTTGACTTTTATTGGGAAATCACCGGAACATCTGGCTAAAGAATGTGAGCATTTATTACACAAATTATATCTGATGTCGGGAAAGTCGTCGGGTATTCCGCAGGCCGCCCTTGCGAATGACCTGCAAAACAGATGCTCACTATCCGCTATACCATCCTTAACGATTCAGCAAACTATTTAATGTTGCTTTTTTGTAAACGGATTAACACTGTGCAGAAATCCTGCTATGCTGCCCGACGCGGCTTCGGGCATTTACCCTACAAACTGCTGTCTCACAGGAGCGTGAAGAAAACGCCCAATACACGAAAGCTTTCAATTTGCGTCAAGGCGGCAAGTGAACGGATCTTCCAGAGCTTACATCAGTGAGTGACGGGAGTGAGTGAATGCAGCCAACGGAGAGGTAAGTTGAAGGAGGAAGTGTATGCCGCAATATGACAATGAGAGTGAGGAGAACCGTCGTGCTAGAAGAATACCGTAAGCACGTAGCAGAACGTGCCGCCGAGGGAATTGTACCCAAACCTTTAGATGCAACCCAAATGGCCGCGCTCGTCGAGCTGCTGAAAAACCCGCCCGCGGGCGAAGAAGAATTCCTTTTAGATCTTTTGATCAACCGAGTACCGCCAGGCGTAGATGAAGCCGCATATGTTAAAGCCGGTTTCCTTGCTGCCATTGCCAAAGGTGAAGCCACCTCCCCACTGGTCACTCCTGAAAAAGCCATTGAACTGCTCGGTACGATGCAGGGTGGCTACAATATTCATCCATTGATCGACGCGCTGGACAGTGACACCCTGGCCCCTATTGCCGCGAAAGCGCTGACCCACACGCTGCTGATGTTTGATAACTTCTACGATGTGGAAGAAAAAGCGAAAGCGGGTAACCACTACGCGAAACAGGTTATGCAATCCTGGGCTGACGCCGAGTGGTTCCTGAGCCGTCCTGCGCTGGCAGAAAAAATGACCGTGACGGTGTTCAAAGTCACGGGTGAAACCAACACTGATGACCTGTCTCCAGCCCCGGATGCCTGGTCTCGCCCTGATATCCCACTGCACGCCCTGGCGATGTTGAAAAATGCCCGTGAAGGCATTGAGCCTGATCAGCCTGGAAGTGTTGGCCCGATCAAACAGATCGAAGCCCTGCAGGAGAAAGGTTTCCCACTGGCCTACGTTGGCGACGTCGTGGGAACGGGCTCTTCCCGTAAGTCTGCAACCAACTCCGTACTGTGGTTCATGGGTGATGATATTCCTCATGTGCCGAACAAACGCGGCGGTGGCCTGTGTCTCGGCGGTAAAATTGCCCCTATCTTCTTTAACACCATGGAAGATGCAGGCGCGCTGCCTATTGAAGTGGACGTGAACAACCTGAACATGGGCGACGTGATTGACGTTTATCCGTTCAAGGGTGAAGTCCGTAACCACGAAACCGGTGAACTGCTCGCAAGTTTTGAACTGAAAACGGATGTGCTGATTGATGAAGTTCGTGCGGGTGGGCGTATTCCGCTGATCATCGGTCGTGGCCTGACGACTAAAGCGCGTGAAGCGCTGGGTCTGCCGCACAGTGATGTCTTCCGTCAGGCGAAAGATGTGGCAGAAAGCAGCCGTGGCTTCTCTCTGGCGCAGAAAATGGTTGGCCGTGCCTGTGGTGTGAAAGGCATTCGTCCAGGTGCGTACTGCGAACCGAAGATGACCTCCGTAGGTTCTCAGGACACTACCGGCCCGATGACCCGTGATGAGCTGAAAGACCTGGCGTGCCTGGGCTTCTCTTCTGATCTGGTAATGCAATCATTCTGCCATACCGCTGCGTATCCTAAGCCGGTTGACGTCACCACGCACCACACGCTGCCGGACTTCATTATGAACCGTGGCGGTGTGTCTCTGCGTCCGGGTGATGGCGTTATCCACTCCTGGCTGAACCGCATGTTGCTGCCTGATACCGTAGGCACAGGCGGTGACTCTCATACCCGCTTCCCGATTGGCATCTCCTTCCCGGCAGGCTCTGGTCTGGTGGCATTTGCTGCTGCGACGGGCGTGATGCCGCTGGATATGCCGGAATCGGTTCTGGTGCGCTTCAAAGGCAAAATGCAGCCGGGGATTACCCTGCGTGATCTGGTGCATGCGATCCCGCTGTATGCGATCAAACAAGGTCTGCTGACCGTTGAGAAAAAAGGGAAGAAAAACATCTTCTCTGGCCGCATTCTGGAGATCGAAGGTCTGCCGGATCTGAAAGTTGAGCAGGCGTTCGAACTGACGGATGCTTCCGCTGAGCGCTCAGCGGCAGGTTGTACCATCAAGCTGAACCAGGCGCCGATCGAAGAGTATCTGACGTCCAACATCGTATTGCTGAAGTGGATGATTGCAGAAGGTTACGGCGATCGTCGTACCCTGGAACGCCGCGTGCAGGGGATGGAAAAATGGCTGGCAGATCCGCAACTGCTGGAAGCCGATGCGGATGCAGAATATGCAGCCGTGATCGACATCGATCTGGCGGATATTAAAGAGCCAATCCTGTGTGCACCGAACGATCCAGACGATGCCCGTCTGCTTTCTGATGTGCAGGGCGATAAGATCGACGAAGTGTTCATCGGTTCCTGCATGACCAACATCGGTCACTTCCGTGCTGCCGGTAAACTGCTGGATACCCATAAAGGCCAGCTGCCAACCCGCCTGTGGGTGGCTCCGCCAACCCGTATGGATGCGGCGCAGTTGACTGAAGAAGGTTATTACAGCGTATTCGGTAAGAGCGGGGCGCGTATCGAAATCCCTGGCTGTTCCCTGTGTATGGGTAACCAGGCGCGTGTTGCTGACGGTGCGACAGTGGTTTCCACTTCTACCCGTAACTTCCCGAACCGTTTAGGTACAGGCGCAAACGTCTATCTGGCCTCTGCGGAACTGGCGGCAGTTGCCGCGCTGATTGGTAAACTGCCAACGCCGGAAGAGTACCAGACCTATATTGCGCAAGTTGATAAGACGGCGGTGGATACCTACCGCTATCTGAACTTCGACCAGCTCTCTCAGTACACCGAGAAGGCTGACGGCGTGATCTTCCAGACAGCAGTATAATAAATGCGCCCCTCTCCAGTGTGAGAGGGGCTGGGGTGAGGGCATCAGGCCGCAGGGCTTTGCTCTCACCTTTTTATTTTCATTCCTCCCGTCTCTCACGCTTTTTTTCTTCCTCTCTGCTGCGATAATTAACGTAATGGCTTTGCAGAGGAAAATACGATGGATTACGAATTTCTGCGCGACATCACAGGTGTGGTGAAAGTGCGTATGTCGATGGGCCACGAAGTGGTGGGGCATTGGTTTAACGAAGAAGTGAAGGAAAACACCGCCCTGTTAGATGAAGTGGTACAGGCGGCACAGACGGTGAAAGGCAGTGAACGTTCCTGGCAACGTGTCGGGCATGAATACACGCTGTGGATGGATGGTGAAGAGGTGATGGTTCGCGCCAATCAGCTGGAGTTTTCGGGTGATGAAATCGAAGAGGGAATGAGTTACTACGATGAAGAGAGTCTGTCGCTGTGTGGCGTTGAGGACTTTTTACAGGTGGTAGCGGCATACCGCAAATTTATGAAACAGAAGTAATTCGTCGGAGCATCCTTGCTCCTTATGTGTTTACACGGCTGGCATATTGCGGCCGTAGTAAATCTCGCGCATCTCTTTCCACAACAGGTCCGTGATAACCTTGCGCTCTTCCTCGCTTAGCTCTTCCGGCCGGGTATGGAACATATAGTGCTTAAGATCGAATTCCTTTAGTAACATCTTGGTGTGAAAGATGTTTTCCTGATAGACATTCACATCCACCATATCGTACAGCGCCTTCATATCCTCGGACATAAAGTTCTGAATGGAATTAATTTCGTGGTCGATAAAGTGCTTCATCCCATTGATATCACGAGTAAAACCCCGCACGCGATAGTCAATAGTCACGATATCCGATTCGAGCTGGTGGATTAAATAGTTCAACGCATTCAGCGGTGAAATCACGCCGCAGGTAGAGACTTCAATATCCGCGCGGAAGGTACAAAGCCCACCTTCAGGGTGACTTTCCGGATAGGTGTGAACACAGATGTGGCTTTTATCCAGGTGGGCTACCACGGCTTCTGGCAGTGGACCTGGGTGTTCGCTGGGGTCGATCAGTTTCGGGTCTACAGGCTCCTCGCTCACGAGGATGGTGACGCTTGCCCCCTGAGGCTCATAATCCTGTCGGGCAATATTCAGAATATTAGCGCCGATAATCGAACAGGTTTCTGAGAGGATCTCCGTCAGGCGGTTAGCGTTGTAGAGTTCATCGATATAGGCGATGTAACCATCGCGTTCTTCCGCTGTTTTGGCGTAGCAGATATCGTAAATACAAAAACTCAGGCTTTTCGTCAGGTTGTTAAAGCCATGCAGTTTAAGCTTTTTCAATTAACTCACCTCCTTAGAGGACAGCGCGTCTTGCAGATATTGTGGCAAGGCGAATGCCGCAGTGTGGATGGCCGGGTTGTAGTATCGACACTGAAGGCCAGACTGATGGAAGCGAGCCTGGATGATTTCCGTCGAAAGATGGCGTAGCACATCGTTATCGGTCGCCCAGGCGAAGGTCATGATCCCGCCGTAATAGGTCGGAATGGCCGCCTGATAGAAGCTGACATCGTCAAAGTAGCTGCTTAATTTACGATGGCTGTCCAGGGCTTCATCTTGTTGCAGGAAGCAGACGCCATTTTGTGCGACGAAGATCCCGCCGGGATTCAGACAACGTTTGCAGCCTTCGTAGAAGGAAGAGGTAAACAACGTTGCACCAGGGCCAATGGGATCGGTGCAGTCAGAGATAATCACATCAAAGGTCTGACGGGTCTGGTTTACAAAATTAACCCCGTCATCAATGACAAGGTTGAAGCGCGGGTCGTCGTAGCTACCGGCGTTGTGGTTGGGCAGATACTGGCGGCAGAACGAAACCACTCCGGCATCGATCTCCACCATAGTAATGGTTTCGATGGACTGATGGCGGGACACTTCACGCAGCATTGCGCCATCGCCACCACCAATGATCAGCACGTGTTTGGCGTGCCCATGCGCCAGAAGCGGTACGTGGGTCATCATTTCGTGATAGATAAATTCGTCGCGCTCGGTGGTTTGTACCACGCCGTCCAATGCCATCACGCGCCCAAATGCGGCGTTCTCAAAAATGATCAGATCCTGATGATCGGTTTTCTCGTGATAAAGCACATTATCAACGGAAAAGTACTGACCAAACTGGTCATGTAGCGTTTCATGCCAGACTGTATTTTCGGCCATGGGGTGATTCCTCCTTCGTTAACATCTGTTACACCAGCATAAACAGGGGCGCAGACGACAGCGAGCTATAACCGTCACTGAACGGTTATAGCATCATCAACAAAGGAGCGTCGGGAAGGTTATTTTACGTAGGCGAGCAGGCTTAGTGAGTCGCGAGCCAGCGCTTTGCATTTCTTTGCAGTGGGAATGCCGATACCGCTTAAATCCCGGTAGCTGTCTTCGCCGAGCGCCTTCATGTCGAAGCTGTCGTAGTTGCTGAGGTCCCATTGGTTCTGTTGGGCAAAAAAGACCAGTGCACGACGAATTTGCCCGTTGGGTAAATTCTGGTATCCGCAATCGTTTTTCAGGAATACAAACACCGCCGTTAAATCGGCCATATCTTCTGCTTCATTTTCACTTAGCGCATAACTGTTCGAGCACATAGCCATCAGGCTGGCGAACAAAATTGTCCTGAAAAACGTCTTCATTGCTTCTACCACTGCATCACGGAAAATTAACGTTAGCATACTTGATGCCAGGGCGACGATCTTTATTATTGCCGCTTTGCTTGACCTTCCGGTAAGGGGAGGGTTTATGCTCAAAATATCGCCTGCAGGAAATAAGGAAATGAACATGCAACGCCGTGATTTTTTGAAATATTCCGTTGCGCTGGGGGTTGCCAGCGCACTACCACTCTGGAGCCGTGCTGCTTTTGCCGCTGACAGGCCTGGATTGCCCATTCCGGAGGTGCTTACCGCAGATGCTCGTGGCCGTATTCAGCTAGTGGTCCAGCAAGGTAAAACGACGTTTGGTGCACAGACGGCAACGACGTGGGGATATAACGGTAATATGTTAGGCCCCGCCATCCAGTTACGCAAAGGTAAAGCCGTCACCGTTGATATTCACAATACGCTGACAGAAGAGACAACACTGCACTGGCACGGTCTGGAAGTGCCGGGAGAGGTTGATGGTGGGCCACAAGGTGTGATTAAAGCCGGTGGCAGCAGAAGCGTAACCTTTACTCCTGACCAGCGTGCGGCAACGTGCTGGTTCCACCCTCATCAGCATGGCAAAACAGGTCATCAGGTCGCAATGGGACTGGCGGGGTTAGTGCTGATTGAAGACGACGAGAGCCGCCTGCTGCGTCTGCCAAAACAGTGGGGCATCGACGATGTGCCTGTGATTGTGCAGGACAAAAAATTTACCACTGACGGGCAGATTGATTACCAACTGGATGTGATGAGCGCCGCGGTGGGATGGTTTGGCGATACGCTTCTGACCAACGGGGCGATTTATCCTCAACATGCCGCACCAAAGGGCTGGCTGCGTTTGCGTTTGCTTAACGGCTGCAATGCCCGTTCACTGAATTTTGCGACCAGCGATAAACGCCCATTGTATGTGGTGGCGAGCGACGGTGGTCTGCTGCCGGAGCCGGTGAAAGTGAACGAACTGCCCATGCTGATGGGTGAGCGTTTTGAAGTTCTGGTGGATATTAGCGACGGCAAAGCGTTTGATCTGGTGACGTTACCCGTCAGTCAGATGGGGATGGCCGTTGCGCCTTTTGATAAACCCCATCCGGTGCTGCGTATCCAGCCATTGCAGGTTACGGCCTCTGGCGCATTGCCGGATACCTTAACCACGCTGCTGCCCGCACTGCCTGCTCTTGAAGGATTAACCCAGCGCAAGCTACAGCTCTCAATGGACCCGATGCTCGACATGATGGGGATGCAGGCGCTGATGGCGAAGTATGGTGACCAGGCGATGGCGGGGATGCAGCATGGACAAATGATGGGTCATATGAATATGGATCACGGCAAGATGGGGAACATGGGGAATATGAACCATGGCAGCCATGATTTTGATTTCCACAATGCCAACCGCATCAACGGCAAAGCGTTCGATATGAACACGCCGATGTTTGCTGCCGCAAAAGGGCAGTTCGAGCGTTGGGTGATTTCAGGCGAGGGCGACATGATGCTGCATCCGTTCCACATTCACGGCACGCAGTTCCGTATTCTCTCTGAAAACGGTAAAGCGCCTGACCCGCATCGCGCGGGCTGGAAGGACACGGTTAAGGTTGAAGGTGGCATCAGTGAGGTGCTCGTAAAATTTGACCACGATGCACCAAAGGAGTTTGCCTATATGGCGCACTGCCATCTGCTGGAACATGAAGATACGGGGATGATGCTCGGTTTTACCGTTTAGAACAGTGCAGCCTGATGCCCTCACCCTAACCCTCTCCCACAGGGAGAGGGAACAAACATAAAAAACGGCAACCGAAGTTACCGTTTTGCGTTTATTTTGCTTCGTCAGGTAAAGCATACGCGACGATATAGTCACCCATCTTCGTTCCAAACGAACCGTGACCCCCCGCAGAGATGACAACATACTGCTTGCCATTCACTTCATAGGTCATCGGCGTGGCCTGCCCACCCGCAGGCAAGCGGCCCTGCCACAGTTTCTCACCGTTGGTCATGTTGTACGCGCGCAGGTAGTTATCTGCGGTTGCCGCGATGAACAGCACGTTACCGGCGGTAGAAATTGGGCCACCCAGCATTGGCATACCCATATTGAACGGGACAGGAACCGGCATCGGGAATGGCATGCTGTCCTGTGGCGTACCAATACGTTTTTTCCACACAATCTGGTTAGTTTTGAGATCCAGACCGGAAATATAACCCCAGGCTGGCTGTTTACACGGCAGACCGAACGGAGACAGGAACGGGTTCAGAGTTACGCCAAACGGTACGCCATACTGCGGCTGAATACCGGATTCAGTCCCAGTACCTTTTGCGTCTTTCGGTGGCTCCATCGGGTTGCCCGGACCTCGTGGGATCAGCTTAGAGACGAACGGCAGTGCCATCGGGTTGGCAATCGCCACCTGACGGTTCGGATCAACGGAAATTCCGCCCCATTCGAACATTCCCAGGTTGCCAGGGAAGACCAGCGTGCCTTGCTCAGACGGTGGTGTGAAGATGCCTTCATAACGCAACTGATGGAACATCACGCGGCAGACCAACTGGTCAAACATGGTGGCGCCCCACATGTCAGCACCGCTGAGGTCTTTCTTCGGACGGAAGCTCAGGTCAGAGAACGGCTGCGTTTTGCTGACGTAGTCGCCTTTTGCTGCACCCTGAGGAACCGGTTTTTCCGGGGCAGGGACAACCAGCTTACCGTTGCTGCGATCCAGCACAAAAATGTTGCCGGTTTTCGCCGGAGCATAAATCACCGGAACGGTTTTGCCGTTAACCGTGATGTCTGCCAGCGTCGGCTGGGAAGGCATGTCCATATCCCACAGATCGTGGTGAACGGTCTGGTAACTCCATGCCAGTTTACCGGTGGTCGCATTCAGCGCCACGATAGCACTCGCGTAACGCTCCTGCTCTGGCGTGCGGTTACCGCCCCAGATATCCGGCGTGGTCACACCCATTGGCAGATAGACCAGATCCAGCTTCGCGTCATACGCAGCCGGAGCCCAGGAGTTTGGAGAGTTAAAGGTAAAGGTGTGTTCATCCGACGGGATCGCATTAGGATCTTTCGCGCCCGGGTCGAAGGCCCACAGCAGTTTACCGGTATTCACGTCAAAACCACGGATAACGCCAGAGGTTTCACGGGTAGAGAAGTTATCCGTTACCGAACCGGCAATCACAATCGTTTTATCGGTGATGATTGGCGGAGATGTCGGCTCATACAGACCCGGCGTGGTGTCCGGCATATTGGTCTGCAGATTCAGGATACCTTTGTTGGCAAAGGTTTCGCACAGTTTGCCGGTTTCGGCGTTAATGGCAAACAGACGACCATCATTGACCGGCAGCATAATACGACGTGGGCAATCCGCGACAACATCCGGGCTGGCGTTATCGGCGCGCGCTTCATGGTAAGAAACTCCGCGACAGGTCACATGCTGGAATGAGGTGTTGGTGTTCAACTGCGGATCGAAGTGCCATTTTTCTTTCCCGGTAGCGGCATCAAGCGCGAACAGACGCTGGTGTGCCGTACACAGGTAAAGCATGTCGCCCACTTTAATTGGCGTGACTTCGTTGGTCAGTTCGCCGGGATCGTTTGGCTGCTTCAGGTCACCCGTTCGGAAGACCCAGGCTTCTTTCAGGTTCTTAACATTATCCGCATTGATTTGCTTCAGTGGCGAGTAGCGCTGACCTTCCTGATTACGACCGTATGCTGGCCAGTCGCCATCTGCAACCTGAGAGATCGCTGCAGCAGGCGTGGACTCGGTGTTCAGTGTGCCTTTAATTTCCTGCGGGTCGTTGAATCCGGCCCAGGTCAGGATGCCGCCGCTGATCAGCAGTGCCACAACCAGGGCGGAGACTGCACCGCTGGAAGGCACAAGCAGACGACGCCAGACGAATGGCAGGATCAACCAGATGCCAAAGAAGACCAGAATGTCACTGCGCGGCGTCAATGCCCAGAAGTCGAACCCGACTTCCCAGACGCCCCAAATCATTGTTGCGAGGAGTAATGCGGCATAGAGCCACAGTGCTGATTGCTTTCTACGCAAAAGCAGGACGGTTACACCCACCATAACCAGACCCGCAATTGGGTAGTACCAGGAGCCGCCAAGTGCGACCAGCCAGACGCCACCGATTAACAAATACAGCGCGCAGAAGGCTGCGAACGCCGCTGTTAATGTCACCAGTAGACGTGGCTGTTGAGATTTTGTTTCAGCCATAGAAAAGTACTCATCAGTTTGTTAATTATTTGCTAGCAATTAATTATAGGTATTAACAAGTGTGATCGGAATCACAAAATTTGCTTTTTGTAACTCATACTCCAGGGCTATCCATTTACTGGTATACTTGCGGGCTTGTGAATTAATGCCGGACGCAGGTTGATCCGCATTGAGAGATTTGTCTTAAAATCATATGGTTAGTAATATGAAACATACTGTTGAAGTGATGATCCCGGAAACCGAGATCAAAGCGCGTATCGCCGAACTGGGTCGTCAAATCACCGAACATTACAAAGACAGCGGCAGCGAAATGGTGCTGGTTGGTCTGCTGCGTGGTTCATTTATGTTCATGGCAGACTTGTGCCGTGAAGTGCATGTGTCCCATGAAGTCGATTTTATGACCGCCTCCAGCTACGGCAGCGGCATGTCGACCACCCGTGATGTGAAAATCCTGAAAGACCTGGATGAAGATATTCGCGGCAAAGATGTGTTGATCGTAGAGGACATCATCGACTCCGGTAACACACTCTCTAAAGTGCGTGAGATCCTGAGCCTGCGTGAGCCTAAATCTCTGGCAATTTGTACTCTGTTGGATAAACCAACCCGCCGTGAAGTGAGTGTTCCGGTCGAGTTCGTTGGTTTTTCCATTCCGGACGAGTTTGTGGTGGGTTACGGCATTGATTATGCGCAGCGTTATCGCCATCTGCCGTACGTGGGTAAAGTGGTCTTGCTGGACGAGTAATATTGGCAGGGTGCGGCCTGATGTCCTCACCCCGATCCTTTCTTTCTCTCGACGAAAGGGTGAAAAGAGTGCCCCGATAAGTGTTCGCTTTCGGGGCTTCTTTTATTTGTGGTTCACGTGTTTGAGCTTCAGGTTGGCAATCCCGGAACGGTAGCGCTGTTCCAGGGTTTCACGGTTTGTGGCGGTGACTTCGAGGTTACGCAGTAACCCGTCATGAATTCCGTATGCCCAACCATGTACCGACACTTTTTGCCCGCGTTTCCACGCGGATTGCATAATGGTGGAGTGTCCCAGGTTATAGACCTGCTCCATAACATTAAGCTCGCACAGTGTGTCGAGACGACGTTCCTGCGGCATTTCGCCCAGCAGTGAGCTATGTTTGAACCAGATATCGCGAATGTGCAGCAGCCAGTTATCGATAAGCCCCAGTTCAGGGTTTTCGACAGCCGCTTGAACACCACCGCAACCGTAGTGACCACAAATAATGATGTGCTCAACTTCTAACACGTCAACGGCATACTGAACGACAGAAAGGCAGTTGAGATCGGTATGAATGACCAGGTTAGCAACGTTACGGTGTACGAACAATTCTCCGGGTTCGAGGCCAGTCAGGCGTTCAGCAGGAACACGGCTGTCAGAACATCCAATCCATAGAAAGCGTGGATTCTGCGCTTGTGCCAGTTTCTCGAAAAATCCGGGATCTTCTTCCACCAGCATTTTTGACCATAGTGCATTGTTGCTGATGAGTGTATCTATGTCATTCATGGAGGTTAACGGCCTGTAACCGAGTGATTGCGTTGCGCTACTATAGGGTAACCCGACTTTTAATGAAACCACACAACGTGTGTCAGAACTATAGGTAAGTCTAATTCATGGCTATTGCACTGGAGCTTGAACAGCTTAAAAAAACCTATCCAGGCGGCGTTCAGGCGCTCCGCGGGATAGATCTCAAGGTCGAAGCGGGGGATTTCTACGCGCTTCTTGGGCCGAATGGGGCGGGGAAATCGACCACCATCGGCATTATCAGTTCTCTGGTCAATAAGTCCTCTGGCCGGGTCAGCGTGTTTGGCTACGATCTGCAAAAAGATGTGGTCAACGCCAAGCGTCAACTGGGCCTGGTTCCGCAGGAGTTCAACTTCAACCCGTTTGAGACGGTGCAGCAAATTGTTGTCAACCAGGCGGGTTACTATGGTGTTGAGCGTAAAGAGGCGGTTGAACGCAGCGAAAAATACCTTAAACAGCTCGATCTGTGGGAAAAACGTAACGAACGTGCGCGGATGCTTTCCGGTGGGATGAAGCGCCGTTTAATGATCGCCCGTGCACTGATGCATGAGCCAAAGTTGTTGATCCTCGATGAACCAACCGCGGGTGTAGACATTGAGCTTCGTCGCTCAATGTGGGGTTTCCTTAAGGATCTCAACGACAAAGGGACGACCATCATTCTGACCACCCACTATCTCGAAGAGGCGGAAATGCTCTGCCGTAATATCGGGATTATCCAGAATGGCGAGCTGGTGGAAAATACGTCGATGAAAAGCCTGCTCTCTAAGCTGAAATCCGAAACCTTTATTCTCGATCTTGCGCCGAAAAGCCCGCTGCCGAAGCTGGACGGGTATCAGTATCGCCTGGTCGATACGTCAACGCTTGAAGTGGAAGTCTTGCGGGAGCAGGGGATTAACAGTGTGTTCTCGCAACTGAGTGCGCAGGGCGTGCAGGTATTAAGTATGCGTAATAAAGCGAACCGGCTGGAAGAGCTGTTCGTCTCTCTGGTGCACGAAAAACAAGGAGACAAAGCATGACGCATCTTTACTGGGTCGCGCTGAAAAGCATCTGGGCCAAAGAGATTAACCGCTTT
The DNA here is from genome assembly GCF_016859735.1 of Lelliottia sp. RWM.1. Classification (NCBI taxonomy): domain Bacteria; kingdom Pseudomonadati; phylum Pseudomonadota; class Gammaproteobacteria; order Enterobacterales; family Enterobacteriaceae; genus Lelliottia; species Lelliottia sp. RWM.1. The sequence continues at coordinate 76,033 of NZ_WLVC01000004.1, read as the reverse complement.
ATGCGTATCTGGGTGCAAACCCTGGTTCCACCTGTCATCACAATGACGCTGTACTTTATCATTTTCGGTAACCTGATTGGTTCGCGCATTGGCGAGATGCACGGGTTTACCTATATGCAGTTTATTGTGCCAGGCCTGATCATGATGGCGGTTATTACCAACGCCTACGCCAACGTGGCCTCGTCGTTCTTTAGCGCCAAGTTCCAGCGCAATATTGAAGAGCTGCTGGTGGCGCCTGTGCCAACGCATGTGATCATTGCCGGATATGTTGGCGGTGGAGTGGCGCGTGGCCTGTGTGTTGGGATTCTGGTAACGGCGATCTCACTGTTCTTTGTGCCATTCCAGGTGCATTCATGGTTGTTCGTGGCGCTCACACTGCTGCTGACGGCCATTTTGTTCTCGCTGGCTGGCTTGCTGAATGCTGTGTTTGCCAAAACCTTTGACGATATCAGCCTGATCCCGACTTTTGTGCTGACACCGCTGACCTATCTCGGCGGGGTGTTCTATTCCTTGACGCTGCTGCCGCCATTCTGGCAGGCACTCTCGCACCTTAACCCGATTGTCTACATGATCAGCGGCTTCCGCTTTGGCTTCCTCGGAATTACCGATGTGCCGCTGTTTACAACGGTAGCTGTGCTGGTGGTATTTATCTTCGCCTTTTATCTGCTGTGTTGGTATTTGATCCAGCGTGGGCGTGGTTTACGTAGCTGATCATCATGCCCGGCGGTGTTTTGGCTGCCGGGTATTTTTCTTTGACAGCTATCACCGACCGTTAATCATCACTTCGCTACACTACTCGCCTGCTAAGGAGAGACGTTTATGCTGGGATGGGTGATTACTTGCCATGATGAATATGCGCAAGATATGTGGGTAAAGCTTGAAGCCAGATTTGGCCCCCTGGTGCAATGCCGTACGGTGAATTACTGGCGAGGGTTGAGTACTAATATGCTCGGCCGGATGATGTGCGATGCCTTACATGAAACTGACACCGGTGATGGCGTTATTTTTCTGACCGATAAGTCTGGTGCTGCACCTTACCGCTCTGCGGCACTGTTAAGCCATAAACACGACAATTGTGAAGTGATCTCAGGCATCAGCCTGCCATTGCTTGAGACAATGTATCCTCTACGCGGCGAATTAAGCAGTGCGGCGTTTCGTAATACCATCGTGGAGCAGGGTATGGCAGGCGTTAGCAGCCTGTGGCATCAACAGCAGAAAAACCCGCCTTTTGTTCTGCTCCACGAGCTGTACAGGAATTAAACATGGGCATTGATGTCACTTTTGCTACAATGACATCAGTTTTTTCGTGCCGATAAAGACCTGATGCTTACGCGTATTGTTTTCCTGCTTTTGCTGCTTATCTCCGGCAGCGCTTCAGCCAGTTTGTTAAGTCAGCAAGGACTGCCTGCTCAGTATATGCAAACCACCGAAGATGCGGCGATTTGGGCGCAGGTGGGGAATGAGGTGGTCAACGTCGGCAATGTGCGAGCTGGACAGATTATCGCCGTTGTGCCTACTGCAGCCGATTATTACGAATTCCGTTTTGGCTTTGGAACCGGCTTTATCGACAAAGGTCATCTTGAAGCTGTTCAGGGAAAACAGCGTGTAGAAGATGGTCTGGGCGATCTCAACAAACCCTTAAGCAATCAAAACCTGATCACCTGGAAAGATACCCCAGTCTACAACGCGCCAAACAGCGGTAGCGCGCCATTTGGTACGCTCAGCAGTAACCTGCGTTATCCCATCCTGAATAAGCTCAAAGATCGCCTGAATCAGACCTGGTTCCAGATCCGTATCGGTAATCGCCTGGCGTGGATAAGCAGCCTGGATGCTCAGGAAGACAACGGTATTCCTGTCATTACCTATCACCATATTTTGCGTGATGAAGAGAACACCCGTTTCCGCCATACCTCTACAACAACCAGTGTGCGTGCGTTCAGTAACCAGATGACCTGGCTTCGGGATCAGGGTTATACGACGTTGACCATGTATCAATTGGAAGGGTACGTACGTAACAAAATGAATCTGCCTGCGAAAGCCGTGGTGATTACTTTTGACGACGGCCTGAAGTCGGTGAGTCGCTACGCGTACCCCATTCTGAAAGAGTATGGTTTTAAAGCGACGGCATTTATTATCTCGTCGCGGATTAAGCGCCACCCGCAGAAATGGGCGCCTAAATCGTTGCAGTTTATGAGTGTTTCAGAGCTGAAAGAGATTCAGGATGTGTTTGATATCCAGTCACACACCCATTTCCTGCACCGTGTGGATAATTATCGCCAGCCTATTCTTCTCAGCCGTTCTTACCACGTTATTTTGTTTGATTTTGAGCGCTCACGGCGCGATCTGGCCCAGTTTAATCCGCATGTCCTTTATCTGTCTTACCCGTTTGGCGGCTATAACGACAAAGCCATAAAAGCGGCGAACGATGCGGGTTTCCATCTGGCGGTCACAACGGTGCGGGGAAAAGTGAAGCCGGGGGATAATCCGTTCTTGCTGAAACGTCTGTATATCTTAAGAACGGATTCGCTGGAGACCATGTCGCGGCTGATCAGTAATCAGCCGCAAGGGTAGGTTATTGGTAAGACAAAATAAAGGTGGCAGCGGTTTTGAAATCACCTGATTTCACGGGCGTGCCATCACCTAAAACCTGTGCGCTAAAGTTAAAATAAGTAATTCTTGTCCAGTCATCACTTCGCGCGTAAGGAACATTGACCATACCGCCGGGGTCCATCTGCACGTTATAGTCCGTGTTCATGATCTTCACTGCCACACCAGATGCACTCCCGGCGCTTTTCCCGAGTAAGTTATACACTCCGGCTGGTGGAAGGTATTTGCTGGTCATCTTTATTGACGCAATAGTCGCATTACAGTTCTGCGTATTAATGGTAAAGGGAACGGCCCTGGCGCTATTTCTCTTAATATCACTGACGAAGTAGGTTCCTAAATTAACATTATTACCTGATACCGCACTGCCGCCCAGTTGGCCTATATCGCAGGTCATCACCGGGAAATCAAATTGCAGGGTACTATCGGTGATAATGATATTAATTTCCGGCTGGCCCGGTGAGCCAATGCGCCATGTTCCCACTTTTCCAGCCAGAGAATGGCCGGTTCCACCTTTTGCGGGTTTAAAATCGGGGGCCTGCCAGTAGTTTATTTTTATTAACCAGTTGTGATCAGCGGTCTCCCAGGGATATCCGCTCTGTGAGGGAAACGAGTTGGTATACCCTCCTGGTGCAAGCAGAGGCAAAACAACATCGCTGTGGTTGGTTCCGCAGCCGTCACCTGTGCGGCATATTAACGTGACGGAGTAGTAGATCCCCGGCACGCTGGTTTTGAATAAGGCTTCTCCCGCAGTACCTTTGTACTGCGTGCTTATCAACTCCGGGCTGGTGGTAAAGTTGACGCCGTTGTTCCATGGGGATTCTGATTTACAGCCAATCGGGTCACCTCCTTTTAAAGGGAGAACGTAACTAAAACTTATCCCCATATCCCGAGGGGATGGAATTGCACCATTAACTATTTTGTCTTTAACATTCGGTGTCGCGGTATAGGGAATGGTGTAATCCCCCGCAGCACTCCTTTCAATATAACAACTTTGATCGGCGAACACGGGTTTCACAGCCGCCAGACAAAAAAGGCTGGAGAGCAGCAGTAGCCATTTTCTCATTACATCTCCTTGTAATTTATTCATAGGTTACGCTCACCAGTACATGGCTGGTGACCCGGCCCGCAGTGACACTTCCTGTATTCTGGTAACGGGCGGTAAATTCATACTGCGTTAGGTACGCGTAGTTTTGCTGTTTTGAGGTGACGTCATAGACCACGTCGGAACTGCCATTTTGCTGTAAAACGTTTTGATGTAGATCTGCGGAGAAGACGACAATACCGACATTTTTAGCGCCGGTGGAGGACTGCTCAAGATCGTTTGCGAAGACCTGATTATTCCCTTGTGCCAGAACACCGGATTGCGGCCGAAAACTGAAATGCAGTTTGCTGGCAGCGCCTTTGTCGTAGTCTTCACAGTCGATGACCTTGATGGCAAATTTAGTTCCACCCGCTTCCTTCGTTGCAGTGTATTTGTCACTACCATCCGCATTAGAAAACCAATCTCTTGGCACAACCGGTAACAGCACCTGACCGCCATTTGATAGGCCGATCTTGCAGGTATTGGCAATGATGTTCGCTGTCAGTTTGATATTCATGCCGGCGTCATCTGCCCACGCAGGGGCAGATGACAATCCGAATGAGAGCGCTGCCAGCAGCAGCGGCAGCCTGTATTTTTTTAAAGATAAAGAGGAGTGTTGCATTATTAAGCTACCGCCTGCCAGTGGTTCATTACTGGTATGTAATCAGGAAGGTCACCGGCGAGGTGACAGCACCAGTGGTGACATTGCTGATGGTCTTGCCATCGGCAACCACAATACGTGATGTCAGGTCATAGGTTCCCGCACCTGAGGTCATCGCGACGTTTTTAGTCTGCGGGGTGGTGCAATTCAGTTGTGTTCCTGATGGCGTTTTACCCTGCCAGATTTCGAATGCGGTCGCGTTGTTAGCACCAAAATTCGTACTGCCAGCGGCGGAACAACTGCTTCCCGCACCGGCTGTTGCCTGAACATCTGCGGATTTCACGCCAGCACAACTGCTGAACACAATCTTAAAGACTTCAGCCCGGGTTTTGTTCGAGAGGTCAGATTTAAAGACATCGCCAAAACCAATTTCGGTGGCAGGCGCACCTGCTGCATTTTGCACCTGGGCGCTACAGGTCCCGGCTTCAATGGTCGTGACAAAAGTGGCCTGAACACTTGATGTGCCCGTAATGGCAGCAAAAGCAACCGAAGAGAACAACCCGAGGCAGGCAGACAGCGCGATAATTTTCGTTTTCAGTTCCATTATTAAAGACTCCGTATTTCTACCTGATTAATCGTAATAAAAGTTGAAGGTGGCGACGGCACTAAACTGACCCGTTGTAGAACCACCGGCCTGTGTTTCAACGAGTTTGGCTCTCAGAGGCACTTCTTTGCTGGTGATTTCACCCGCTGTCCAGACCAGGCGCTTTTGATCGTCGGTTGAGTTGATTTCAAAAGGTGCTGTTGGGGCTGATACGCGAGCAATACTGACAGCTGTATAGTCCGCGCCTCCGGAGGTCCTGCTCACGCTGTTGACAATAGCGCTCTTCACGTACCCGGAAGCGGAACCGCTCACCGTGGTTTTCAGTGAAGTCAGACTTGACGGGCACTCAACAATTGCCAGCTTGAAGTCTGCGGTGGCGGTTCCTGCTGCGACGTAGTCCTGACGAACTTTGCCGCCGGAGCCTATGGTGATGGTGTTGTTTTTTCCATTACCCGTGCCGCCAACGATTTTCATGTCGCAGGTGGTTTCACGAATATTGGCTGTAAAGGTCACATCCAGGTTTGTCGCAGCCTGAACCGCGCTGCTTGCTGTAGTCAGTACCGTTGCTGCAAAAATACAGCGAACGAATTTGTTGGGTATTAACATCATTAACTCATGCTCCTTGTTGAAAATAGCTCATTACATCCGGCAGGTCTGGCCTGGCAGCAGCGTGGTCAGACCCGCTTTTTGTGCGCCCGGCAGGATCTGGTAACTCACGTGACATCGACTCTCCTTGCCGCTTCCCCAGACCACAGTAAGTGTTCCTTTCTCGTCGACACCGCGTACGTAGGCTTGGCCCGCCTGACCGACGCTGCCGACTGACTCACCTTTATCGTTGAGTACATCTGCCCCCAGAGGGATAAAACCTTTGTCTGAGCGTTGAAGCTCAATAACGGCTGAACGTCCTTCGTCGGTTTCAAAGTTAACCAGCACGATTGAACCACTGCGTGGAATGGCGATGGAGCTGGTGCTCTTCACCTCCACATCGGCTTTTAAGGTGCTGGTATCCAGCCCAACGCGGTTTTCACGATATGCAGAGAGATACGGCATGATGGCGTAGCCAGAGTCACCAATTTCCCCGTCGCCGTTGTTTAAGCGTGCACCTTTTGCGCCACTGGCCTTGACCAGTGCGAGTGAGTCGGTATCACTGATGCTGCCCGGAGCGAACGTCAGGCCACCGGAGTGCAGCAGCATGCCGCCGCTGTAGCTGGCAGAGTATTGCTGCTGGTTGTTATCCGTCACCGAAGCCGAAAGGCTGAGCGGCCCATGTGGGCTGTTGTAACTGCCGTAGCCACCAATCTGATTAATGGTGCTGTCATCCCCGCGGTTAGTGCTGGTTGTGACGCTGTAGCTAAAGCGACTGTCCTGCGAGTTTCCACTTGCGGTGGTATTGAGGCTGGCATTACCGCCAAAATCGGAGCTCAACCCCATATTGACGCTGGAGAAGCCCGCCGGGCGCTTGCCAAACCCGAATAAGGCATCAAATGGCAGGCTGATATTGATATAGATGCTGTCGTCTTTGTCGCCCGTTTCATCGTAAGAGCGTTGCAGCGAGACGCTGTAGCTTCCGTAGGTAAAGCTGTTGCTGTAACCGGCGGTATAGCTGGCGCTGGATTTGCTGCCATCCCAGTAGTCCTGCCAGCTTCCATTTACGTACATCGACCCATAACTCACTTTGTTATGCGCCAGCGGCTGGCTAACGTTAATCTGTACCTGGTTTTTCATACGTTTGAACGTGCTGTAAACGTCATTGCTGGTACTGCCAGGTTTGAGGTTGCGATCCTGGTATTTCACACGATCTGCCAGCGAAGCGGCATCGCGCAGACTCAGGTAATCCTCCGTAGAGAAGCGGTACGCGGCGACGTTTAGCGAGGTATCTGTCGCGGATAACATCTTGCTGTACGACAAGCGATAACTCTGCCCGGAAAGCGTGCGTAGCCCATCGATGTCTGCTCGTGAGTGGGTAACATCAAACGCAAATGCACCTACTTCGGTATTCATCGCCAGACCTGCCAGCCCGGCATAGAAACCGGTGTCCATATATTGCAGGCCGGTATATCCCGTGAAGATGTTATTCAGCCCGTAATACAGGGTGGCGTAGGCCAGCCGTGGTGAATCGTGAATGGACTGGTCGTGTAATTCACCCGCACCGATATCCCAGCGAGCAAAGCCAGGACGCAGCATTTGGCTCACTGAAGAGTAGGGCACTGAAAATGAACGTTTACTGCCATCGGCTTCTTCAATCGTCACCAGCAGATCGTTACCGTAACCGGTGGTGCTCAGATCGGAAATCTCAAACGCGCCAGGCGGTACTGAGGTCTCGTAGATCTTGTTGCCGCTTTGCGTTATGGAGACGCGGGCATTGCTGTTGGCCACGCCACGGATCACCGGCGCATAGCTGGAGAGGCCATTTGGCAACATACGGTCGTCGTTATACAGACGCAGACCGCGCAAGCTGACGGAATCAAACGCGTCGCCACGCGTATACGAGTCGCCCATCAGCATCTGGGCTTTCAGTGGGGTAATGTCTCGCTGCAGGTAGATATCCTGGCTGGCGTAATGGCTGCCGTTGTCGGAATCCCAGTTCAGGTTGCCGCGCGAGCGAAAACGCCACGGCCCCATGTTCAAGCCGTAGCGTAAGCCTGCATAGGCAGTATCCGTTGTGCTGCCAGTGCCTTCACTTCGCCAGGCGTTGAGATCGTAGGAGAGCATCGCCGCAGAAATACCACTGTCCCACAATGAAGGATCGACATATCCCTCTGGCAGTTTAAGGACATACAGCTGTGGGATCGTGAGATCCAGCTCCTGGGTCGCAGGATCAAATGTTGCTGTTGCTCCTGAAAAGGCTTTTTCAATCGCAATACAGGTTTCATCCGTAATATCGGGCGTTTTCTCCAGCGATTCCGTATTAATGCCCATCTGTTTGAGCGCTAATACGGTAAAGCACGGCGTCGCGCGAGGCGTGCCATTATCTTTAAATTCAACGTCACTGGTCATTTTGGGTTTCCCGTTGACGTTGATTTTTGTGCGGTATTTTCCGGGTAACACCGGGTTGCCGTGACTAAAACGGCTGACATCAACTTTACTGCCAGTATTAAATAAAAACTGATCGTTAAATTCGACTTCATCCGTCCCCATCGTTACCGGGGATTGAGAATCGGCAGCTACGGCGCATAGCGGAATCGCCGCGCTTATAGAAAGGCACAGAAATGAATGTCGAAAAATCATAATAATCCTGATCCATCAGATGCCGGTTAATATTAACCGGCATAAATATTCGAGTTATTTATTATTAATTGACGGGAAAGTTGTGTTCTTCCATGCCGCCAAAATCATTTATTGAGGAATACTTCACTTTCCCACTGGTGATATTTGAAAGTCCTTTGACTTTCATTACTTCGCTAGAGAGAGGCTTAACAGAGTGGCTTTCCACTTCGTATTTTTTGCCATTCACTTCAAATTCAGCGCTGGCCAGAGAAACGTTATAAACCGCATCATTTTTGGCAACCAAAACCAAACCATCAGCGTTTTTTTGCTGTGACCATTTCAGGTTTTTCGCGGCCTCTTCCGGTGTGCCTTTCAGGCCATTCGGGCGGAAAAAGAGTTTAATTCGGGTGCGAAAAGCCAGTTGCAGCATGTTCTGGTTTTCTTCGGATTGCGCTTTTGGCGGAACCTCCAGCACGTTAAACCAGTACAGTGATTCACGGTCTTGTGGCATCGATGTGCCTAACCAGGTGACGCGGATTGACTGGCCTTTTCGGGCATCGACGCGGGTTACTGGAGGGGTGATCACAAACGGGAGTTTTAACTCTTGTGGGTCCACGGTATCACGCCCATCGTCCAGCCATGACTGTACAAGAAGAGGGTGATTACCTTTATTTTCAAGATTAACAATCACGTCTTTGGCTGATTCCGGGTAAATAACCCGAGTACCTGAAATAACAATATCAGCGTTAGCCTGAGCGGTTATTATGCAGCCAAGCATAAATACCAGCGTTTTCATTCCATTGCTTATTTTTGCATTACGCAGTCGCATATCCACTCCAGGATAATTGAGATGAAATAACGTCCGCCGAAGGGCGGACGTATTTTAAGATGAATAATCGATGATTATTCGTAGCTCATGGTGAAGAAGGCGTTAGCCGTTACTTTACCTGCAGTTACTGGGTTGCTGTCTTTAACCCATGCAGAGCCAGGGACATAGGCCACACGGTAGTACAGATTGCCAGAACCATTGGTCACGTCAGCAACCTGCGAGTTGTTTGCTGGTTGGCCAACCATGACGCGGTCAGTGTTGGAAGAAGAGTTGTTAAACATCGCCAGGCTGACGTTGGTGGCAGAGCCAGAAACGTTTGAATCCGGGTCGATCGTGCCGTTACCAATGGAGCCCATGTTTTTAGACATGAACACTGCAGACGCTTTTTTCACTTGAGCTGGGCATTTAGTCAGCATCAGTTCAAAGTTTTTAGAACCCACACCTTTATCAATGGTCGTGCCTTCAACGTCCGATTTTTTCACGACTGGCAGGGTGATCGTGATGTTGTTGGTGTCTTCACCGTTATTGGTGGTGATAACACAAGTGGTGTCCGTTACTGCGCCGTCAAACGTGATCAGACCAATATCGGTATCAGCGAAGGAAGCGGCAGAACTAAAAGCCATAACTACAGCAGCGGCAGTCATGCTAATTTTTTTCAGTGACATAACAAATTCCATGTTAATTGAAGATTTTTAAAGCTGGGGTTTCTCAGCGGGAGGGATTCTAGAACTAAAATTATATTTACAATTGTTATAAATAATTAATTTTGAATGTAGCTATTCTTTATTTATTTATGTATCAATGGGATAGGGTTGGTTTGGCAGGATGGATAAATTCTTAAAAAATAAAAATCATTAGGGAGGTATATAGATTTTTTAAAACTAATAAGGTAGATAATTAATATTATATCAAGACCCGAAATATTAGTGTAAATAATATTTCGGGTCGATTTTATTATGCGACCTGAACCGGAATAGCTTTCGCGGTACGTTTCATTTCGTTATCGCCTTCAAAGTACGCCACTTTTGGCTGCCAGCGATGTGCTTCTTCATCAGACATCATCACGAAACTGGCAATAATAACGATATCACCCACGTTCGCGCAGTGCGCGGCAGCGCCGTTAACGGAGATAATTTTAGAACCGCGTTCCGCCGCTATGGCATAAGTGTAGAAGCGATTGCCATTGGTGACATTCCAGATATCAATGGCTTCATTTTCAAGAATACCCGCCGCATCGAGAAAATCCTGATCGATCGCGCAGGAGCCTTCGTAATGCAGGTCTGCCTGAGTGACTTTCACACGGTGAAGCTTACCTTGCAGCATTTTGCGAATCATTACGTCTACCTTTAATCATCATGCTTTGCCCTCTCGCAGACGACAGGGCAGGGTGAAGGGAACAATTCCCAAGGCAAATATGGGCGCAGTATTGCCCGATTTTTAGCCGATGTCTACTTCGCCAGTTCAACCACTTTATTGTCGATCAGACGCGCCTGGCCGAGCCATGCAGCCACCAGAATGACCGCTCGTTTGCTGGCTTCGGTGAACTCCAGCAGCGTATCCGCATCACGAATTTGGACATCATCAGAGCGGAAACCTTTATCGTTTAATGCCTGCTCAGCAAGAGCGACAATCTCTTCTGCCGTCAGTTCTTTCGCCAGAAGCTGTTCAGCCATGGTATTCATTACTTTGCTTAACCCTGGCGCAATTTTGCGCTGGTCAGCCGTCAGATAACCATTGCGGGAGCTGAGTGCCAGACCGTCTTTAGCACGCACAATCGGGACGCCCACGATCTCGATGTCATAGCCCATATCGGCCACCATCTTGCGAATCAGCGCCAGTTGCTGGAAGTCTTTCTCACCAAAACAGGCCACATCGGGTTGAACCAGGTTGAAAAGCTTGCTGACAATCGTTGAGACACCACGGAAATGCCCTGGGCGACTTGCGCCTTCCAGCATGGTCGAAATCCCTGGGACATCCACATAGGTCGACTCTTCGGTTCCCTGAGGATAAACATCAGCCGGAGCCGGAGAGAAGACGATATCCGCATGGCGTTTTTTGAGCTTCTCGCAATCTTCCTGAAGAGTGCGCGGGTAGCGAGCCAGATCGTCAGCCCGATCAAACTGCATGGGGTTCACAAAGATACTGACTACCACGATATCGGCACGGGCTTTTGCCTCGTCAACCAGTTTCATATGGCCGTCATGGAGGTTTCCCATGGTTGGAACCAGTGCGATACGTTTACCTTCCTGGTGCGCACGACGAATGTGCTGGCGCAGCAACGGCAGGGTTTCAATGATTAGCACAACAAGACTCCTTAATGGAAACTGTGTTCTTCGCCCGGATAAACTCCGGATTCAACCTCGTCAATATACTGCCTGACCGCAGCGCGCATGTCGCCCGCCGTGCTAAGGAAGTTTTTGGCGAATTTAGGGATATGCCCACCAGTAATGCCAAACGCGTCGTGCATCACCAGAATCTGACCGTCTGTGACGTTACCTGCGCCAATCCCAATTACCGGAATTGAAAGTGCATCGGTAACGCGTTGCGCCAGCTCTACCGGCACACACTCCAGCACCAGGAGCTGGGCGCCTGCGGCTTCAAGCGCCAGCGCATCATCCAGCAGGGTCTGCCCGGCATCACCGCGACCTTGCACTTTATAGCCGCCGAAAATATTGACGGATTGTGGGGTTAAACCCAGATGCCCACAAACAGGTACGGCGCGCTCAGTAAGCATTTTCACCGTATCCACAAGCCAGGAACCGCCTTCTATTTTGACCATGTTCGCCCCTGCGCGCATAACGATCGCCGCATTTTCAAAGGCTTGTTCTGGTGTGGCGTAAGCCATGAACGGCAAATCGGAAAGAAGCAGGCAGGCAGGCGCGCCACGGCGTACCGCGTGCGTGTGATAAGCGATATCCTCAACCGTTACGGGCAGAGTGGAGTCATGTCCTTGTACCGTCATCCCTAACGAATCGCCGACCAGCATGACGTTAATCCCTTCTTCGGCAAAGAGTTTGGCGAAGCTGTAGTCATATGCCGTGATCGTCGCGAAGCGTTTCTTTTCCTGTTTGCATTTCTGCAGTAAGGCGATGGTGGTTGGTTTCATACTGTTTCCTGATAGCTCAAAGCGAATCTTTGCGCATTCTAACAGTAACATTCGAGGGAACAATGATTTTAGGCAATCGATTAACCACAAATATTTCATGGTGAATCAACAAAAAAACAGGATTACCAGCGGGCGGGTTTTTCGGCGTTAAGACGGTCTAAAACAGTCTTCAGAGAATCACCGTCAGGGAAGCGGAGATCGGGGGCGACTTCAAAGAGTGGCCAGAGCATGAAACCACGGTTTTTCATGTCGTAATGGGGGATTGTCAGGCGTTCGGTATGAATAGTCTGATCGCCAAATAGCATGATATCAAGGTCGAGCGTACGTGGTCCCCAGCGTTCAGCTTTGCGCACACGACCTTGCTGTAATTCGATACGTTGGGTGTGATCCAGAAGCGTGTCGGCATCAAGTGCTGTCTCTAGCACAACAGCGGCATTGAGGTAGTCAGGCTGATCCTGAGGCCCCAGCGGTGGTGTGCGATAAAAAGACGATACAGTAACGACACGGCTCTGTGGGATCTCACTCAGCGCCTGCACGGCAGCATTGACCTGCTCCAGGGGAGAAGCAAGATTGCTGCCGATGGCTATCCAGGCGAGAGTCATGCACTGCCTTCACGGCGTGGCGCACGTTTACGCGGGCGGCGGTGACGACGGCGAGTTTCTGGCTCTTCATCCAGATTGGTCAGCATGCCTTTTTGCTCTGGCGGCGCAGAGACCTGGAATTCACCCCACCATTTCACCAGCTTTTGCAGTTCCTGGTTGTTTTCAATCTCGGCACGCAGTGCCATCAGATCGTAAGCGGCACGGAATTTCGGATGTTCCATCAACTTCCAGGCACGTTTACCCTGACGGCGAGACATGCGCAGCTGTAGCTGCCAGATATCACGCACCAGAGTGGTAATACGTTTCGGAATGGCCAGCGTGCGACAGGCTTCGTCCAGAACGTCATTTGCCGCAAGTGCAAACGCGTCGTAATACGCCAGCCCACTCTCCTGAGCAATCTTTTGTGCGGTTTCCAGAAGCGGATACCAGAACATGGCTGCAAACAGGAACGCAGGATTAACACGCATATCGTTGTGCAGACGCGTGTCGGTATTCTTCAGCACCTGCGCAATCATACGTTCCATCGGACTGTCGCTGCTTTCAGTAAAGTAGCGAGTGATCGTCGGGAACAGTGGCTGGAACAGGCTGTATTCACGTAGCAAGGTATAGGTTTCAAACCCATAACCGGCTTGCAACAGCTTCAGCGTCTCTTCGAACAGACGGGCCGGAGGAACATCGTTAATCAGCGTTGCCAGACGCGGGATTGGCTCGGCGGTTTCCGGGCTAATACGCATGTTCAGCTTTGCGGCAAAGCGCACAGCACGCAACATACGTACAGGATCTTCTCGATAACGTGTTTCCGGTGTACCGATCAGACGAATCAGTCCCGCTTTCAGATCCTGCATTCCACCAACGTAATCACGCACGGTGAAATCGGCAACGCTGTAATAGAGACTGTTGATCGTGAAATCGCGACGCTGGGCATCTTCTTCAATCGAACCAAAGATATTATCGCGCAGTAACATCCCGTTTTGGCCACGCTGGGAAGTCGTGCGATCGGTCGTACTGCCTTCGTGATGTCCACGGAAAGTGGCAACTTCAATAATTTCAGGCCCAAACATGACGTGGGCGAGACGGAAACGACGGCCAACAAGGCGGCAGTTACGGAATAATTTGCGTACCTGCTCAGGGGTGGCGCTGGTCGTTACGTCGAAATCTTTCGGTTTTTTGCCTAGCAATAAATCGCGGACACCGCCGCCCACGAGGTAAGCCTCGTAGCCTGCTTTATTCAGACGATAAAGTACCTTGAGGGCATTTTCACTGATATCTTTGCGGGAAATATTGTGCTGCTCACGCGGAATAACCGACATATGGGATTGCGCAATGACGTCATCCGCCATGCTCTCTTCGCGGCTTAGCACCTTACGGCAAAAATTAGCGACTCGGGTAAAAATAGTACACCTCGTAGTGTGTTTTATTTGTCAGGACAAAAAAATAGCGGCTAATCATAGCTCAGCACAAGGCATTTGAGAATGCTGGATTTTAGGCACAGCCGCGAGCGACCAGCTTTTGGCTGCCATTCTCAGTAATTCATCAACGCCTAAATCGTGCCATTCACCTGTTACATTTTGGTTGAGAAATCGCAATGCGTCGATCAAAACAGGGCGCGGATCGCCGTCAGGTAGAGCTGGAGCGTGGTTCTGCTTCGACAATTTATTGCCTTGCTCATTAAGCGCCAGCGGCAGGTGGATGTAGTCCGGTGCTTGCCACCCGAAGTGCTGATACAACGATATTTGTCGTACGGTGGGTTCAATAAGGTCTGCGCCGCGCACGATTTCCGTTACGCCCTGAAAATGATCGTCAACGACCACGGCCAAATTATAGGCAAATAAGCCGTCGCGACGATGAATAATAAAATCTTCCTGTGCCAGGCGAGCATCGGCCTGAATGTTACCAGACAGTCGATCGTTAAAATGCATAACCGGATGATGTTGCTGCAACCGTACGGCGGCATTTTCCGGCCCGTTATGCGCTGAACGACAGTGACCATCATACACGCCGCCAACGCTCTGGATGCGCGCACGGGTACAGGTGCAGTAGTAGGAAAGTCCTTGTTCATAGAGCCATGCCAGACGTTCCCGGTAGGCATCGTGACGTTTAGACTGCCAGAGTATGTCGCCGTCCCAGTGAAGACCGTAATGTTCCAGCTGACGCAGAATAGCCTCTGCAGCACCGGGAACTTCACGCGGGGGATCAATATCTTCTATGCGGACACGCCAGATACCGTGATTTGCCCGGGCCTGTAGGTAGCTGCCAAGCGCAGCAATCAGGGAGCCGAAATGTAATTCACCAGAAGGGGATGGCGCGAAGCGCCCAATATAGTGTGATTCAGACATATCAACAGTAACAAGGCGGGAGAAAACTCCCGCCTTTGTGAACGTTATGACAGGGCAGGGATTAACCGGCCATCTGTTTTTCGCGAATTTCTGCCAGCGTTTTACAGTCGATGCAAAGATCGGCAGTTGGACGCGCTTCCAGGCGACGAATACCAATTTCAACACCGCAGGATTCGCAGTAGCCGAAATCTTCGTCCTCAACCTTTTTCAGCGTTTTTTCGATCTTTTTGATCAGTTTGCGTTCGCGGTCACGGTTACGCAGTTCGAGGCTGAACTCTTCTTCCTGAGCGGCACGGTCTACCGGGTCCGGGAAGTTAGCAGCTTCATCCTGCATATGTGTAACGGTGCGATCGACTTCATCCCTGAGTTGATTACGCCATGCTTCAAGAATACGCTTGAAGTGCGACAGCTGGGCTTCGTTCATATACTCTTCGCCCGGCTTCTCCTGGTATGGCTCCACCCCAGCGATGGCGAGAATACTCAGGGACGATGTTTTACGGTTTTGCCCTTCTTGCATGTTGCTTCTCCTTAACACGCACTATCGATCCCCGTGTTGGGGGAAAAATCAGGTCGCTATAAATAGCAGATGCTTTTCCGTATGGCAATTATCTATACGTAACACTTGACAAGCCTGTGAGGAAAAGCGTATTTGCGCACGCGGCCAGAACACCAAATAATCAATCGTCTACCTTCCTTATAACACGATCGGAAGGGTCGATCTCAGAGTCATATTATCGGCAGAAAGTTCCGCTTTATAAGCGAAAACCTCTACCCCCTGCTTATGTGCCTCATTCAACAGTTGCGCGTATTTTGGGTCAATATGGCGGGCAGGAGAAAATCGTTCAATTGCTGAGTGCAATACTGCAAACAGCAACACGGCGCGTTTGCCCGCCGCCGCTACACTCATCAACTCTCGCAGATGCTTCTGGCCACGTAGCGTTACTGCATCTGGAAAGTAGCCATTTTCCTGTTCTGCTAACGTCACTGATTTTACTTCAATATAGCACTCAGGTCGTTCTTCCGCCTGTAGCATAAAGTCAATTCTGCTCCCTTCCTCGCCATATTTCACTTCACTTTTTAAGCTGCTGTAACCGGCGAGTTCAGGAATAATCTCGTCAATAAGAGCTTCCTTAACCAGTTGATTTGCCCGCAATGTATTGACACAAATAAAGGCGTCTTGCTGGGTTTGTGTCATCTCCCAGGTATGAGGATATTTACGTTTAGTATTTTCTGATGTGGAATACCAGATCGTGTCACCCGGCGTCGCGCAACCTGTCATCGCACCCGTATTAGGGCAATGCAGTGTCAGCGTTTCGCCATCAGGAGTTACTACATCAGCAAGAAAGCGCTTGTAGCGTTGAATCAATGTGGCGTGTTGTAAGGCAGGGCTAAACTTCATCGGGATTCCTTAAGGTGTCGCCCAGCGTCCAGCGCTGTAACGGGGTGTATCGGGTGCGTCCTTGTCTAAAAACAGATTCGTATAGCGCGAACGCTTTCACTGGAAAGACCCAGTGAAAGCCAGGCGGCGGAATAGCAACGGCCTGGCCGGCGTCGCGCAACAAGGTGATATGAGGGTGAAACGGCTGCGGGTTTTGATAACACCCACTGCGCGCCGCCTGAGCGCGCAGCATATTCGCCAGTTGTAATAATCCACGAGGTGGCTGTCGCGTCCCGAGCCAGACCACGCGGGAGCGTAACCACTGTCCGGCATCATCCAGGTGCAGCGTAAAGCCAGGCTGGGAAATGCGTCCGGCCATTGTGGCCAGAGCGCGTTGCTTTTCGGCACTGACGTCGCCTAAAAAAGCCAGTGTCAGATGCAGGTTTGCGGCCGCCACAGGGCGACCTGCCTCGGCGGGAAAGTGGTCGGCGCGCCAGCGGACGATTTGCCGCTGTATCGTGGCGGGCATCTCAATGGCGAAAAACAGTCGTTTCGACTCAGGCATACGGGGGACTCGGTAATGATATGCGCCGATGCTACAATGTACGCCGACGAATGTTAACCCTCTGGAGTTGTTAGTGTCCTCATTGCCGGTCGCCGTTGTCCTTCCTGAGCTACTCGCTGCCCTACAACATGCCCCGCAGGTTTTGCTTAATGCGCCTACAGGAGCCGGTAAATCGACCTGGCTGCCGTTGCAGATCCTGAAAGACGGGAATATCCACGGGAAAATTATCCTTCTGGAACCGCGCAGGCTAGCCGCGCGTAACGTGGCGCAGCGCCTTGCTGAACTGCTGAATGAGAAGCCCGGCGAAACAGTCGGCTACCGCATGCGCGCTGAAACCTGTGTGGGCCCGTCCACGCGGCTGGAAGTGGTGACGGAGGGTATTCTCACCCGGATGTTGCAAAACGATCCTGAGCTGACCGGTGTCGGTCTGGTGATTCTGGATGAATTTCATGAGCGGAGTTTACAGGCCGACCTCGCGCTGGCGTTGTTGCTGGATGTACAGCAGGGGCTGCGTGACGATCTCCGCCTCCTGATTATGTCGGCAACGCTGGATAACGCACGCTTACAGCAAACATTACCTGATGCGCCCGTTATCACCTCTGAAGGCCGCGCTTTCCCGGTAGAGCGTCGCTATCAATCTCTGCCAACCCACCCGCGCTTTGACGAGGCCGTCGCCATGGCTACGGCGGAGCTGTTACGTCAGGAATCCGGTTCGTTGCTGCTGTTTTTACCTGGTGTTGGGGAGATCCAGCGGGTGCAGGAGCACCTGGCATCCCGTGTGGGCCGTGATGTTACGTTGTGTCCACTCTACGGCGCGTTATCGCTGAATGAACAGCGTAAGGCGATCCTGCCTGCGCCTGCCGGAATGCGCAAAGTGGTACTGGCGACGAATATCGCTGAAACCAGTTTAACCATCGAAGGTATTCGTCTGGTGGTTGATACTGCGCAGGAGAGAGTCGCCAGCTTTGATCCTCGTACCGGCCTGACGAAACTCCTGACTCAACGGATAAGCCAGGCCTCAATGATCCAGCGTGCCGGTCGTGCCGGACGACTCGAATCGGGGATCTGCTTGCATTTGATCGGCGCTGAGCAAGCTGAACGTTCAGCATTGCAGAGTACTCCTGAGATTTTACAAAGCGATCTCGCCAGCCTGGTCATGGATCTGTTGCTGTGGGGCTGCCCGGATCCTTGTCAGCTCACCTGGCTCAATCCGCCGCCAGAAGTTAATCTTGCGGCTGCACGCGGTTTGCTTGCGCGGCTTGGTGCGCTGGAGGGCGATCGTCTGTCATCACGTGGGCAAAAGATGGCGGCGATGGGCAATGAGCCGCGCCTGGCGGCAATGCTGGTGGCCGCACAATCGGATGACGAAAAAGCCACAGCGGCAAAACTGGTCGCCATTCTTGAAGAGCCTCCTCGGAGCGGGAACAGCGACCTGATGGCCGCATTTTCGCGCAACCAGCCTAACTGGCAGCAGCGGGCGCAGCAGCTGTTGAAACGGCTTAATAGCCGGGGGGGAATGCCAGACAGCAATAATATCGCGAATCTTCTGGCGCAGGCTTTCCCGGACAGGATTGCACGTCGGCGTGGGTTGGACGGGCGCTACCAACTGGCAAATGGTATGGGTGCGATGCTGGACAGTGATGACGCGTTAACGCGCCACGAATGGCTCATTGCTCCGCTATTATTGCAGGGCAGTCATTCCCCGGATACGCGCATCCTGCAAGCCATTGCCGTTGATATCGAGGGGCTCACCCGCGCTTGCCCGCAATTGCTTGAGCAATCTGATACGGTGGAGTGGGACGATGCGCAAGGGACGCTGAAAGCTTTTCGTCGTAGCCAGATTGGTAAACTGACGTTGAATGTGAAGCCGCTGGCGAAGCCTTCAGAAAACGAGTTGCACCAGGCGATGCTGAACGGCATTCGGGAAAAAGGGCTGAGTGTGCTGGGCTGGACACCGGAAGCGGAACAGTATCGACTTCGCCTGCACTGCGCCTCGCGTTGGTTGCCTGAATATACCTGGCCTGACGTCAGTGATGATGCCTTGCTGGCGACGCTTGAGAGGTGGCTATTGCCGCAAATGAGCGGTGTACATTCGTTACGAGCCCTGAAAGCACTGGATGTGAAGACGGCGTTACAAAATTTACTCGACTGGTCATTGCGTCAACGTCTGGATAGTGAACTGCCAGGGCATTACACTGTGCCGACCGGAAGCCGGATTGCCATTCGTTATCACGAAGATAATCCGCCTGCGCTGGCTGTACGTATGCAGGAGATGTTTGGTGAGGCGACAACGCCGTCTATTGCCGAAGGGCGTATTCCTTTGGTGCTGGAACTGCTGTCTCCTGCTCATCGGTCACTGCAAATTACGCGTGATTTACGTGCGTTCTGGGCAGGAAGCTATCGTGACGTGCAAAAAGAGATGAAGGGGCGTTACCCCAAACACGTCTGGCCGGACGATCCGGCAAATACTGCGCCGACAAGGCGGACGAAGAAATATTCTTAGTGGGTGCGGCCTGATGCCCTCACCCCGGCCTTCTCCCACAGGGAGAGGGGGAAACCAATTTTGAGAGATTTCTTCTTTCACGGTGATGTGGAAGAAAAGAGAATCTGGCCTTTGCGCCTGAATGTTGCGGAGAAAAAGCATGGCGGGGAATGACCGCGAGCCAATAGGACGTAAGGGAAAACCTGCGCGTCCGGCAAAAGAAAAGGTGAGTCGTCGTCGTAGTGATGAGGATTACGACGATGACTATGAAGATGATTATGAGGATGAAGAACCTATGCCACGTAAAGGAAAAGGCAAAGGGCGTAAGCCTCGCGGTAAACGCGGCTGGTTCTGGCTGCTGCTGAAGCTGTTTATTGTTTTTGTTGTTTTGATGGCTATTTACGGCGTCTATCTGGATCAAAAGATCCGTAGCCGTATCGACGGAAAAGTCTGGCAATTACCGGCGGCGGTTTATGGCCGTATGGTGAACCTTGAGCCGGATATGTCCATCACAAAGAACGAAATGGTGAAACTGCTGGAGGCCACTCAGTATCGTCAGGTGTCGAAGATGACGCGTCCTGGTGAGTTTACTGTTCAGGCGAAAAGCATTGAGATGATCCGTCGTCCATTTGATTTCCCGGACAGCAAAGAGGGGCAGGTGCGTGCGCGTCTGACCTTCGATGGCGATCATCTTGAAACCATCGAGAACATGGACAACAACCGTCAGTTCGGGTTCTTCCGTCTCGATCCGCGTCTGATCACCATGCTCTCTTCTGCCAATGGCGAGCAGCGTCTGTTTGTGGCGCGTAACGGTTTCCCGGATCTGCTGGTGGATACCCTGCTGGCAACGGAAGACCGTCATTTCTATGAGCATGACGGTATCAGTCTTTACTCCATTGGCCGTGCGGTGCTGGCAAACCTGACCGCCGGGCGTACGGTGCAGGGGGCGAGTACGCTGACGCAGCAGTTGGTGAAAAACCTGTTCCTCTCCAGCGAGCGCTCATACTGGCGTAAAGCGAACGAAGCCTACATGGCCGTGCTGATGGATGCGCGTTACAGCAAAGATCGTATTCTTGAGCTGTATATGAACGAGGTGTACCTCGGTCAGAGCGGCGATAACGAGATCCGCGGTTTCCCGCTGGCGAGCCTTTATTACTTTGGACGTCCGGTGGAAGAGTTGAGCCTTGACCAGCAGGCACTGCTGGTTGGTATGGTGAAAGGGGCCTCAATCTATAACCCGTGGCGTAACCCGAAACTGGCGCTGGAACGTCGTAACCTGGTTCTGCGTCTGCTGCAACAGCAGCAGGTCATCGACCAGGAGCTTTACGACATGCTGAGCGCGCGTCCGCTGGGTGTGCAACCGCGCGGTGGGGTGATCTCTCCACAGCCTGCATTTATGCAAATGGTCCGCCAGGAGTTGCAGAGTAAGCTGGGCGATAAGGTGAAAGATCTCTCTGGCGTGAAGATCTTTACCACCTTCGATTCTGTTGCCCAGGATGCAGCTGAAAAAGCGGCGGTCGACGGAATTCCGGCACTGAAGAAACAGCGTAAGCTGAGCGACCTTGAAACCGCTATGGTTGTGGTTGACCGTAATACGGGGGAAGTGCGCGCCATGGTGGGCGGTGCGGAGCCACAGTTTGCGGGCTACAACCGGGCCATGCAGGCACGTCGCTCTATCGGTTCTCTGGCGAAGCCAGCAACCTATCTCACGGCGCTGAGCCAGCCAAATCAGTATCGCCTGAATACCTGGATTGCCGATGCGCCGCTCGCGCTGCGTCAGCCTAACGGTCAGGTATGGTCGCCACAGAACGATGATAAGCAGTTCAGTGGACAGGTTATGTTGGTGGATGCGCTGACCCGCTCCATGAACGTACCAACGGTAAATCTGGGGATGGCGCTTGGCCTGCCTGCGATTACCGATACCTGGCAGAAACTGGGTGTGCCGAAAGATCAACTGAACCCGGTTCCTGCCATGATCCTCGGCGCATTGAACCTGACGCCAATTGAAGTCGCTCAGGCGTTCCAGACCATCGCCAGCGGTGGTAATCGCGCGCAATTGTCGGCATTACGTTCGGTAATTGCTGAAGATGGTTCCGTGTTGTACCAGAGCTTCCCGCAGGCGGAGCGTGCTGTTCCGGCTCAGGCCGCCTACATGACACTGTGGACCATGCAGCAGGTTGTTCAGCGTGGTACGGGGCGTCAATTGGGAGCGAAGTACCCAGGATTGCATCTGGCAGGTAAAACCGGGACCACCAATAACAACGTGGATACCTGGTTTGCCGGTATCGATGGTCGTGAAGTGGTGATTACCTGGGTGGGACGCGATAATAACCAGCCGACCAAACTCTATGGTGCAAGTGGGGCAATGTCGATTTACCAGCGTTATCTGGCAAATCAGTCCCCGGTTCCGCTGAATCTGGTCGCACCTGAAGATGTCGTAGATATGGGCGTGGATGAGGCGGGTAACTTTGTTTGCGGCGGTGGTGTGCGTTCGCTGCCGGTCTGGACGACCAACCCAGACTCGCTGTGCCAGCAAAGTCAGCCTCAGCAGCCGACAGGCAATCCGTTTGATTCATCTTCTCAACAACAGCCGCAGCAGCAACAGCAGCCGCAGCAACAAAATGAGAAGAAAGACAGCGACGGTGTTGCAGGCTGGATCAAAGATATGTTCGGCGGAAACTAATCTGCCTCTGACCCCCTTCTGCGGAAGGGGGTTCTCTTCACCAGTAACACACATATCCCTAACCAAAATACCATCACTTCTTAACCCTACGTTTTCTCTTGTTTAATTCTTAAACCCTCAATTCTCGTAGGGGCGTATATCACTTGCTATGCCTTTTATGTTTCGCATAATATGCTGCGGTCATAATAATAATTCTCATTTTCGTTATCATTCACTTTCATCAGAGATACATCATGGCGCTTTCCAATACTGCCCAGCCAATGAATACGTCGCTGCGTAAAATCGCAGTTGTCGTAGCCACAGCGGTGGTCAGCATGTCTGCTTATGCGCAGGCTGCTGAAACCCCTAAAAAAGAAGAAACCATCACTGTTACCGCCGCTCCTGCCGCACAGGAAAGTGCCTGGGGTCCTGCTGCAACGATCGCCGCAAGACAATCCGCGACCGGGACCAAAACGGACACCCCAATTCAAAAGGTTCCACAGTCTATTTCTGTCGTGACAGCCGAAGAGATGGCGCTGCATCAGCCACGCTCGGTTAAAGAAGCCCTCAGCTATACGCCGGGTGTTGCAGTAGGCACTCGTGGTGCTTCCAATACCTATGATTATCTGGTTATTCGCGGCTTCGCGGCCGATGGTCAGAGCCAGAACAACTACCTCGACGGTATGAAGATGCAGGGCAACTTCTATAACGACGCGGTGATTGATCCTTATATGCTGGAGCGTGCTGAAATCATGCGCGGTCCGGTTTCCGTTCTTTACGGAAAAAGTAGCCCTGGTGGCCTGCTGAACATGGTGAGTAAGCGCCCAACAACCGAGCCGCTGAAAGAGATCCAGTTCAAAGTCGGTACTGATAGCCTGTTCCAGACTGGTTTTGACTTCAGCGATGCGATCGACGATGACGGCGTTTATTCATACCGCCTGACGGGTGTTGCGCGTTCTAACAACGCACAGCAAGAGGGCAAAGGGGAGCAGCGTTATGCCATCGCGCCCTCATTCTCCTGGCGTCCAGATGATAAAACCACCTTCACTTTTCTCTCCTATTTCCAGAACGAGCCTGAAACGGGTTATTACGGCTGGCTGCCAAAAGAGGGAACGGTTAATCCACTGCCAAACGGCGATCGTTTGTCGACGGATTTCAACGAAGGTGCGAAGAACAACACCTACACCCGTAACCAGAAAATGGTGGGGTACAGCTTCGACCACGAATTCAACGATACCTTTACCGTGCGTCAGAACCTGCGCTTTGCCGAGAACAAAACTTCGCAAAACAGCGTTTACGGTTATGGCGTATGTTCCGATCCTGCCAACGTTTACAGCCAGCAATGCGCGGCGTTAGCACCTGCGGATAAAGGTCACTATCTGGCACGTAAATACGTTGTCGATAATGAAAAACTGCAAAACTTTACCGTTGATACTCAGTTGCAGAGCAAATTTGCGACCGGTCAGGTGGATCACGTCTTGCTGACCGGCGTCGACTTTATGCGTATGCGTAATGACATCAACTCCTGGTTTGGTTATGACGACTCGGTCCCGCTGCTGGATCTCTACAATCCAGTAAACAGCAATTTTGATTTCGGCTCTAAAGATCCGGACAATTCCGGTGCGTACCAAATCCTAAACCGCCAGAAACAGACCGGCCTGTATGTTCAGGATCAAGCGCAGTGGGATAAAGTGCTGGTGACTCTGGGCGGCCGTTATGACTGGGCCGATCAGGACTCTTATAACCGTGTAACGAACACCACGTCTAAACGTGATGATAAACAGTTCACCTGGCGTGGCGGTGTTAACTACCTGTTCGACAACGGTGTCACGCCTTATTTCAGCTACAGCGAATCGTTTGAACCGGCTTCACAGACAGGCGCGAGTGGCAACATCTTTGCACCATCTAAAGGCAAGCAGTACGAAGCGGGCGTGAAATACGTGCCGAACGATCGTCCGATCGTGATTACTGGTGCGGTGTACCAGCTGACCAAAACCAACAATCTGATGGCTGACCCGGCAGGCTCATTCTTCTCTGTTGAAGGCGGTGAAATCCGTGCCCGTGGCGTAGAGCTGGAAGCGAAAGCGGCACTTTCTGCGAGCGTCAACGTAGTGGGTTCCTATACCTATACTGATGCAGAATACACCACCGACACCAACTACAAAGGCAATACACCTGCGCAGGTTCCAAAACACATGGCATCCGTGTGGGGGGATTACACGATGTTTGATGGTGCGCTGTCTGGCCTGACGCTGGGAACTGGCGTTCGTTATACCGGTTCCAGTAAAGGTGACCCGGCGAACTCTTTCACTGTGGGCAGCTACACCCTGGTGGATGCGTTGATCAGATACGATCTGGCGCGTGTCGGTATGGCGGGCTCAAACGTGGCGCTTCATGTGAACAACCTGTTCGATCGTGAATATGTTGCGAGCTGCTTCAACACCTACGGTTGCTTCTGGGGTGCTGAACGTCAGGTTGTCGCGACCGCGACCTTCCGCTTCTAATCTCTCTTCGGGCACGCTTCGCCGTGCCCTTTTATTAAGTTGGCCACCATGCAGGATAATAAAACGCAAACCGATACCACCTTTGCACTCCACAACACCTCCTTTCGCGTACCCGGGCGCACCTTGCTGCACCCGCTCTCTTTGACGTTCCCTGCAGGTAAAGTCACTGGCCTGATTGGTCACAATGGTTCCGGTAAATCGACCTTGCTGAAGATGCTTGGACGCCATCAATTGCCCTCCGAAGGTGATATTTTGCTGGATGGGCAGCCGCTGGAGAGCTGGAACAGCAAAGCATTTGCCCGCAAGGTGGCGTATCTGCCCCAGCAACTGCCGCAAGCAGAAGGGATGACGGTGCGTGAGCTGGTGGCGATTGGACGTTATCCGTGGCACGGTGCGCTTGGCCGCTTCGGTGTGGCTGACAGAGAGAAAGTAGAAGAGGCCATTGCATTAGTGGGATTAAAACCGCTGGCGCATCGTCTGGTGGACAGTTTATCGGGTGGTGAGCGTCAGCGAGCGTGGATTGCCATGCTGGTTGCGCAGGATAGCCGTTGTCTGCTGCTTGATGAGCCTACCTCTGCGCTGGATATTGCTCATCAGGTTGATGTTCTGGCGCTGGTGCATCGCTTAAGCCAGCAGCGTGGTCTGACGGTGATTGCCGTCCTGCATGATATCAATATGGCGGCGCGCTATTGTGATTATCTGGTTGCGCTTCGGGGGGGGGAGATGATCGCTCAGGGAACGCCATCTGAGCTGATGCGTGGCGAAACGCTGGAACATATTTACGGCATTCCTATGGGTATCCTGCCTCACCCGGCAGGGGCTGCACCGGTGAGCTTCGTGTATTGATGCTGGATTCAACTTTAATCAGCCGCCGCCGCTTGTTGACGGCGATGGCGCTTTCACCCCTGTTGTTGAAAATGGGGGCTGCACAAGCAGCGACAATCGATCCGCACCGCATTGTGGCGCTGGAATGGCTACCGGTAGAATTAATGCTGGCTCTGGGCATCACGCCTTACGGTGTTGCTGATATTCCTAACTACAACCTGTGGGTCAATGAACCGAAACTGCCTGATTCGGTTATTGATATTGGTCTGCGCACTGAGCCTAATCTTGAGTTGCTCACCCAGATGAAACCCTCTTTTTTGTTCTGGTCGGCAGGCTATGGTCCTTCTGAAGCGACGATGGCACGCATTGCGCCTGGCCGGGGCTTTACCTTCAGCGACGGTAAAAAACCGCTGACAATGGCAAAAAACTCCATCAATGAGATGGCGCAGTTTCTGAATCGTGAAGCCGAGGCGAAAAAACATCTCGCCGAATTCGACGCTCTGATTGATTCTCTGAAGCCGCGATTTACCCATCGTGGCGATCGTCCGTTACTGATGGTGACCTTGCTGGATGCCCGTCATATGCTGGTGTTCGGCAAAAACTGTCTGTTCCAGGAAGTGCTTGATAGCCTGGGTATTCGTAATGCCTGGGATGGAGAGATGACCTTCTGGGGCAGCACTACGGTGGGGATCGACCGTCTGGCGTCGTTTCGCGATGTGGACGTACTCTGCTTCGATCACGGCAATGAGCGTGAGATGCAAACCCTGATGGCAACGCCACTCTGGCAGGCGATGCCGTTTGTACGTGAACAACGATTCCAGCGTGCGCCAGCGGTGTGGTTCTATGGCGCAACGCTGTCAGCAATGCATTTTGCCCGCGTGCTGGATAATGCGCTGGGAGGCAAGGCATGAGTTCACGTATCGCGCGCTTCCCCGCATTGTTGCTGGTCCTTCTCTCTCTGACGGCACTCGCCTTAACCTGGATGAACCTGTCGACGGCACTGCCTCGCGATCAGTGGAGTTCGGCATTTGCCGCGCCAGATATCGACAACATTCAACAAATGCTGTTCCACTATAGCCTGCTGCCGCGTCTGACAATTTCATTGCTGGTCGGGGCTGGTCTGGGGCTGGTGGGCGTATTGTTCCAGCAGGTCTTACGTAATCCTCTGGCTGAACCCACCACGTTAGGGGTGGCGACCGGGGCTCAGCTCGGGATCACCATCACCACGCTGTGGGCGTTTCCGGGGGTATTAACCTCGCAGTTTGCCGCGCTGGCGGGGGCGTGTGTGGTGGGGGTGTTGGTCTTCGGTGTAGCCTGGGGAAAACGCCTCTCTCCCGTTACGTTGATCCTCGCCGGTCTTGTGGTGAGCCTATACTGTGGAGCCATCAACCAGCTGCTGGTGCTGTTCCATCATGATCAGTTGCAAAGCATGTTCCTGTGGAGTACCGGAACGCTGACGCAAACTGACTGGAGCAGCGTACAACGCCTGTGGCCGCAACTGCTGGGCGGCGCTTTGCTGACGCTTCTGCTGTTACGTCCCCTGACGTTGATGGGCCTGGATGATGGTGTGGCGCGCAACCTGGGGCTGGCGCTTTCGCTGGCCCGTCTGGCGGCTTTGTCGCTGGCCATTGTGCTGAGCGCATTGCTGGTGAATGCGGTAGGGATCATCGGCTTTATCGGGCTGTTTGCTCCACTGCTGGCGAAAATGCTCGGCGCGCGCCGTTTACTGGCTCGGCTGATGCTGGCGCCCTTGATTGGGGCGCTCATCCTTTGGCTCTCGGATCAAGTCATTCTCTGGCTGGCGCGTGTCTGGATGGAAGTCTCTACGGGGTCGGTGACGGCGCTTATTGGCGCACCGCTCCTGCTGTGGTTACTGCCACGCCTTCGCAGCATGAGTGCGCCGGCGATGGATGCGGGCGATAAAGTGTATGCCGAGCGCCAGTCGGTGCTGTGGTATAGCTTGGCTGGTCTGGCGATATTAGCACTTGCTGTATTGATGGCGCTTTCGCTTGGGCGTGATGCGCAGGGCTGGCACTGGGCAACCGGGACATTGCTTGACGAGCTGTTGCAATGGCGCTGGCCGCGTATCTTCTCTGCATTGATCGCGGGCATGATGCTGGCTGCTGCAGGTTGCATTATCCAGAGACTGACCGGCAACCCAATGGCCAGCCCGGAAGTTCTGGGTATCAGTTCCGGCGCAGCGTTTGGCGTGGTGTTGATGCTGTTCCTCGTGCCGGGTAATGCGTTTGGCTGGCTTATGCCCGCCGGGAGCATTGGCGCGGCGGTCACGCTGCTGATCATCCTGATTGCATCCGGAAGAGGCGGTTTTTCACCGCATCGTATGTTGCTTGCCGGGATGGCGCTCAGCACTGCATTTACCATGCTGCTGATGATGCTACAGGCGAGCGGTGATCCACGTATGGCGCAGATCCTGACCTGGATCTCCGGTTCGACTTATGGCGCGACCGGTAGTCAGGTTGTTCATACCGGAATTGTGATGGTGGTGTTGCTGGCAATTGTGCCGTTATGTCGTCGCTGGATGACGATCCTGCCACTGGGTGGCGAAACGGCGCGTGCTGTCGGGATTGCACTTACGCCCACCCGCATTGGCCTGCTGCTACTTGCTGCCTGCCTGACTGCGGCGGCGACGATGACTATCGGTCCATTGAGTTTTGTAGGGCTGATGGCCCCGCATATTGCCAGAATGCTTGGCTTCCGCCGGACCATGCCGCATATCGTGATTTCTGCTCTGACAGGTGGTGTGATGCTGGTCTTCGCTGACTGGTGCGGGCGAATGGTGCTCTTTCCGTATCAGATCCCGGCAGGGCTGTTGTCGACCTTTATCGGTGCGCCGTACTTTATTTATCTGCTGAGAAAGCAGAGTCGATAGTGAACATGCAGGCCGGGTAAGCGCGTAAGCGCTACCCGGCAATTCACACATGACTTAGAGCTTAGCAAACGCCTTACGTGCTGCGTCGATGGTGTTATTGATATCTTCTTCGCTATGCGCCACGGACATAAAGCCCGCCTCAAACGCGGATGGTGCCAGGTAAACCCCTTCTTCCAGCATCAGGTGGAAGAAATGCCTGAAGCGCTCTACGTCGCATTTCACCACGTCCTGATAGCAGGTAACCGTTTTGGCGTCGGTGAAGAAAATCCCGAACATCCCGCCTACGTGGTTCACTACCAGCGGAATACCTGCCTCTTCTGCGGCTTCCAGCAGGCCGTTTGCCAGTTGGGTTGTCAGGGCTGTCAGCGTTTCGTGAATACCCGGTTGCGCGACTTCGGTCAGGCAGGCAAACCCGGCAGCCATCGCGATAGGGTTACCGGACAGCGTACCCGCCTGGTAAACCGGACCCGTTGGAGCCAGTGCTTCCATCACGTCCTTACGACCACCAAATGCACCGACCGGCATACCGCCGCCGATGATTTTACCCAGACAGGTCAGGTCCGGCTCTACGCCGTAGTAAGACTGTGCCCCCGCCAGAGCCACACGGAAACCGGTCATCACTTCATCGATAATCAGCAGGGCGCCAAATTCGTCACACAGTGCGCGCAGGCCTGGCAGGAAGTCAGGCTGCGGTGGAATGCAGTTCATGTTGCCCGCAACGGGTTCAACGATGATGCAGGCAATTTCCTGCGGATACTGTTCGAATGCGGCGCGAACGGTCGCCAGATCGTTGTAGGTGCAGGTCAGCGTGTGTTTAGCAAAGTCAGCCGGTACGCCTGGAGAGTTCGGTTGTCCGAGGGTTAGCGCACCGGAACCTGCTTTCACCAACAAGCAATCAGCATGGCCGTGGTAACACCCTTCGAATTTGATGATCTTATCGCGACCGGTAAACCCGCGCGCCAGACGAATAGCGCTCATGGTCGCTTCTGTTCCGGAGTTGACCATGCGGACCATGTCCATGGTAGGAACCAGTTCGGTCACCAGTTCCGCCATTTTGACTTCCATCTCGGTTGGCGCACCAAAACTTAATCCGCGATGAGCCGCTTCAATGACCGCGTTGCGGATCGACGGGTGGTTGTGACCCAGTACCATCGGACCCCAGGAGCCAACATAATCAATATAGGCTTTGTCATCGACATCATACAGATACGCGCCGTCTGCACGTTCGATAAACAGCGGCGTTCCGCCTACGCCGGTAAAGGCGCGAACAGGGGAGTTCACGCCGCCTGGGATGAGCTCCCGGGCAGCACTGTAGAGGTTTTCTGACTTGCTCATGGCGTCGTTCCTGGTTCGTAGAAATAAGTTAAGGAGACTATTCTAAGGGATTAACCAAAGGTTATGAAATTTTTGCCGCATTGACACTTAACAATTGTTAAGGATTTTTCCGAAGACGCAGTGGTTGCGTCTGGTAGAATTCCTTGTGCTATTTGTATGACTAAAAAGAAAAGGCAATGAAAGCAGATAACCCCTCTTTTGAAGAACAGCAATTTTCGCGTGCACGACAACGTATCAGCATTCGACGACTGCTCAATCGCGATAAAACGCCACTGGCGATCCTGCTTGCTGCCGCAGTCGTGGGGTCGCTGGCAGGGCTGGCTGGTGTGGCGTTCGAAAAGGCCGTTAATGTGGTCCTGAACTGGCGCATTGGTACGGTTGCGGGATACGCGGATCGCGGCTGGGTAGTTTGGGTCATGGCGTTTGGCTTGTCCGCATTACTGGCGA
Organism: Lelliottia sp. RWM.1; assembly: GCF_016859735.1. NCBI lineage: Bacteria > Pseudomonadati > Pseudomonadota > Gammaproteobacteria > Enterobacterales > Enterobacteriaceae > Lelliottia > Lelliottia sp. RWM.1. The sequence continues at coordinate 45,972 of NZ_WLVC01000004.1, read as the reverse complement.
TGGCCGGCTATTTTTTGGTTCGCAGATTTGCGCCTGAAGCCGGAGGGTCTGGGATCCCGGAGATTGAGGGGGCGCTTGAAGAACTGCGTCCGGTTCGCTGGTGGCGGGTTATTCCGGTGAAATTTATCGGCGGGATGGGGACGCTGGGCGCGGGTATGGTGTTGGGACGCGAAGGGCCAACCGTCCAGTTAGGCGGAAACCTTGGACGTATGGTGGGCGATCTCTTCCGTATGCGTAGCGCTGAATCACGTCATACGTTACTGGCGACTGGGGCTGCTGCGGGTCTTTCTGCCGCGTTTAACGCCCCTCTGGCGGGCATCCTGTTTATTATCGAGGAGATGCGCGCGCAATTTCGCTACAACCTGATCTCCATTAAAGCGGTGTTTACAGGCGTTATCATGTCGAGCATCGTCTTTCGCATTTTCAACGGCGAAGGTGCAGTGATCGAGGTGGGAAAGCTGACCAACGCACCGGTGAACACGCTCTGGCTTTACCTGATCCTCGGTATGATTTTTGGCGTTGTAGGGCCGTTGTTTAATACGCTGGTGCTGCGAACGCAGGACATGTTCCAGCGTATCCATGGCGGGAACACAACTAAATGGGTGCTCGTGGGTGGTCTGCTTGGCGGGATGTGCGGCATACTGGGATTTGTGGAACCCAATGCTGCAGGCGGAGGCTTTGGGCTCATTCCGATTGCCGCAGCAGGCAATTTTAGCGTTGGTCTGCTCTTGTTTATGTTTGTCTCCAGAGTGATCACCACGCTGCTGTGTTTCTCTTCGGGCGCGCCCGGCGGAATATTTGCGCCCATGCTGGCATTAGGAACGCTGCTTGGCACAGCCTTTGGCATGGCGGCGGAAGCAGGCTTTCCGGCTTATCACCTGGAGGCGGGAACATTTGCTATTGCGGGAATGGGGGCGTTACTCGCGGCCTCTCTTCGTGCTCCGCTGACCGGAATTGTGCTTGTTCTGGAAATGACCGACAATTATCAGCTCATTTTGCCAATGATCATTACCTGTCTCGGCGCGACACTATTGGCCCAATTCCTGGGTGGAAAACCGCTATACTCCACCATTCTTGCTCGTACCCTGGCGAAACAGGAGGCTGAACGGGCCTCAACGCAGAATACTTGAATGAATTACCAGGGTATTAGATAATGAAAAAAAGAATTGGGTGATTTTTACCCAATAGCAGTAAGCAGTATTCATGGGAGCATAAGATGAGTGATGACGTAGTCGCTGTGCCGCTGGAGTTTACAGAAGCCGCAGCCAACAAAGTGAAAACCCTGATTGCCGACGAAGACAATCCGGATCTGAAACTGCGTGTATATATTACCGGGGGCGGCTGCAGCGGCTTCCAGTACGGTTTTACCTTTGACGACCAGGTAAACGATGGTGATATGACTATCGAGAAGCAGGGTGTCGCGCTGGTTGTTGACCCGATGAGCCTGCAATATCTGGTGGGCGGTGCGGTTGATTACAGCGAAGGCCTGGAAGGTTCTCGCTTTGTGGTGACGAACCCGAATGCAACAAGCACTTGCGGGTGTGGTTCGTCATTCAGTATTTGATTTTCCGGCGGGAGTGGCCTGATGCCATCATCCCGGAATCGCACTAAAAACGGTAACCCTCGGGTTACCGTTTTGCTTTTTACCTGCCATTCTCATCAAGCGCAAACGTCGGCAGTTTCAGATGCCAGCGAATAGCCGCTAACCGAATCGCCAGCGTCACCACCATACCCAACATGGCCGCATTCTCCAGCGGAACGGCAAAGGTGTAATAGGCTGTGGCATGAACAATCCCGCCAATAATACAGGCTGTGGCATAGATTTCAGTCCGCAGGATCATGGGAACTTCGCGTGCCAGAATGTCGCGAATGATGCCACCCCCGACGCCCGTCAATACGCCCATGCAGATGGCAACCATCGGTCCGGTATTCGCCATAAAGGCTTTATTGACGCCAATTCCTACAAAGACGGCCAGGCCGACGGCATCCAGCACCGGTAGCACCCATTTGGGCAGCCTGCGAGGCTGACGCACTAGCACGATTGTTAGCAGACAGGTGACCATCGCCACCACCAGATCGGTGGGATCTTTCACCCAAAATACCGGGCCGTTCGCGAGAGCCATATCGCGAATTGTGCCGCCGCCAACGGCGGTAACAACGCCCAGCACCAGAACACCGAACGGGTCCATGCGTAATTTCCCGGCGAGCAAAACGCCGGAGATAGCAAATACGGCTGTGCCAAGAATATCCAGCCAATAGACGAGCATCGTTAAATCCTCGGGTTTGGGTCTAAAACAACGTTAATGACTTTGTGCCAGTGCGGTGCAGAGCTGTTTAGCGGCGAGGATAATACGCGGGCTGGCGCGTTCAAACCAGTCGCTGTGCAGGGCAATCACCGGAATTTTTAACTGGCGCTGCCAGAATTGTTCAATTTTAGGAATTTCGCTTGCGTCACCGACGACGACAATGGCCTGCGGCTGGCGTGCCAGGACCTGTTCCCGGCTGACCTGTGGCCAGGGCACTCGGCTGGCGGCAAAGATATTTTCACCCCCGCAGATTTCGAGCACCTGATTCTGGATAGATCCCTGACCGGTAGTGAACAGCGGCTGACTACCAAATTGCAGAAACACCCGCTTTTTGGTGGTCTTATCATATTCGGTTTTTAGCGCCGCGTAGTCACTGAGCATACGTTGTGCAGCTTGTTCGGCTTTGCTGGGGGTTGGGCTGAAAGGGGCAAGATCGCGAAGCGCCTGAGCGACTTGCTCAATGCTTACTGCATCAATCCATTGCACTTTTATGCCCAGAGAGATGAGTTGGTTTACCTGCCGCTCGGCATTGCCACCGCGCCAGGCGAGCACCAGATCGGGCTTCAGGGCAACGATGCGCTCAAGATTCATACCTTGCCAGGTCGAGACTTGTTCGATCTGCTTCGCTTCAGGAGGAAAATCGGAATAACTGCTGACACCAACGGGGGTGATCCCGGCGGCAAAAGCCAGCTCAGTATTCGCGGGGGAGAGGGTAATCACACGCGGCGCGGCGTAAAGCCAGGCCGGTGTGAGCAGTAACAGGGCGACCAGCGCCCTTAAGGTCTGTTTACCCACGAGCCAGTTTCTGCACCAGGGTTTCCACCATTACGGTGGATTGTTTTGCTGCGACGGCCAGGAACTCGTCAAAGCTCAGGTGTGACTGTTGGTCGGCAACGTCTGAAATGGCGCGAACTACCACGAACGGGACGTTAAAGTTGTGGCATACGTGTGCAATCGCCGTGGCTTCCATTTCAACGGCAACGGCCTGTGGGAAGTTGTGACGGATTTTCGCCAGGCCCACTGAACCATTGATGAAAGCGTCACCGCTAACAATCAGGCCGCGCACAGCGTTGAGGTTCAGCTCAGCGATGCAGGTTTCTGCGGCACTAATCAGTTTCGCATCAGCTTTAAAGCCTGCCGGGCAACCCGGAAGCTGACCATATTCGTAACCGAATGCCGTGACATCCGCATCGTGATAACGCGCTTCGTCGGATACCACGATATCGCCCACTTTCAGCGTTGGAGCCAGACCGCCAGCAGAGCCGGTGTTAATGATCACATCTGGCTTACAGCGTTCGAGCAGCAGCGTCGCGCCCAGTGCTGCAGCTACTTTACCGATGCCTGATTTCAGCAGAGCAACGTCAACGCCGTTCAACTGGCCGGTATAAATTTCACAACCACCCAGTGAGAGGGTCTGACGGTTCTCAATTTTGTCACGCAGCAGCGTAACTTCTTCTTCCATTGCACCAATAATGCCGATTTTCATAGATTTACTCGCGATGTGCCTTGTTAAGATGCATAGTCTATCATGCGCATACGGGGAAACGCATTCTCACGCGGGGGAGCACATGGAACCAATCGATTTTCGCAATAAAATTAACTGGCATCGTCGTTTCCGTTCTCCGCAAGGAGCGAAAAGCGAGCACGAGATCCTGCGTATCTTTGAAAGCGATCGCGGGCGCATTATCAATTCTCCTGCCATCCGCCGCTTACAGCAAAAAACACAGGTTTTCCCACTCGAGCGTAATGCGGCAGTTCGCACGCGACTGACCCACTCAATGGAAGTTCAGCAGGTCGGGCGTTATATTGCCAAAGAGATCCTGAGCCGTCTTAAAGAGCAACGTCGCCTGGAAACCTACGGTCTGGATGAACTGACCGGGCCGTTTGAAAGCATCGTTGAGATGGCGTGTCTGATGCACGATATTGGCAACCCGCCTTTTGGACATTTTGGGGAGGCCGCTATTAATGACTGGTTCAAACAGCGGTTGTTCCCTTCAGACGCCGCCAGCCAGCCGCTTAGCGACGATCGTTGTGTCGTCAGCGCCTTACGTTTGCGGGAGGGTGAGGAAGTTGTAAACGACTTGCGGCGTAAAGTACGTCAGGATCTGTGTCACTTTGAAGGCAACGCGCAGGGTATCCGTCTGGTGCATTCCCTGATGCGTATGAACCTGACCTGGGCGCAAGTCGGTTGTATTCTCAAATATACGCGTCCGGCATGGTGGATGGGCGAACCTCCGGAGTCACACAGCTATTTGATGAAAAAACCGGGCTATTACTTATCGGAAGAAGCCTATATTGAGCGGTTGCGTAAAGAACTTTCACTGACCCCAAATGGGCGCTTCCCATTAACCTGGATAATGGAAGCGGCCGACGATATTTCCTATTGTGTTGCAGACCTGGAAGACGCGGTTGAAAAAAGAATATTCAGCGTCGAAGAACTTTATCAGCATCTTTATGATGCCTGGGGTAAACATGAAAAAGGATCTCTGTTTGCTCAGGTCGTCGAAAACGCGTGGGAGAAATCGCGTTCTAATTCTCTTAGCCGCAGTACGGAAGATCAGTTCTTTATGTATTTACGGGTCAACACATTAAATAAGTTGGTCCCCTATGCCGCAGCCCGCTTTATTGACAATTTACCGACGATTTTTACCGGTGAATTCAATCACGCCTTGCTGGAAGATGACAGCAGCTTTAGTCAACTTCTTGAGTTATATAAGAATGTAGCCGTACGCCATGTGTTCAGCCACCCGGACGTTGAACAACTGGAATTACAAGGTTATCGGGTCATAAGTGGTCTGCTGGAAATTTATCGCCCGTTACTGCAATTATCAGTCGATGAGTTTAGCGAACTGGTAGAAAAAGAACGTGTGCGGCGCTTGCCTATTGAATCCCGCCTGTTCCATAAACTTTCAACACGACATCGTCTTGCCTATGTTGAAGCAGTGAGCAAAATTGATCGCCAGACTTCCCGCTGGCCAGTGCTGGAATATTATTATCGTTGTCGACTGATTCAGGACTATATCAGCGGAATGACGGATTTGTATGCGTGGGATGAATACCGCAAGCTCATGGCGGTTGAATAAACACTGAGTTTTGTAAAGACGACCAATAAATTTTTACTTTTTCCATAAACTTAATCCCGGAACTTCGCGCTATAAAACGAATCTGATGTACACAGCAATTTTGCGTTATCTGTAAAATAGAGATTGAGAAACATGAAAAAAACCACATTAGCAATGAGTGCACTGGCTCTGAGTTTAGGTTTAGCGCTGTCTCCTCTGTCTGCTACTGCAGCCGAGACCGCGTCTTCGGCTGCAACCGCGCAGCAGATGCCTAGCCTGGCCCCGATGCTCGAAAAAGTGATGCCATCGGTGGTGAGCATTAACGTTGAGGGCAGTACAACCGTCAATACGCCGCGTATGCCGCGTAACTTCCAGCAGTTCTTTGGCGATAACTCCCCGTTCTGTCAGGACGGTTCGCCATTCCAGAGCTCCCCGTTCTGTCAGGGGGGGGGGGCAGGTGATGACAGCGGAAGCAGCAACGGTGGCGGTCAACAGCAGAAATTCATGGCTCTTGGCTCTGGCGTTATCATCGATGCGGCGAAAGGCTATGTCGTAACCAACAACCACGTTGTCGATAATGCTAACAGCATCAAAGTTCAGCTGAGTGATGGTCGTAAATTCGATGCAAAAGTGGTGGGGAAAGACCCACGCTCTGACATCGCACTGATTCAGATTCAGGATCCGAAAAACCTGACAGCGATTAAAATCGCCGATTCTGACGCACTGCGCGTTGGTGACTACACCGTTGCAATCGGTAACCCGTTCGGTCTGGGTGAAACCGTAACCTCGGGTATTGTCTCTGCGCTGGGACGTAGCGGCCTGAACGCTGAAAACTACGAAAACTTTATCCAGACGGATGCCGCGATTAACCGGGGTAACTCGGGCGGTGCGCTGGTTAACCTGAACGGCGAGTTGATTGGTATCAACACCGCGATCCTGGCGCCAGACGGTGGCAATATTGGTATCGGTTTTGCTATCCCGAGCAACATGGTGAAAAACCTGACGGCTCAGATGGTGCAGTATGGCCAGGTTAAACGCGGTGAGTTGGGCATTCTGGGTACTGAACTGAACTCTGAACTGGCGAAAGCGATGAAAGTTGACGCTCAGCGCGGGGCATTTGTCAGCCAGGTTATGCCAAATTCATCTGCGGCGAAGGCTGGTATCAAAGCAGGTGATGTGATCACCTCTCTGAACGGTAAGCCTATCATCAGTTTTGCAGCGCTGCGTGCCGAAGTGGGCTCGATGCCGGTGGGTAGCAAAATTCAGTTGGGTCTGCTGCGTGATGGTAAACCGGTGAACGTGAGCCTTGAACTGCAGCAGAGCAGCCAGACTCAGGTTGACTCCAGCTCTATCTTCAGCGGTATTGAAGGGGCTGAGATGAGCAACAAGGGTGACGATAAAGGCGTGGTGGTGAATAACGTGAAAGCGAATTCTCCGGCAGCCCGAATCGGCCTGAAAAAAGGTGATGTGATCATGGGGGCTAACCAGCAACCCGTGAAAAACATTGCCGAACTGCGCAAAATTCTCGACAGCAAACCGTCTGTGCTGGCGTTGAATATTCAGCGTGGTGATTCTTCACTCTACCTGTTAATGCAGTAACCCTCTCAACCCTCTGCTCGCGTTCGGGCAGAGGGTTTTCCTGTTTCTGTGACCCTTTCCACAAGTCCATACTTCTCCCCCTGACTTTGTGCATTCGCACAATGTAGCAGTGATTGAACTCCCCTATGCTTGAGCTCTGCTCACAGGAGGGTTACATGGCTGGCTGGCATCTCGATACCAAAATGGCGCAGGATATCGTGGCACGTACTATGCGCATCATTGATACCAATATTAACGTAATGGATGCGCGTGGCCGTATTATTGGCAGTGGCGATCGGGAGCGTATTGGGGAATTGCACGAAGGCGCACTGCTGGTGCTCTCTCAGGGGCGCGTGGTGGATATTGATGATGCCGTTGCAAAACATCTCCACGGTGTACGTCAGGGCATTAATTTACCTCTGCGGCTTGAAGGTGAAATTGTCGGTGTGATTGGCTTGACCGGAGAGCCAGAGTCACTGCGAAAATACGGTGAACTGGTGTGCATGACGGCAGAGATGATGCTGGAGCAGTCACGGCTAATGCATCTGCTGGCGCAGGATAGCCGCCTGCGTGAAGAGCTGGTCATGAACCTGATTCAGGCTGAAGAACACACGCCCGCTCTCAGTGAATGGGCACAGCGTCTGGGAATCGACCTCAATCAGCCGCGCGTGGTGGCGGTGATAGAGGTGGATAGCGGCCAGTTAGGGGTAGACAGTGCGATGGCGGAACTGCAACAGCTGCAAAATGCGCTGGCTACACCGGAACGTAATAACCTCGTCGCGATTGTCTCCCTGACGGAGATGGTTGTACTTAAGCCAGCACTCAATCAGTTTGGCCGCTGGGATGCAGAAGATCACCGCCGACGAGTCGACCAACTGATCGCCCGTATGAAAGAGAACGGCCAGCTCCGTTTTCGCGTTGCATTAGGAAACTACTTTACCGGGCCAGGCAGTATTGCCCGTTCGTGGCGTACGGCACGCACCACGATGATGGTCGGTAAACAACGTATGCCCGAAAGCCGTAGCTATTTCTATCAGGATTTGATGTTACCGGTGTTACTCGACAGCTTGCGCGGTGGTTGGCAGGCCAATGAACTGGCGCGTCCTTTGGTTCGCCTGAAAGCGATGGATAACAATGGGCTGTTGCGCCGTACATTGCAGGCCTGGTTTCGTCATAACGTGCAGCCTTTGGCAACATCTAAGGCACTGTTTATCCACCGTAATACGCTGGAATATAGACTTAACCGGATTTCGGAGCTAACGGGTCTGGATCTGGGGAATTTTGACGACAGGTTGTTATTGTATGTGGCGTTGCAACTGGATGAGCAGCGGTAGGTAAATGCAAGACGGCAACCTTAGGTTGCCGTTTTAGTGTTTGCTCCCTCTCCTCATAGGGAGAGGAGGGGGAAAGCATCAGGCCGCACCTGGCTTATTTGGTGCGAGTCAACTTCTCAAGATCGGCTTCGATTTCACTGATCTTGTTGGTGACAACGCTTTCCAGATGGCGCAGGTCATCCAGGATCTTACGTTTAAGATCCACTTCGGTGCGGTCACGTTGGCAGATCTGATCGAGTTCATCGATCACATAGCGCAGGTTCGGGCTAATCTCCTGAACCTCTTTGTATCCCTGCCCGATGCCATCAGCGACGACAGTCTTACGCTGACGTGGGTATTTAAACTTCACGCTCTTTGCAAAAAACTCGCCCTTGTCCTTGTGAAAATAGATTTTCAGAATATCGTTATTGGCTTCCTGGCGGAGGCTGTAACGATCAATTTCATCAGGATTGGTAATGCCCAGACTTTTCAGATTATCGTACATAGCGGTACCCTTTGATCTCAACATAACCTTTGAATAATTAACGAAAAAATCTAATTTCGCTACCCCCGGATACAAAAAAAGCGGGGTTGCCCCCGCTTTTTGTTATACCGGATTAATCGATAGTACGCAGCAATTCATTAATGCCGACTTTGCCGCGGGTTTTAGCATCAACTTTCTTCACAATCACTGCACAGTACAGGCTGTATTTGCCATCTTTTGACGGCAGGTTGCCGGAAACGACAACGGAGCCTGCTGGCACGCGACCGTAGTGAACCTCACCGGTTTCACGGTCATAAATGCGGGTGCTTTGGCCGATGTAAACGCCCATGGAGATGACTGAGCCTTCTTCAACGATCACGCCTTCAACGACTTCAGAGCGTGCGCCGATGAAGCAGTTATCTTCGATGATGGTTGGGTTAGCCTGCAGAGGCTCCAGTACACCACCGATACCCACGCCGCCGGACAGGTGAACGTTTTTGCCGATCTGAGCACAAGAACCCACGGTTGCCCAGGTATCCACCATCGTACCTTCGTCAACGTATGCACCGATGTTCACATAAGATGGCATCAGGACAGTATTACGCGCAATGAATGCACCCTGACGAACCGCTGCCGGTGGAACGACACGGAAGCCTTCTTTCTGGAAACGCGCTTCGTCGTAATCGGCGAATTTCATGGGTACTTTATCGAAGTAGCGGCTTTCTGCACCGTCGATAACCTGGTTATCGTTAATACGGAAAGAGAGCAGCACGGCCTTCTTCAGCCACTGATGGGTTACCCAATGGCCATCAATTTTTTCCGCGACGCGAAGTGCGCCGGAATCAAGCAGGGAGATCACCTGGTTAACCGCTTCGCGGGTTACGGTATCCACATTTGCCGGAGTGATGTCGGCACGACGCTCAAAAGCGGACTCAATAACGTTCTGTAACTGCTGCATTGTTTACTCTATCCATTTCACTAAAAAACACGTCACCCTTTATCGTTTGGATTGAGGGCTGCTGTCAACCGTTGTTGTACCTCTCGTTGCAACGCATTATTAAGTGCGCGCCTGTCGGCGGTTGCGATTATGAATAAATCTTCTACTCGCTCGCCAATGGTTGTAATTCTGGCTCCGTGAAGCGAAATTCCCAGATCGGCAAAAACCTGGCCGACGCGGGCAAGCAGTCCAGGCTGATCGAGCGCTATCAGCTCCAGGAAGGATTTACGGTCGGTGTGGGTCGGCAGGAAATTGACCTCGGTATCGACAGTAAAATGGCGCAATTTGGCGGGCTGACGACGAGGCTGTGGTGGCTGCCAGCTGTGCTGGGTAATGGCTTGTTCCAGACCAAATCGAATGCCTTCGTGGCGATCTGCCGAAAGTGGACTCCCGTCCGGCTCCAGCACGATAAAGGTATCCATCGCCATTCCGTCGCGGGTCGTGAAAATTTGCGCGTCATGAACGCTCAGATTGCGCCGGTCCAGCTCCGCACACACGGCAGCGAACAGATAGGCTCTGTCCGGGCTCCAGATGAAGATCTCCGTGCCGCCGCGCGTGGCTTGTGGGCTGAGCAAGATCATCGGTTTCGACAAATCGTGCTTCAGTAAATGCCGTGCATGCCAGGCAAGCTGATTTGGGCTATGGCGTACAAAGTAGTTCGCGCGACAGCGTGCCCAGATTTGATGTAATGCTTCTTCATCAATGTTTTCCATCCGCAGTAGCGCCAGGGCCTGGAGCTGGTGGTGACGGACGCGCTCGCGCATGTCTGGGGTGTTTTGCATCCCGCGTCGCAGCTGTTTTTCCGTCGCGAAATATAGCTCGCGCAACAGGCTCTGTTTCCAGCTGTTCCACAGCGTCTCATTGGTGGCGCAAATATCAGCCACTGTCAGGCAGACCAGATAGCGCAGACGGTTCTCGGTTTGCACCTCTTCGGCAAACTGCTTAATGACCTCCGGATCCTGAATATCACGGCGCTGTGCGGTGACTGACATCAGCAGATGATGGCGTACCAGCCAGGCGACAAGTTGCGTTTCACGTGAATTCAGGCCGTGCAGTTCGGCAAATTTGAGGACGTCTTGTGCACCCAGTACCGAATGGTCTCCGCCCCGGCCTTTGGCAATATCGTGGAACAGCGCGGCGATCAAAATCAGTTCTGGATGTGTGAGACGTGGCCACAGTTCGACACACAATGGGTGACGGGAGCGAGTCTCTTCTTTGGCGAAGCTCTCCAGTTTGAGCATGACGCGGATCGTGTGCTCATCTACGGTATAGGCGTGGAAAAGATCGAACTGCATCTGGCCCACAATGTGTGACCATTGCGGCATATAAGCCCACAGTACACTGTGGCGATGCATAGGCAACAAGCCACGGCTGACTGCGCCTGGGTGGCGGAGCATGCTTAAAAAGAGCGAACGCGCTTCCGGGATATAACACAGTGGCTGAGTCAGATGGCGACGCGCATGGCGCAAATGGCGCAGTGTTGTGGAGTAAATTCCGGTGATCGTGCTGTTGCGAACCATGGTGTAGAACATTCGCAGGATCGCTTCCGGCTCGCGGATAAACAGTGTTTCATCGCGCAGATCGATAAGCGTACCGCGTAACTGGAATTCATCATCAACAGGACGCGGTTTTTCATCGGCAGTGAGCGCCAGAATGGCCTCGTCGAACAGTTGCAGCAGCATCTGGTTTAGCTCAGTGACACGACGAGTGACACGGAAGAAATCCTTCATCATATGCTCAACCGGTTCGTTACCTTCACCGCTGTAGTTCAGACGCTGGGCGACACTAAGCTGGCGGTCGAAAAGCAGACGGTTATCGTAGCGGTTAAGTTCCAGATGCAGAGCAAAGCGAATACGCCACAGGAGATGCAGACATTCGTTTAGCTCGTTGCGCTCGGCTTCGGTTAAGAAGCCGAAACCGACCATTTCATCCAGCGACGTTGCACCAAAGTGGCGGCGCGCAACCCACTGCAACGTGTGGATATCGCGCAGGCCTCCGGGGCTACTTTTAATATCTGGCTCAAGGTTATAGCTGGTTCCGTGGTAGCGCTGGTGGCGCACGTTTTGTTCTTCAACCTTGGCGGCGAAAAACTTTTCAGAAGGCCAAAAACCGTCGCTGAAAATGTGTTTTTGCAGCTCAAGAAACAGAGCAACATCGCCAATTAACAGGCGCGTTTCAATCAGGTTGGTGGCAACGGTGAGATCCGATAGTCCTTCAAGCAGACACTCTTCCAGCGTCCGGACGCTGTGACCGACTTCCAGCTTCACATCCCACAGAAGGGTGAGCAATTCACCTATTTTTTGCGCCTGATCGTCTGACAGCTTTTTACGGCTCAGGATCAAAAGATCGATATCGGATAAAGGATGTAATTCGCCACGCCCATAGCCGCCGACGGCAACCAGTGCCACATCGCTGATTTGTCCGAATCCATAGTCAATCCACAGGCGTTGCAACAACTGGTCGATAAACTCGGTGCGTGCTTCGATGAGCGCTTCAGCAGAGATCCCTGCATCAAACGCGCTACCTAGCCAGCGATGGAAAACATCCATATGCGCTTTAATATCAGCGCAGGTCAGCTCTTGTTGAGGCCAGACGCCGGGGTTATCGGGCTGATCGGGAAGGGTGGGGAGTGCCGTATTAGCATACTGTTCAGGTAAAAGATTACTCATCGCGTGCCACCCATAAGAAAAAACTATAGCCATTAAAAAAGCCGGCATTTGCCGGCTTTTTATCATTCGTTGTGCGTCAGTATTGCCGGGATGGTGTCATCCTTGCGCAACGTCATAATTTCGCAGCCGTTGTCTGTTACCACAATAGTATGCTCGTACTGCGCAGACAAGCTTCTGTCTTTGGTTTTCACCGTCCAGCCATCTTTCATGGTGCGGATACGGTAATCGCCGGAGTTGACCATAGGTTCGATGGTAAAGGTCATGCCTTTTTGCAGGACAACACCGCCGTCATCTGCATCATAGTGCAGAACCTGTGGCTCTTCGTGGAACACACGACCAATGCCGTGACCACAGTATTCGCGCACCACGGAAAAACCTTCAGCTTCAACGAATTTCTGAATAGCCGCACCGATAGTGCGCAGACGAATGCCTGGCTTAACCATTTTCAGCGCCAGGTAGAGGCTTTCCTGGGTCACTTTGCATAAACGTTCACCCAGAATGGTCGGTTTGCCGACAATAAACATCTTCGAGGTGTCGCCGTGATATTCGTCTTTAATAACGGTCACATCGATATTAACGATATCGCCATCTTTCAGCAGTTTCGCATCATCAGGAATGCCGTGACAGACCACTTCATTAATAGAGATGCAAACGGATTTCGGGAAACCGTGGTAGCCGAGGCAGGCGGAGACGGCATGTTGCTCATTTACAATGTAGTCATTACAGATACGATCCAGCTCGCCAGTGCTTACGCCGGGCTTAACAAAAGGTTCGATCATTTCCAGCACTTCAGCGGCCAGACGACCGGCGACGCGCATCTTTTCAATTTCTTCAGGTGTCTTAATAGAGATAGCCATGTAATCTGTCCATCGGTGTCGTTTTTTTCGACAATACTAATCTACGTGTCGTCAATGGTATCAGTCTGGCGTACTCGCTGCCAAATTGAGAATCATTAACAGCACACCCCGCCAACAACTGTTGGTTTCTGGCTGCATTTTGTGGTATAAAGCGCGCCGGACTTCCGATCCATTTCATATACACAGAATGGACGGAGGCGACAAATCTCACTTTGTGTAACAACACACACGTATCGACACATATTCCGGGGTGCCCTTTGGGGTCGGTAATATGGGATACGTGGAGGCATAACCCCAACTTTTAAATAGAGGTTTTAAAACATGGCAACTGTTTCCATGCGCGACATGCTCAAGGCTGGTGTTCACTTTGGTCACCAGACCCGTTACTGGAACCCGAAAATGAAGCCTTTCATCTTCGGCGCACGTAACAAAGTTCACATCATCAACCTTGAGAAAACTGTACCAATGTTCAACGAAGCCTTGGCTGAGCTGAACAAGATCTCTTCCCGTAAAGGTAAGATTCTGTTCGTTGGTACTAAGCGCGCTGCAAGCGAAGCTGTGAAAGATGCTGCTAACAGCTGCGACCAGTTCTTCGTGAACCATCGCTGGTTGGGCGGCATGCTGACTAACTGGAAAACCGTTCGTCAGTCAATCAAACGCCTGAAAGATCTGGAAACTCAGTCTCAGGACGGTACTTTCGACAAGCTGACCAAAAAAGAAGCGCTGATGCGCACTCGTGAGCTGGACAAGCTGGAAAACAGCCTGGGCGGTATCAAAGATATGGGCGGCCTGCCAGACGCGCTGTTCGTAATCGATGCTGACCACGAGCACATCGCAATCAAAGAAGCTAACAACCTGGGTATCCCGGTATTCGCTATCGTTGATACCAACTCCGATCCGGACGGTGTTGACTTCGTTATCCCGGGTAACGACGATGCAATCCGTGCTGTTAGCCTGTACCTGAGCGCTGTTGCTACTACCGTTCGTGAAGGCCGTTCCCAGGATCTGGCTTCTCAGGCGGAAGAAAGCTTCGTAGAAGCTGAATAATAAGGTTCTAACCCTTATTTAGTACCGTGTATAAATAGGGGCCTCTATCTGGCCCCTTTTTCACTTTTAAGCCTGTTTGGTTTCTTAAAACCGGGCAGGTCATCTCTCCCGAGGATTAAAGAATGGCTGAAATTACCGCATCCCTGGTAAAAGAGCTGCGCGAGCGTACTGGCGCAGGCATGATGGATTGCAAAAAAGCGCTGACTGAAGCAAACGGCGACATCGAGCTGGCAATCGAAAACATGCGTAAATCTGGTGCGATCAAAGCGGCGAAAAAAGCAGGTAACGTTGCTGCTGACGGCGTGATCATCACTAAGATCAACGGCAACTACGGTATCATTCTGGAAGTTAACTGCCAGACTGACTTCGTTGCTAAAGATGGCGGCTTCCAGGCATTTGCTAACAAAGTTCTGGACGCAGCTGTTGCTGGCAAAATCACTGACGTTGAAGTTCTGAAAGCACAGTTCGAAGAAGAACGTGTTGCGCTGGTTGCTAAAATCGGTGAGAACATCAACATCCGTCGCGTTTCTTCTCTGGAAGGTGACGTTCTGGGCTCTTACCAGCACGGCGCACGTATCGGTGTTCTGGTTGCGGCTAAAGGTGCTGATGAAGAGCTGGTTAAACAGCTGGCAATGCACATCGCTGCAAGCAAACCAGAATTCGTTAAACCAGAAGACGTGTCTGCTGAAGTGGTAGAGAAAGAGTACCAGGTTCAGCTGGATATCGCGATGCAGTCTGGTAAGCCAAAAGAAATCGCAGAGAAAATGGTTGAAGGCCGCATGAAGAAATTCACCGGCGAAGTTTCTCTGACTGGTCAGCCTTTCGTAATGGACCCAAGCAAGTCTGTTGCTCAGCTGCTGAAAGAGCATAACGCTGACGTGACTGGCTTCATCCGCTTCGAAGTGGGCGAAGGCATCGAGAAAGTTGAGACTGACTTCGCAGCAGAAGTTGCTGCAATGTCCAAGCAGTCTTAATAATGAAAAGGAGCCGCCTGAGGGCGGCTTCTTTTTGTCACCCGTCACACGAAAATCAGACAGGTTGCTGTATCACTGTGCTGATATGCGACATATCATGTCGCCAGAATTAACCCCCATCTTAATCGTTGACAGTCTCAGGAAAGAAACATGGCTACCAATGCAAAACCCGTGTACAAACGCATTCTGCTTAAGCTGAGTGGCGAAGCGCTGCAGGGATCGGAAGGCTTCGGTATTGACGCAAGCATCCTTGATCGCATGGCACAGGAAATCAAAGAACTGGTCGAACTGGGCATTCAGGTTGGCGTGGTCATTGGCGGTGGCAACCTTTTCCGTGGTGCTGGTCTGGCGAAAGCGGGGATGAACCGTGTTGTGGGCGACCACATGGGTATGCTGGCAACCGTGATGAATGGCCTGGCCATGCGTGATGCGCTTCATCGCGCCTATGTAAACGCCCGTCTGATGTCTGCTATTCCACTGAATGGTGTATGTGATAACTACAGCTGGGCAGAGGCCATTAGCCTGCTGCGTAACAACCGCGTAGTGATCCTCTCTGCGGGTACAGGGAATCCGTTCTTTACCACCGACTCTGCGGCATGTCTGCGCGGGATTGAAATTGAAGCCGACGTTGTGCTTAAAGCAACGAAAGTAGATGGCGTGTTTACAGCCGATCCAGCCAAAGATCCCACGGCGACCATGTACGAACAGCTGACCTACAACGAAGTTCTGGATAAAGAGCTGAAAGTGATGGATCTTGCCGCCTTCACGCTGGCCCGAGACCACAAACTGCCAATTCGTGTCTTCAACATGAATAAACCTGGTGCACTGCGTCGCGTAGTGATGGGTGAAAAAGAAGGCACTTTGATTACGGAATAATTTCCGTTGGCGGTAAATACAGGTAAGATTCGGCTCTACTTTATTGCGGTTTTTTACCTGGACGCGCCCCGGGCGCTGTCATGAATTAAACAGGGCTATACTTAGCACATCTTTTAACGGTGGTGCTGGCGGATAGTCTGCCTGAGACAAGTTTTCAAGGATTCGTAACGTGATTAACGAAATCAGAAAAGATGCAGAAGTGCGCATGGATAAATGCGTAGAAGCCTTCAAAAACCAAATCAGCAAAGTGCGTACTGGTCGTGCTTCCCCAAGCCTGCTTGATGGCATTATCGTGGAATACTACGGTACACCAACACCACTGCGTCAGTTGGCAAGCGTCACGGTTGAAGATACCCGTACGCTGAAAATCAACGTATTCGATCGCTCTATGGGGCCGGCCGTTGAGAAAGCGATTATGGCGTCCGACCTGGGTCTGAACCCAAGCTCCGCAGGTACTGACATCCGCGTACCACTGCCAGCGCTGACGGAAGAACGTCGTAAAGAGTTGATCAAAGTTGTTCGTGGTGAAGCAGAGCAGGGGCGCGTTGCTGTTCGTAACGTGCGCCGTGATGCGAACGATAAAGTGAAAGCCCTGCTGAAAGATAAAGAAATCAGTGAAGACGACGATCGCCGTTCTCAGGACGACGTGCAGAAACTGACTGACGCTGCCATCAAGAAACTTGATGCGGCGCTGGCAGATAAAGAAGCGGAACTGATGCAGTTCTGATTTCTGTCGTAATCTGATTGAACGCCGTACAGAAAGTCCTGGTGACTTTGCTGGCGGCGTTTTGCTTTTTTCTGGTTTAATTTTTTCCGGACATCTCATGAAGCATTTAACTCTCCTCGGCTCAACTGGCTCTATCGGTTGTAGCACTCTCGACGTCGTTCGCCATAACCCTGAACATTACGCAGTGACTGCCCTGGTGGCCGGTAAAAATGTTCAGCGTATGGTTGAGCAATGTCTTGAGTTTACCCCCCGCTATGCGGTTATGGATGACGAGGACAGTGCTCGCCAGGTTAAGGCATTGCTTCTTGAAAAAGGCAGTCACACTGACGTTCTGAGTGGTCAGCAGGCGGCATGTGATATGGCTTCACTTGATGATGTTGATCAGGTCATGGCGGCAATCGTCGGTGCGGCAGGGCTTTTGCCGACGCTTGCCGCTATTGATGCGGGGAAAACCGTCTTACTGGCGAACAAAGAGTCACTGGTGACCTGTGGGCGCTTGTTTATGGATGCAGTTAAGCAACGAGGTGCACGTCTTTTACCTGTCGACAGCGAACACAACGCTATTTTTCAGAGTTTGCCGCAACCTTTTCAGCAAAACCTGGGGTACGCTGATCTGGAGCAAAATGGTGTTGTGTCCATTCTGCTTACCGGGTCTGGTGGCCCGTTCCGGGAAACGCCACTGTCTGAATTGAGCGCGATGACGCCGGATCAGGCATGTCGTCACCCGAACTGGTCGATGGGACGCAAGATTTCAGTCGATTCAGCCACCATGATGAACAAAGGTCTGGAATACATTGAAGCGCGTTGGCTGTTCAATGCCTCTGCAAAACAGATGGAAGTACTGATCCACCCGCAATCGGTGATTCACTCCATGGTGCGTTACCAGGATGGCAGTGTGCTTGCGCAACTGGGTGAGCCGGATATGCGTACACCCATTGCACATTCGATGGCGTGGCCAAACCGTGTGCAGTCTGGCGTAAAGCCGCTCGATTTTTGCAAGCTAAGTTCACTGACGTTCAGCGAGCCTGATTATGACCGCTATCCGTGCCTGAAGCTGGCGATGGAAGCGTTCGACCAGGGGCAGGCAGCGACAACAGCACTCAATGCGGCTAATGAAATTACCGTTGCCGCGTTTCTTGCACAGCAAATCCGCTTTACGGATATTGCCGCATTAAATCTATCTGTTCTGGAAATGATGGATTTACGTGAGCCGCAAAGCGTAGAAGAGGTGCTGACTGTCGATGCTGATGCACGTATTGTGGCGCAAAAACAGGTGACTCGTCTCTCAAGCTGGTGATAATCCACCCACTAGTGGTCGTGCTATTTGTTAGCGTTGTGCTTCAGTGATATAGTCTGCGCCACCTGATCGCAGGTATTTGGCTTTATGTGGTCAGGTAAGCCGTGGTTTGACACGGCTTTTTTGTGTATAGGCTTCAGTATTCCTGAGTACCGTTAAATCCTTTTCAGGGACTAAAAACGCGTTATGTTGTCTGTGAATCAACCATTAAGCGTAAACTTGCCAGCACATGGCTGTCGTCATGTCGCAATCATTATGGATGGCAATGGCCGCTGGGCGAAAAGACAAGGGAAGATACGGGCCTTTGGGCATAAAGCTGGGGCGAAATCTGTTCGCCGCGCCGTTTCTTTTGCCGCCAATAACGGCATTGATGCGTTAACGCTCTATGCTTTTAGCAGTGAAAACTGGAATCGACCCGCGCAGGAAGTGAGCGCGTTGATGGAGTTATTTGTGTGGGCGCTCGACAGTGAAGTAAAAAGCCTGCACCGCCACAACGTCCGTCTGTGCATCATTGGTGATACCAGTCGTTTTAACTCGCGTCTGCAGGAACGTATTCGTAAAGCTGAGGCGTTGACCGAAAATAACACAGGTCTGACACTCAATATTGCGGCGAATTACGGCGGGCGTTGGGATATTATCCAGGGCGTTCGGCATTTGGCTGAACAGGTTCAGGAAGGGCTGTTGAGACCCGACCAAATTGATGAAGAGGCGCTGAGTAAGCAAATCTGCATGAATGAACTGACTCCCGTGGATTTAGTAATTAGGACAGGGGGAGAGCATCGTATTAGTAACTTCTTGCTGTGGCAAATTGCCTATGCCGAACTTTACTTTACAGATGTTCTTTGGCCCGATTTTGATGAACAAGACTTTGAAGGTGCGCTGCATGCCTTTGCCAATCGAGAGCGTCGTTTCGGCGGCACCGAGCCTGGTGGCGACAAAGCCTGATGGGGGTAGCTTTTGCTGAAGTATCGCCTGATTTCCGCTTTTGTATTAATACCTATTGTTATTGCGGCGCTGTTTTTACTGCCTCCGGTGGGATTCGCTATTGTCACGCTGGTGGTATGTATGCTTGCCGCGTGGGAATGGGGACAGTTTAGCGGCTTTACCTCACGCACTCAGCGGGTATGGCTGGCGGTGCTCTGTGGCCTGTTATTGGCGCTGATGCTGTTTACGTTGCCTGAATACCATCATGATATTCATCAGCCATTGGTTGCTGGCGCACTGTGGGCGTCGCTAGGCTGGTGGGGTGTTGCACTCTTGCTGGTGCTTTTTTATCCAGGCTCAGCGGCAGTATGGCGTGAATCTAAAGTTCTGCGTCTTATTTTCGGCCTGCTCACAATTGTTCCTTTTTTCTGGGGTATGCTCGCGCTGCGCGCCTGGCACTATGATGACAATCACTACAGCGGTGCATTTTGGCTGCTTTATGTCATGATTCTCGTCTGGGGGGCTGACTCCGGGGCCTATATGTTTGGTAAACTGTTTGGCAAGCATAAACTTGCGCCAAAGGTTTCCCCTGGTAAAACCTGGCAAGGGTTTATCGGTGGCCTGTTTACGGCCGCGGTGATTTCCTGGGGCTACGGTGTCTGGGCGAATCTCGAAGTCGCACCGTCAACGTTGCTGGTTTGCTCCATTTTTGCTGCGCTGGCATCGGTACTCGGTGATTTGACTGAAAGTATGTTCAAGCGTGAAGCAGGGATTAAGGACAGTGGTCACCTTATTCCAGGTCATGGCGGTATTCTGGATCGCATTGATAGCCTGACAGCTGCGGTCCCTGTGTTTGCCTGCCTGTTGTTACTGGTATTCGGGACGATTTAACGGAAGGTTTTATGCTGAGCATTCTCTGGAATCTGGCGGCGTTCATTGTTGCACTGGGTGTACTGATTACCGTGCATGAATTTGGCCATTTCTGGGTTGCTCGGCGCTGTGGTGTGCGAGTGGAGCGATTCTCCATCGGGTTTGGTAAATCACTCTGGAAACGCACCGATCGCCATGGCACTGAATTTGTCATCGCACTTATTCCTCTGGGTGGCTATGTCAAAATGCTCGACGAGCGTGTTGAGCCTGTAGCCCCCGAATTGCGGCACTATGCGTTCAACAACAAAACTGTTGGCCAACGTGCTGCTATCATTGCTGCCGGTCCGGTAGCCAACTTTATCTTTGCTATCTTCGCTTACTGGCTGGTGTTTATCATCGGTGTTCCTGGTGTGCGTCCGGTGGTGGGTGAAATTGCCCCTAATTCCATCGCGGCAAATGCGCAAATTAATCCTGGGATGGAACTTAAAGCGATTGATGGCATCGAAACCCCTGATTGGGATGCCGTGCGACTACAACTGGTTGCCAAGATTGGTGATGAGCAGGCAACTGTCAGCGTGTCGCCGTTTGGGTCTGATCAGCGGCAGGAGAAAGTCCTGAACTTACGCCACTGGGATTTCGAGCCTGATAAAGAAGATCCCGTTTCAGCGTTGGGTATTCGTCCTCGTAGCGCGCAGATCGAGCCGGTATTAGCCGAAGTACAGGTAAATTCAGCGGCGAGTAAAGCGGGTTTGCAAGCGGGCGACAGGATCGTTAAAGTCGATGGTCAGCCATTAACACAATGGATGACCTTTGTTAATCTGGTGCGCGATAATCCAGGTGTTTCGCTCGCGCTAGAAGTAGAAAGGCAGGGGAGTCCGCTCTCTCTGACGTTAATTCCGGATACTAAATCGGGTAGCGGTAGGGCTGAGGGGTTCGCAGGCGTTGTGCCTAAAGTGATCCCACTGCCAGATGAGTATAAGACAATACGCCAGTATGGGCCGTTTAGTGCCATTCTTGAAGCCACGGATAAAACATGGCAACTGATGAAGCTAACGGTCAACATGTTGGGGAAATTGATAACCGGTGATGTGAAACTGAACAACCTCAGTGGGCCAATCTCTATTGCCCAGGGGGCTGGGATGTCAGCGGAGTTCGGGGTGATTTACTATCTCATGTTTCTCGCGCTCATTAGCGTGAACCTGGGGATAATCAACCTGTTCCCGCTTCCCGTGTTAGACGGGGGTCATCTGCTGTTTTTAGCGATTGAAAAGCTAAAAGGCGGACCGGTATCCGAGCGAGTTCAAGACTTTAGTTATCGCATTGGCTCGATTTTGCTGGTGCTGTTAATGGGGCTTGCACTTTTCAATGATTTCTCTCGGTTGTAAGAGAGTTAGTTAGGAAGAACGCATAATAACGATGGCGATGAAAAAGTTGCTCATAGCGTCGCTGCTGTTTAGCAGCGCAACCGTATACGGTGCTGACGGGTTCGTAGTGAAAGACATTCATTTCGAAGGCCTTCAGCGTGTCGCCGTTGGTGCAGCCCTCCTCAGTATGCCTGTGCGCCCTGGCGACACGGTTAATGATGATGATATCAGTAACACCATCCGTGCTCTGTTTGCCACTGGCAACTTTGAGGACGTCCGCGTCCTGCGTGATGGTGATACGCTGCTGGTTCAGGTAAAAGAACGCCCGACGATCGCCAGTATCACTTTCTCCGGCAACAAGTCGGTTAAAGATGACATGCTCAAGCAGAACCTTGAAGCATCTGGTGTCCGTGTGGGTGAATCCCTGGACCGCACAACTCTCTCCGATATTGAGAAAGGACTGGAAGACTTCTACTACAGCGTCGGTAAATACAGCGCTAGCGTGAAAGCGGTTGTCACACCGCTGCCGCGTAACCGTGTAGACCTTAAGCTGGTCTTCCAGGAAGGTGTCTCTGCGAAGATCCAACAGATCAACATCGTTGGTAACCATGCTTTCACCACCGATGAGTTGATTTCAACGTTCCAGTTGCGTGATGAAGTACCATGGTGGAACGTGGTTGGCGATCGAAAATACCAGAAGCAAAAGCTTGCGGGTGACCTCGAAACTCTGCGTAGCTACTATCTGGATCGCGGTTATGCCCGTTTCAACATCGATTCTACTCAGGTGAGTCTGACGCCGGACAAGAAAGGTATCTACATTACGGTTAACATTACTGAAGGCGAGCAGTACAAGCTTTCGGGTGTTGAAGTGAGTGGAAATCTGGCGGGCCATTCTGCAGAGATCGAGACACTGACTAAAATTCAGCCAGGCGATCTGTATAGCGGCGCGAAAGTAACCAAAATGGAAGACAGCATTAAGAAACTGCTCGGCCGTTATGGTTATGCCTATCCACGTGTACAAACTCAGCCTGAAATCAACGATGCTGATAAAACCGTTAAGCTGCGTGTGAATGTCGATGCCGGTAACCGTTTCTACGTGCGTAAGATCCGCTTTGAAGGTAACGATACCTCCAAAGATTCCGTTCTGCGCCGCGAAATGCGTCAGATGGAAGGTGCATGGTTAGGCAGCGATCTGGTTGACCAGGGTAAAGAACGTCTGAACCGTCTCGGCTACTTTGAAACAGTAGATACAGATACCCAGCGTGTTCCTGGCAGCCCGGATCAAGTTGATGTTGTTTATAAAGTGAAAGAGCGTAACACCGGTAGCTTCAACTTCGGTGTGGGTTACGGTACTGAAAGTGGTGTGAGTTTCCAGGTTGGTGTTCAACAAGATAACTGGTTAGGCACAGGTTATTCTGTTGGCATTAACGGGACCAAAAACGACTATCAGACCTACTCTGAATTCTCTGTCACAAACCCTTACTTCACTGTTGATGGTGTAAGTTTGGGTGGTCGTATTTTCTATAACGACTTTAAAGCGGATGATGCGGATCTTTCCTCCTATACCAACAAAAGTTATGGTCTGGATGGTACGCTCGGCTTCCCGATTAACGAATACAACACCCTGCGTGCTGGCTTAGGTTACGTACATAACGACCTGTCCAACATGCAACCGCAGGTGGCAATGTGGCGTTATCTGGACTCTATTGGTCAGTCGACAAGCACATCCAGTGACAGCAACGGGTTTGCTGCGGATGACTTCACCTTCAACTACGGCTGGACCTATAATCGTCTTGATCGCGGTTATTTCCCGACAGAAGGTTCGCGCGTTAACCTGAACGGTAAAGTCACCATCCCTGGTTCCGATAACGAGTTCTATAAAGTTACGCTGGATACCGCGTCTTACTTCCCTATTGATGATGACCATAAATGGGTCGTTCTGGGTCGTACCCGTTGGGGTTATGGCGATGGTCTGGGCGGTAAAGAACTGCCGTTCTATGAGAACTTCTATGCCGGTGGTTCCAGTACCGTTCGTGGCTTCCAGTCCAATAACATTGGTCCGAAAGCGGTGTATTACGGCGGTAAAGGGCTGGATAACTGCGATACGACAGATACGACGAAATTATGTAGCTCTGATGATGCCGTTGGTGGTAACGCCATGGCTGTCGCTAGCCTTGAGTTCATCACACCAACGCCGTTTATCAGTGATAAATATGCGAACTCAGTCCGTACTTCCTTCTTCTGGGATACGGGTACAGTGTGGGATACCAACTGGAGTACGAAAGGGATGCCTGCTGACATTCCAGACTACAGCGATCCGAGCAATATTCGCATGTCTGCAGGTATCGCATTACAATGGATGTCACCGCTGGGGCCGTTGGTGTTCTCCTACGCCCAGCCGTTTAAGAAATACGATGGAGACAAAGCGGAACAGTTCCAGTTTAACATTGGTAAAACCTGGTAATAATTCGCTGCAACGGAATGCGCAGGCAGTGTAGCGCTGACAATTGGCGATCGTGAAAACGATCGCCTTGCCACGCAAAGAACGGCACTCTTGGGTGCTAATGGGATGGTAAGGAGTTAATTGTGAAAAAGTGGTTATTAGCTGCAGGTCTCGGTTTAGCGATGGTAACGTCTGCCCAGGCAGCGGATAAAGTTGCAATCGTCAACATGGGTAGCTTGTTCCAGCAGGTTGCACAGAAAACGGGTGTTTCCGCAACGCTGGAAAACGAGTTCAAAGGCCGTGCAAGCGAACTGCAAGGTATGGAAAACGATCTTCAGTCCAAAATGCAGCGTCTGCAGCGTGATGGTTCTACCATGAAGGCAGCAGACCGTAGCAAACTGGAAAAAGACGTAATGGCTCAGCGCCAGACTTTCTCTCAGAAGGCACAGGCATTCGAGCAGGATCGTCAACGTCGTTCTAACGAAGAACGTGGCAAACTGGTTACTCGTATTCAGACTGCTGTTAAATCAGTTGCTGCCGATCAGAGCATCGATCTGGTTGTAGATGCGAATGCCGTTGCTTACAACAGCAAAGATGTTAAAGACATTACTGCTGATGTACTGAAACAGGTTAAATAAGTAATGCCTTCAATTCGACTGGCTGATTTGGCTCAGCAGTTGGATGCAGAATTACACGGTGATGGCGATATCGTCATCACCGCTGTTGCGTCCATGCAATCTGCTAAAGCTGGCAACATTACCTTCATGGTAAGCCCTAAGTACCGTGAACATCTGGCTCAATGCCAGGCGTCGGCTGTTGTTCTGACGCAGGATGATCTTCCGTTTGCCGCAGGCGCTGCATTGGTAGTGAAGAACCCCTACCTGACGTATGCTCGCATGGCTCAAATTCTTGATACCACGCCGCAACCGGCGAAAAACATTGCTGCAAGTGCAGCGATC
This sequence comes from Lelliottia sp. RWM.1, assembly GCF_016859735.1. NCBI lineage: Bacteria > Pseudomonadati > Pseudomonadota > Gammaproteobacteria > Enterobacterales > Enterobacteriaceae > Lelliottia > Lelliottia sp. RWM.1. Next base: position 21,225 of record NZ_WLVC01000004.1, on the reverse strand, counting down.
GACCCGACGGCGAAGCTGGGTAACAATGTTGCTATTGGCGCGAATGCTGTTATTGAATCCGGCGTTGTACTGGGTGATAACGTAGTGATTGGTTCGGGTAGCTTCGTTGGGAAAAATACCAAAATTGGTGCAGGTTCCCGTTTATGGGCCAATGTGTCCGTTTACCATGAAGTTGAGATCGGCGAAAATTGCCTTGTTCAGTCTGGAACTGTAATTGGTTCAGACGGGTTTGGTTATGCTAACGATCGTGGTAATTGGGTGAAGATCCCACAGCTTGGTCGTGTCATTATTGGCGATCGTGTTGAGATCGGTGCATGTACAACCATTGACCGTGGGGCGCTTGATGACACCATTATTGGCAACGGTGTTATCATCGATAATCAGTGTCAGATTGCACATAACGTCGTGATTGGCGACAATACTGCTGTTGCAGGTGGCGTAATCATGGCTGGCAGCCTGAAAATTGGCCGTTATTGTATGATTGGCGGGGCTAGCGTGATCAATGGGCATATGGAAATATGCGACAAAGTCACGGTAACCGGGATGGGCATGGTGATGCGTCCTATTACTGAGCCAGGTGTCTACTCCTCCGGTATCCCGCTGCAGCCCAACAAGGTGTGGCGTAAAACAGCAGCTTTGGTGATGAATATTGATGATATGAGCAAGCGACTCAAGGCTCTTGAGCGCAAGATCGATCAACAAGACTAAACGTTCACCCGTTTAACGCTAACTTTCCCGGCCTGTCGGCTTTCTTATAAACCGGCAGGCCGTGTTATTATTGCTATTCAGTACATTTTGACAGGAAGAGTATTTTGACTACTGACACTCATACTCTGCATATTGAAGAGATTTTAGAACTTCTGCCTCACCGCTATCCGTTTTTGCTGGTAGACCGTGTGCTGGATTTTGAAGAAGGTCGTTTTCTGCGCGCAGTGAAAAATGTCTCCGTAAATGAGCCATTCTTCCAGGGGCATTTCCCTGGTAAACCTATCTTCCCGGGGGTGTTGATCCTGGAAGCGATGGCACAGGCAACGGGTATTCTGGCGTTTAAAAGCGTTGGTAAACTGGAGCCTGGTGAGTTGTATTACTTCGCAGGTATTGATGAAGCGCGCTTTAAGCGTCCAGTCGTGCCCGGTGATCAGATGATCATGGAAGTCACTTTTGAAAAAACGCGTCGTGGCCTGACTCGCTTCAAAGGCGTAGCTCTGGTTGATGGCAAAGTTGTTTGCGAAGCGACAATGATGTGCGCGCGTAGCCGGGAGGCCTGATACGTGATTGATAAATCCGCCTTTATTCATCCTACTGCGATTGTGGAAGTTGGTGCCATCATTGGTGCTAATGCCCACATTGGTCCTTTCTGTATTGTTGGGCCCAATGTTGAAATTGGTGAGGGTACAGTACTGAAATCTCACGTTGTGGTGAATGGTCATACGACCATTGGTCGCAACAACGAGATCTATCAGTTTGCCTCCATTGGTGAAGTAAACCAGGACCTGAAATACGCTGGTGAACCGACCCGTGTGGAAATTGGCGATCGTAACCGTATTCGCGAAAGCGTCACCATTCATCGTGGCACAGTACAGGGTGGTGGATTGACAAAGGTGGGCAGCGACAACCTGTTTATGATCAATGCACATATCGCGCACGATTGTACGGTAGGTAGCCGCTGTATTCTCGCCAACAATGCAACGCTGGCGGGACACGTATCGGTTGATGATTTCGCAATTATTGGCGGCATGACTGCTGTCCATCAATTTTGCATCATTGGTGCACATGTGATGGTCGGTGGCTGCTCCGGTGTGGCGCAAGATGTCCCACCGTACGTCATTGCGCAGGGCAATCACGCAACGCCGTTTGGCGTGAATATCGAAGGTCTCAAGCGTCGTGGCTTTAGCCGTGAAGCGATTACAGCGATCCGTAACGCGTACAAACTACTGTACCGTAGCGGAAAAACGCTGGAAGAGGCTAAACCGGAAATTGCTGAGTTAGCGAAAAAATACCCTGAAGTGAATGAGTTCATGGAGTTCTTTGAACGTTCAACTCGCGGTCTGATTCGTTAATGGTCGACAATCGTCCTCTTACGATAGCCCTGGTCGCCGGAGAAACCTCCGGCGATATTCTTGGTGCAGGTCTTATCCGTGCGCTTAAAGCTCGTGTACCGAATGCTCGCTTTGTGGGTGTTGCGGGTCCACTTATGCAGGCTGAAGGTTGCGAAGCCTGGTATGAAATGGAAGAGTTGGCGGTCATGGGCATTGTTGAGGTGCTGGGACGCCTGCGTCGCCTGTTGCATATTCGCGCCGATCTCACTCGCCGTTTTACCGATCTCAAACCCGATGTGTTTGTTGGTATCGATGCGCCTGACTTCAATATCACGCTTGAAGGCAATCTGAAAAAACAGGGCATCAAAACCATTCATTACGTCAGTCCATCTGTTTGGGCGTGGCGACAGAAACGCGTTTTCAAAATAGGAAAATCCACCGATTTGGTGCTGGCTTTTCTGCCTTTCGAAAAAGCGTTTTACGATAGATTCAATGTTCCGTGCCGCTTTATCGGCCATACCATGGCAGATGCAATGCCATTGGATCCAGATAAAAATGCGGCGCGTGACGTGTTGGGTATTCCGCATGATGCACATTGTCTGGCACTACTGCCCGGAAGTCGTGGAGCGGAAGTGGAGATGCTGAGTGCTGATTTCCTGAAAACAGCACAAATACTGCGTAACACATACCCCGACCTGGAAGTGGTTGTACCGTTAGTGAATGCTAAACGTCGCGAGCAGTTCGAACGAATTAAGGCAGAGGTTGCACCTGACCTGCATGTCCACTTACTGGATGGTAAAGGCCGCGAGGCTATGGTGGCCAGCGATGCGGCATTGCTGGCGTCGGGTACGGCAGCGCTGGAGTGTATGCTGGCAAAATGCCCGATGGTTGTAGGCTACCGCATGAAGCCATTCACCTTCTGGCTGGCAAAACGTCTGGTTAAAACGGATTATGTTTCTTTGCCAAACTTACTTGCCGGGCGTGAATTGGTGAAAGAATTGTTACAGGATGAATGCCAGCCTCAGGCGTTGGCGGATGCATTATTGCCGCTCCTGGCAGACGGTAAAACCAGCCATCAGATGCATGATACTTTCAGGGAACTGCATCAGCAGATCCGTTGTAATGCCGATGAGCAAGCGGCTGACGCGGTGCTGGAGCTAGCAAAATGATAGAATTTATCTATCCACACACGCACCTTGTGGCGGGTGTGGATGAAGTGGGCCGTGGCCCTCTGGTTGGTGCAGTGGTGACTGCTGCCGTGATCCTTGATCCGGCTCGCCCGATTGTTGGGTTAAACGATTCTAAAAAACTTTCAGAAAAGCGCCGATTGGCGCTCTTTGATGAGATCAACGAAAACGCTCTGGCCTGGAGTCTGGGTCGCGCGGAACCGCATGAAATCGATGAATTAAATATATTGCACGCTACTATGCTGGCGATGCAGCGTGCGGTTGCGGGACTGAAAATTGCGCCGGAATACGTCCTTATTGACGGTAATCGCTGTCCGGCACTGCCAGTGCCTTCTATGGCTGTGGTCAAAGGTGATAGCCGGGTTGCTGAAATCAGTGCCGCTTCTATTATGGCTAAAGTGACACGTGACGCCGAAATGGCTGAACTGGATCTCATTTATCCCCAGTATGGTTTTGCCCAGCATAAGGGATATCCAACCGCTTTCCATCTGGAAAGGCTGGCTGAATATGGCGCAACTGAACATCATCGGCGCAGCTTTGGTCCGGTGAAACGCGCGCTGGGACTGGTGTCCTGAATCAATACGCAAGCAAATAAGTAACGCGGAATCTGAAGATGGCTGAACCACGTTTCGTACACCTGCGGGTGCATAGCGACTACTCCATGATTGATGGGCTGGCGAAGACCGGACCGCTTGTAAAAAAGGCGGCTGCTCTTGGCATGCCTGCGCTGGCGATCACCGATTTCCTCAACCTTTGCGGTCTGGTGAAGTTCTACGGGACGGCGCATGGCGCAGGGCTGAAACCTATCGTTGGAGCAGATTTTCATGTGCAGAGCGAGTTACTCGGCGATGAAATGACGCAGCTCACCGTACTTGCCATGAACAACACAGGGTATCAGAACCTGACGTTGTTGATCTCCCGTGCGTATCAGCGTGGCTATGGCGTATTGGGTCCCTGGATTGATCGCGACTGGCTGGCGGAGTTGAGTGAAGGGCTGTTGCTGATTTCAGGCGGTCGCATGGGCGATGTCGGTAAAAGCTTGCAGCGAGGAAACCCGGCTCTGGTTGAGCAGTGTGTTTCATTTTACGAACAGCATTTCCCGGATCGTTACTATCTTGAACTGATCCGTACCGGACGGCCAGAAGAAGAAAATTATCTGCATGCCACTGTGGCTCTGGCGGAGGAGCGCGGGTTGCCGGTTGTGGCCACTAACGATGTGCGCTTCCTCGAACCGGGGGATTTTGACGCGCATGAGATTCGCGTGGCGATCCATGATGGTTTTACGCTCGACGATCCCAAACGCCCACGTAACTACTCACCGCAGCAGTATATGCGCAGTGAGGATGAGATGTGCGAGTTGTTCGCCGATCTTCCGGAAGCGCTGGAAAACTCAGTTGAAATTGCTAAACGCTGTAATGTGACGGTGCGTTTAGGCGAATACTTCTTGCCCCAATTCCCGACCGGCGAGATGACTACGGAAGATTTTCTGGTCCTCAAATCGAAAGAGGGCCTGGAAGATCGTCTGGAATTTCTGTTCCCTGATGAAAATGTGCGGAAAGAGAAACGACCGCCTTACGATGAGCGACTGGATATTGAACTCCAGGTTATCAACCAGATGGGATTCCCTGGCTACTTCCTGATCGTGATGGAGTTTATCCAGTGGTCCAAGGATAACGGCGTACCTGTTGGTCCAGGACGTGGTTCTGGTGCGGGGTCGCTCGTGGCCTATGCACTTAAAATTACCGATCTTGATCCGCTGGAGTTTGACCTGCTGTTTGAACGTTTCCTTAACCCGGAACGTGTTTCCATGCCCGACTTTGACGTTGACTTCTGTATGGAGAAGCGCGACCAGGTTATTGATCACGTGGCTGAAATGTACGGTCGTGATGCGGTATCGCAGATTATCACTTTCGGTACAATGGCCGCGAAAGCGGTTATCCGTGACGTAGGACGCGTGCTGGGACATCCATACGGATTTGTTGACCGAATTTCTAAGCTAGTTCCGCCTGATCCTGGCATGACGCTTGCGAAAGCGTTCGAAGCAGAGCCGCAATTACCGGAAATTTACGAAGCGGACGAAGAAGTTAAAGCGCTGATTGATATGGCGCGTAAGCTGGAAGGTGTCACGCGAAATGCCGGTAAGCACGCGGGGGGCGTGGTTATTGCGCCAACCAAAATTACTGACTTTGCTCCGCTATACTGCGATGAGGCAGGGCAGCATCCAGTAACCCAGTTTGACAAGAATGACGTTGAATACGCCGGGCTCGTGAAATTTGACTTCCTGGGTTTGCGTACGCTCACTATCATTGACTGGGCACTGAAGATGATCAATCCGCGTCGGGCTAAACAAGGCCTGGAACCGATTGATATCGCAGCCATCCCTCTTGATGATAAGAAAAGTTTCGACATGCTGCAGCGCTCGGAAACCACAGCGGTATTCCAGCTTGAATCCCGTGGCATGAAAGATTTGATTAAGCGCCTGCAGCCTGACTGCTTCGAAGATATGATCGCACTGGTCGCCCTTTTTCGTCCGGGCCCACTGCAGTCAGGGATGGTAGATAACTTTATTGACCGTAAACACGGGCGCGAAGAGATTTCTTACCCGGATGTACAGTGGCAGCACGAAAGCCTGAAACCCGTACTGGAGCCGACCTACGGCATTATCTTGTACCAGGAACAGGTTATGCAGATTGCACAGGTGCTTTCTGGCTATACGCTCGGCGGCGCAGATATGCTTCGCCGCGCGATGGGTAAGAAAAAGCCTGAAGAGATGGCCAAACAGCGTGGTACGTTCGAAGAAGGCGCAAAAAATAACGGCGTTGATGGCGAGCTGGCGATGAAGATTTTCGACCTGGTGGAGAAATTCGCTGGGTACGGATTTAACAAATCACACTCCGCCGCCTATGCTTTGGTGTCATACCAGACGCTGTGGCTGAAAGCGCACTATCCCGCAGAGTTTATGGCAGCGGTAATGACCGCAGATATGGACAACACGGAGAAAGTGGTTGGCCTGGTGGATGAGTGCTGGCGCATGGGGTTGAAAATCCTGCCGCCAGACATTAACTCCGGTCTTTACCATTTCCACGTCAATGATGACGGCGAGATTGTGTATGGGATCGGTGCGATCAAAGGGGTAGGTGAAGGTCCGATCGAAGCGATTCTTGAGGCGCGTAACAACGGCGGATATTTCCGCGAGCTGTTCGACCTCTGTGCCCGTACCGACACTAAAAAATTGAACCGTCGTGTGCTGGAAAAGCTGATCATGTCTGGCGCGTTCGACAGGCTGGGGCCACATCGTGCCGCGCTGATGAACTCGTTGGCGGATGCCCTGAAGGCAGCCGATCAGCATGCAAAAGCGGAAGCGATTGGGCAGGCCGATATGTTTGGCGTGCTGGCAGAAGAACCTGAGCAAGTTGAACAGTCTTATGCCAGCTGCCAGCCGTGGCCAGAACAGGTTGTACTGGATGGTGAGCGTGAAACGTTAGGGCTTTACCTGACGGGTCACCCGATCACCCAGTACCTAAAAGAAATTGAGCGCTATGTCGGAGGCTATCGGCTGAAAGACATGCATCCGACAGAACGTGGTAAAATTACCACAGCTGCGGGGCTCGTGATTGCTGCAAGGGTAATGGTCACCAAGCGCGGCAATCGTATCGGCATCTGTACGCTGGATGACCGTTCCGGGCGTCTGGAGGTGATGTTGTTCACCGACGCGCTGGATAAATACCAGCAATTGCTGGAAAAAGACCGCATACTTATCGTCAGCGGACAGGTCAGCTTTGATGACTTCAGCGGGGGGCTTAAAATGACCGCCCGTGAAGTGATGGACATTGACGAAGCCCGGGAAAAATATGCTCGCGGGCTTGCTATCTCGCTGACGGACAGGCAAATTGATGACCAGCTTTTAAACCGACTCCGTCAGTCTCTGGAACCCCACCGCTCGGGGACCATTCCAGTACATCTCTACTATCAGAGGGCGGATGCACGTGCGCGCTTGCGCTTTGGTGCAACGTGGCGTGTCTCTCCGAGCGATCGTTTACTTAACGATCTCCGTGGCCTCATTGGTTCGGAGCAGGTGGAACTGGAGTTTGACTAATACAGGAATACTATGAGTCTGAATTTCCTTGATTTCGAACAGCCGATTGCAGAGCTGGAAGCGAAAATCGATTCTCTGACAGCGGTAAGCCGTCAGGATGAAAAACTGGATATTAACATCGACGAAGAAGTGCATCGTCTGCGTGAAAAAAGCGTAGAACTGACGCGCAAAATCTTTGCCGATCTCGGCGCATGGCAGATAGCCCAACTGGCACGTCACCCTCAGCGTCCGTACACCCTGGATTATGTCCGCCTGGCGTTTGATGAATTTGACGAACTGGCTGGCGATCGCGCTTATGCTGACGACAAAGCCATCGTGGGCGGTATTGCTCGTCTGGATGGGCGTCCGGTGATGATCATTGGTCATCAGAAAGGGCGTGAAACCAAAGAGAAAATTCGTCGTAACTTTGGTATGCCAGCGCCAGAAGGCTATCGTAAAGCACTGCGTTTGATGGAGATGGCTGAGCGTTTCAATATGCCAATCATCACCTTCATTGACACCCCAGGTGCGTACCCTGGTGTGGGGGCTGAAGAACGTGGTCAATCTGAAGCGATTGCCCGTAACCTGCGTGAGATGTCACGCTTGAATGTACCGGTTATCTGCACCGTTATTGGTGAGGGTGGCTCCGGTGGGGCGCTGGCAATCGGTGTGGGCGATAAAGTGAATATGCTGCAGTACAGCACCTATTCCGTTATTTCCCCAGAGGGTTGTGCATCCATTCTGTGGAAAAGCGCGGACAAAGCCCCGCTGGCTGCAGAAGCCATGGGTATCATTGCGCCACGCCTGAAAGAACTGAAGTTGATCGACTCCGTGATCCAGGAGCCGTTGGGTGGTGCGCATCGCAACCCGGAAGCGATGGCTGCATCGCTGAAAGCACAGCTGCTGGCCGATCTCGCCGATCTCGATGTGTTAAGCAAAGACGATCTGCGCAATCGCCGTTATCAGCGTCTGATGAACTACGGTTACGCCTAAGCGTCACAATTATCCGAAAAGCCGCACAATGTTGCGGCTTTTTTTATACCTGTTGTTTAGCTCAGCTATGCTTAGCTAATGTTTTTCAAGGAGGTAAGCCGTGAATATTATTGCGATTATGGGGCCGCACGGCGTCTTTTATAAAGACGAACCCATCAAGGAGCTGGAACAGGCATTAGCTGCGCGTGGGTTTCAATTGATCTGGCCGCACAACAGTGCTGATCTGCTAAAGTTTATCGAGCATAACCCCCGGATTTGCGGCGTCATCTTTGACTGGGATGAGTATGATCTGGAGCTGTGCAGTGACATCAATCAGCTCAATGAATACTTGCCGCTCTATGCTTTCATTAATACCCACTCAACGATGGATGTCTGCGCCCATGATATGCGCATGGCGTTATGGTTCTTCGAATATGCGCTGGGTGCTGCGGAAGATATCGCGACGCGCGTTGAACAGTATACGCGTGAATATCTCGACAATATTACCCCACCGTTTACCCGCGCGCTTTTCACCTATGTGAAGGAAGGGAAGTACACCTTTTGTACGCCAGGACATATGGCTGGCACGGCGTATCAGAAGAGCCCTGTCGGTTGTCTTTTCTATGATTTTTTTGGCGGGAACACTCTTAAAGCTGATGTATCGATTTCAGTCACGGAACTGGGTTCTTTGCTCGACCATACCGGCCCGCATCTGGATGCCGAAGAATACATTGCCCGCACTTTTGGTGCGGAGCAGAGTTACATGGTGACTAACGGAACGTCGACGTCGAACAAAATTGTTGGGATGTATGCAGCGCCCGCTGGCAGCACGCTACTGATTGACCGTAATTGCCATAAATCTTTGGCACATCTTCTGATGATGAGTGATGTTGTCCCACTGTGGTTATCACCCACGCGTAATGCGCTGGGGATCCTGGGGGGAATTCCGCGTCGTGAATTTTCCCACGCTGCCATTGAACAAAAAGTGGCAACCATTCCCGGTGCAACCTGGCCGATTCACGCGGTGATCACCAACTCCACGTACGATGGTCTGCTGTATAACACCAACTGGATCAAGCAGACACTCGACGTGCCTTCTGTTCATTTCGATTCGGCCTGGGTTCCTTATACCAACTTCCATCCAATCTATGCTGGTAAAAGTGGGATGAGCGGTGAACGCGTACCGGGCAAAGTCTTCTTCGAAACGCAGTCGACTCACAAAATGCTGGCTGCCTTTTCTCAGGCCTCCTTAATCCATATTAAGGGCGAATATGACGAAGAGACATTCAATGAAGCCTTTATGATGCACACCACCACTTCCCCGAGCTATCCGCTGGTGGCCTCCATTGAAACGGCAGCGGCAATGCTGCGTGGAAATCCGGGCAAGCGACTGATCAACCGTTCTGTGGAAAGGGCGCTCCATTTCCGCAAAGAAGTACAGCGGCTAAAAGAGGAAGCTGACGGATGGTTCTTTGACATCTGGCAACCGGAAGAGATTGATGAAGCTGAATGTTGGCCCGTAGCACCGGGTGAAAACTGGCATGGCTTCCGTGATGCCGATGGCGATCATATGTTCCTCGATCCCGTGAAAGTGACGATTCTGACGCCGGGCATGGACGAACAAGGCGTGATGAGTGATGAAGGGATCCCTGCCGCACTGGTAGCGAAATTCCTTGATGAGCGTGGTGTCGTGGTGGAGAAGACCGGACCATATAATCTGTTGTTCCTGTTCAGCATCGGCATTGATAAGACCCGCGCGATGGGACTGTTGCGCGGTCTGATGGAGTTCAAACGTGCCTACGATCTGAATTTGCGGGTGAAGAATATGCTGCCCGATCTCTATGCCGAAGATCCTGATTTTTACCGCAATATGCGCATTCAGGATCTGGCGCAGGGGATCCACAAACTGATCCGTCAGCACGATCTGCCACGCCTGATGTTGCAGGCTTTTGACGTGCTGCCAGAGATGAAGTTAACACCGTATAAAGCCTGGCAACAGCAGGTGAAAGGTGAGGTTGAAACCATCGAACTGGAAAATCTGGTTGGACGCGTGTCGGCGAACATGATTCTGCCATATCCACCAGGCGTGCCGCTGCTGATGCCGGGAGAGATGCTCACTGAAGAAAGTCGGGCTGTGCTCGATTTTCTGCTGATGCTTTGTTCCGTAGGACGCCACTATCCTGGTTTTGAGACCGATATCCATGGCGCGAAGCGTGATGAGCAAGGCGGTTACTGGGTCCGAGTCCTAAAATAAGGAGGGCAGCTTGCAAGCCCCGGGTTTTCGGTTGTAACGTTCAGGCATCATAAAAAGGAGAAGCTATGCTGGGTTTAAAACAGGTTCACCACATTGCGATCATTGCGACCGATTACGCCAAAAGTAAGGCATTCTATTGCGATATCTTGGGTTTCACGCTGTTGAGCGAGTTTTACCGTGAGGAACGTGATTCATGGAAAGGGGATCTTGCGTTGAACGGCCAATATGCCATTGAGCTGTTTTCTTTTCCTTTTCCGCCTGCGCGTCCGTCACGACCTGAAGCCTGTGGACTGCGTCATTTAGCGTTTAGCGTCGATGATGTTGAGCGTGCGATAAAACATCTTGAGAGTCATGGCGTGAAATGCGAAGCGATTCGGGTCGATCCCTTTACCGATAAGCGTTTTACCTTTTTCAACGATCCGGACGGATTACCGCTGGAGCTTTACCAGCAGTAATATCCATCATGTGTGATAATGCCCGCTCAGTTCGGGCATTTTTTATGTGTAATTTCATATGACTTCTTCTGCTATCGCTCAAGTCGTTTCGCCGTACCGCCAGTTGCTGGTGGGGTTTAGCGGCGGACTGGATTCCACCGTTTTGCTTCATCGGCTTAAACTCTGGCGTGATCTGGAACCTGATGTTCGGCTTCGGGCGATTCACATTCACCATGGTTTGAGCACGCATGCTGACGCCTGGGTAGCACACTGTGAAGCATTATGCGCGAAGTGGGCGATCCCACTTGTTGTTGAGCGTGTCACGCTCCGGGATGAAGGCTTGGGAATTGAAGCGCAAGCACGGAAAGCCCGCTACGCTGCGTTTGCAAACGCACTGCAAGCTGGTGAAGCTCTGGTGACAGCGCAGCATCTTGATGATCAATGTGAAACTTTTTTGCTGGCGCTTAAGCGGGGAAGTGGTCCTGCGGGGCTTTCCGCTATGCCGGCGCGGACTGATTTTGCGGATACTGAACTGATTCGCCCGTTATTGGGAGAAACGCGTGCTTCCCTTGAAGCCTGGGCGCAGGAGCATCACCTGCGCTGGATTGAAGATGAGAGCAATCTGGACGATAGCTACGACCGCAATTTTCTGCGTTTACGCGTTTTACCCCTCCTGAATCATCGCTGGCCACATTTTGCTGATGCTACGGCAAGAAGTGCTCTGCTTTGTGCAGAGCAGGAAAGTTTGCTGGACGAATTACTGCGCGAAGAGTTGATCGGCATAACCTCTTCAGAGGGTGCGCTGGCGATCCCCCCGCTTGAGGGGATGAGCGTAGTGCGTCGTTCTGCGCTGTTACGCCGCTGGCTTGGCACACAGGGGGCAGTAATGCCTTCACGTGCGATGCTGAACCGCATCTGGGATGAGGTGGCTCAGGCACGGCAAGATGCCACGCCTTGTTTGCATCTGAACGGCTTTGAGGTGAGACGCTATAAAGAGCAGCTTTGGTGGATCAAATGCCAGCCCTCACTTGCGGAGATGATCCTCGACTGGGATTGTCCTGACGAAGCACTGGTGTTGCCTGCAGGAGCAGGGACGGTGTCGCTTGTGGCGTCCGGGAATGTCCGTTTACCGACGGAGAATGAGACTGTCACTGTGCGCTTTAAAGCCCACGGCTTGCTGCATATTGTTGGACGGAACGGCGGACGTAAGCTGAAAAAAATCTGGCAGGAGTGCAATGTGCCACCCTGGTTACGTGACACCACACCGCTGCTATTTTACGGCGAAACGCTAATTGCCGCCGCTGGGGTATTTGTGACTCAGGAAGGATGGGCGGAGCAGGGCGTGTGTTTTGAATGGAGAGCATACGGGCAGCAGGCTGCCCGTTCGTGAAAATCAGGACTCGCTCACCACGACGGTTCCGATTTCTGGGTGACTGAAGCTGGCAATTTTATCGAGACGGAGCTCACGTGTTGCACCAGCATCTTCCACGACCAGATATTCCACATTTTTCCGTGAAACCAGGTCGCTGGCTTTGGCCTTCAACACTTCGCCATCTTTTAACTCCAGCGTCAGCATCAAATGATGCTGGCAGGCGAGTTCGAGGTTGTCATAGTCATCACAATTGATGGGTTGATAGGTATCATTCATCGACATAATCGCTCACCAGTAAATTCGCAGCAGCATACGCTGCTTTTTCCCTGACCGATTCTGAAAGGCTCTCATCAGAGGCCACTTCATTTAGCACTTTCAATACACAGCCCAACGCGTCCGGGATGTATCCCAGATCGCCGCTGGCGATTTCCGCATACCGTTTGCGAATTAACTCACAATAATTATTCACATCCCCTCCTGCCAGCGTACTGACTTTACTGTGAGATATCATTAAGCCTACGAAGATAAACTCGGTTTAGCAAGGTGACTATACCATACTCATTCAAGCAATATCAGCGCCTTGATGGTCTGCCATTCATCACCTCGTAACAGCCTTTTTGCGCTATTTTCGCTACAATGCACGCCTGAATCGAAAGGAGTTCTCTCATGGCGCTGAAAGCGACAATTTATAAAGCGGTGATCAATGTGGCCGATCTTGACCGCAACCAGTTTCTCGATGCGTCATTAACCCTGGCGCGTCACCCTTCTGAGACCCAGGAGCGGATGATGTTACGCCTGCTGGCATGGATTAAACACGCCGACGAACGCCTGCAATTTACTCGTGGTTTAAGTGCGGAAGATGAACCAGAAGCCTGGTTGCGTAACGACCATCTGGGTATTGATTTGTGGATAGAACTCGGTCTGCCGGATGAACGTCGTATTAAGAAGGCATGCACCCAGGCTGCGCAAGTGTCGCTGTTTACCTATAATCAACGGGCCGCTGAAATATGGTGGCAGCAGCACAAGAATAAGTGTGCGCAGTATGCCAATCTCTCAGTCTGGTATCTGGACGATGAGCAACTGGCGCAGGTGAGTGCGTTCGCGAGCCGTACTATGGTATTGCAGGCGACCATTCAGGATGGCGCGATCTGGCTCTCCGACTCTCAGAATAATCTGGAAATACAGTTTACGGCGTGGCAACCCACTTCATGATTGTTTTGTCCCGAAATGTCAGCATCCCTGATAATGAGCTAGAGATCACGGCGATCCGTGCGCAGGGTGCGGGCGGACAGCATGTTAACAAGGCCTCAACCGCCATTCATTTGCGCTTTGACATCCGGGCATCCAGCCTGCCAGAGTATTACAAAGAAAGCCTTCTTGCTGCCAGCCATCATCTGATCACCAGCGAAGGGATCATTGTGATTAAGGCTCAGGAGTATCGTAGCCAGGAATTAAACCGGGAAGCAGCCATTTCCAGGCTGGTGGCGGTGATAAAAGAATTAACCGCAGTGCAAAAAAGTCGCCGTGAAACCAGACCAACACGCGCATCGAAAGAGCGCAGGTTATCGACGAAAGCTCAGAAATCCACAGTGAAAGCACTACGCGGTAAAGTTCGTCGCCCGATGGAGTGACGAAAAGGAACACCATTTTCATAAGGAATTCATTGTGAAAAAAGCAGTATTGTCAGTACTGGCAGTCAGTACGCTCTTTGCACTTTTTGGGTGTAATAACCGTTCAGAAACCCAGATGTTGCAACCGACGCCAACTGAAGAATTAAAACCGATGCAGCAGAGCTGGCGTGGTGTATTACCTTGCGCTGATTGCGAAGGGATCGAAACGTCATTGTTTCTGGAGAAAGATGGTAGCTGGGTGATGAACCAGCGCTATCAGGGAGCAAAAGAACCTTCGTCGTTTGCAACCTACGGAACCTGGGCTCGTACCGCAGAGAAGTTGATTCTTACGGATACCACCGGAGAGAAAACCTATTTCCGGGCCAAAGGCGAGGGGATGGAGATGCTCGATCGTGAGGGTAATCCAATCGAGTCTCAGTTTAATTACACTCTGGCGCCGGTTAAAGCGGCTTTGCCGTCAACGCCAATGGCGATGCGAGGGATGTATTTTTACATGGCTGATGCCGCGATCTTTACGGACTGTGCAACAGGTAAGAAAGTGAGTGTGGCTAATAACGCCCAACTGGAGCGTGATTATGCTGTCGCGCGAGGTAATGACAGTAAACCAGTGCTACTGACCGTTGAGGGTCACTTCACACTGGAAGCCAATCCGGATAGCGGCGAGATGGTGAAAACGCTGGTGGCGGATAAAGACGCGAAGTTTGTTGCGGGCAAAGAGTGCGGGAGTAAGTAAGCTAAGCTGCGTTTTGCCATAAAAAACCCCGCATTTGCGGGGTTTTTCGTTTCTTAGCCTTTAATGGCTTTCACCAGGTAATCAAGGATGTCGCCGGTCTTGATCATCTGTTTCTCGCCGCTACGACGGTATTTGTATTCAATCTCGTCGCTGTCGAGGTTGCGGTCGCCGATAACGACAGTGTGCGGAATACCGATCAGTTCCATATCAGCAAACATCACGCCTGGACGCTCTTTACGGTCATCCATCAGCACTTCGATACCCTGAGCACGCAATTCGCTGTAGAGCTTCTCAGCCAGTTCTTGCACGCGATAAGATTTGTGCATATTCATTGGCAGGATAGCGACCTGGAACGGAGCGATATTATCTGGCCAGACAATCCCGCGTTCGTCATGGTTCTGCTCAATCGCCGCGGCAACCACACGTGTTACCCCGATTCCATAGCAACCCATAGTCAGGATCTGGTTACGACCGTCTTCACCCTGAACTGAAGCATTCAGCGCCTGAGAGTATTTCGTACCCAACTGGAAGATGTGACCCACTTCGATACCGCGTTTGATCATCAAAGTACCCTGGCCGTCCGGGCTTGGGTCGCCCGCAACTACGTTACGGATGTCAGCCACTTCTGGTGTCGCGACATCGCGCTCCCAATTAATGCCGAAGTAGTGCTTACCGTCGATGTTTGCACCCGCGGAGAAATCACTCATTGCGGCAACGGTACGGTCAATGATCACCGGAATTGGCAGATTAACCGGACCAAGAGAACCCGGACCTGCGTTGACCACAGCACGGATCTCGGCTTCGGTAGCGAAAGTCAGTGGGCTTGCAACCTGTGGCAGTTTTTCCGCTTTTACTTCGTTCAGTTCGTGATCGCCACGGACCAGCAATGCAACCAGCGGATATGCGCTGCCTTCCGCTGATTTTACCAGCAGCGTTTTCACCGTTTTCTCAATTGGCAGATTGAACTGTTCAACCAGCTCGGCGATGGTTTTCGCATTTGGCGTATCAACCAGTTTCATCTCTTCGGTTGCGGCTGCGCGCGGTGTTGTAGGCGCCAGAGCTTCCGCAAATTCGATATTGGCTGCGTAATCAGAGGTATCAGAGAAGATCACATCGTCTTCACCGCTTTGCGCCAGCACCTGGAATTCGTGAGATGCGCTACCGCCAATGGAGCCGGTGTCAGCCTGTACGGCACGGAAATCCAGACCCATGCGGGAGAAGATTTTGCTGTAGGCTTCGTACATCTTGTCGTAAGTCTCTTGCAGAGATTCCTGCGATGTATGGAAAGAGTACGCATCTTTCATCAGGAATTCGCGAGAACGCA
Organism: Lelliottia sp. RWM.1; assembly: GCF_016859735.1. Classification (NCBI taxonomy): domain Bacteria; kingdom Pseudomonadati; phylum Pseudomonadota; class Gammaproteobacteria; order Enterobacterales; family Enterobacteriaceae; genus Lelliottia; species Lelliottia sp. RWM.1. The sequence continues at coordinate 5,204 of NZ_WLVC01000004.1, read as the reverse complement.
TCACGCCAAAACGCGGGCGGACCTCGTCACGGAATTTAGTCTGGACCTGGAAGAAATTCAGCGGCAGCTGTTTGTAAGAGCTCAGCTCGTTACGAATCAGGTCAGTGATCACTTCTTCATGTGTAGGACCCAGGACAAACGGACGCTCGCCACGGTCAACAAAACGCAGCAGTTCCGGGCCGTACTGCTCCCAACGACCGCTTTCCATCCACAGGTCTGCGGGCTGAACCACAGGCATGGACACCTCGATTGCACCGGCGTTGTTCATCTCTTCACGCACGATGTTTTCGACTTTTTTCAGGACGCGCAGGCCAGTCGGCAGCCAGGTATATAACCCGGAGGCCAGCTTGCGGATCATCCCGGCGCGCAGCATCAACTGGTGGCTGATCACTTCGGCGTCGGCAGGTGTCTCCTTCAGAGTGGAGAGCAGATATTGGCTAGTACGCATGTTGTTACGGTTCCATTTCTACGATTGGAACAGGCTGAAACACCAGCCTGACACAAAAAAAGTGGTTTAGTTTACCAGTGTGGCAAAGATGCCAAAAGAGAGGAAAATAAAATTACTTTGGCTCAAGGGCAAAGACTTCAAAACCATCCTCAGTAACGCGCCAGCGAACATTAAAATCAAGCAGCCAGACAGCATACGTTTTCCCTGCTTCTTCTTCCTTACGGTAGGCTGGACGGGGATCCTGAGCCAGTACCTCAACGATAAATTCCCGCAGGTGGGGATAGCGTTTTTCCAGCAGGTTTAACTGTTGAATAACTTCAACTGAGAACCCGACTGGCATATCTGCCTGTGGCGCTTGTTGGGCATAGCTTGCGCGTGCATCCGGCAAGGCTTCGGCAAAGGGCAAATAAGGCTTGATGTCGATGACGGGTGTGCCATCAACGAGATCGAGGCTGCCTAAATCCAGTATGACCTGATCTTTCTGACACCGGATGCCTTTTAACTCAACCAGAGACATACCGATCGGGTTTGGGCGAAATGTCGAGCGGGTCGCAAAGACGCCCATTCTGGCGTTTCCACCCAGGCGAGGAGGACGAACAGTTGGACGCCATCCACCTTCCATTGTTTGATGGAAGACAAAAATGACCCACAAATGACTAAATGCATCGAGCCCACGAACGGCGTCGGCCTGGTTGTAAGGTGCAAGCAAGTGAAGCTCACCATTGCTTTTTACCAAACCAGGCTGGCGTGGCACGGCGAACTTCTCTTTATAAGGTGAGCGGATAACGCCTATCTGCTCAAACTGAAATGAACTCATTTCGCCGAAATGTTCAGTGCAGAACCGATGCAAACGGCCTGACGGTAGCAGCCAGGTGTTCCACTGGTCACTTCGCAACTGTGCAGCAGAACCGCGTTAGCTTTCATTTTTGCCGCGTTGATCTGCATGCGCTTACGTGCCGTAGGGATGTTGGGTGGGGAGTCCTGATTAGTTGCCTGACAGGATTCGCCGCTCACTTCACCCAGTTCACGGAAAGGTTTACCCACCAGATCGTCAGCTTTGGTAATAATTCTTACCGGTGCAGGACGTGGTGCTTTCGGTTTTACTGGCTCCGCTTTTGGCGGTGTTGCAGTGCTTTGAACAGGTTCAACAGGAGATCTGCTTAGCATAGAACAGCCGCTCAGCATGAGTGCTAAAAGACAGATCGGTAAAGCACGCATAATATTTCCTCAATGGATAATCAAATCGTCAGATATTGAATCAGTTGCCTGCACAAATGACAAGACGGGCATACGCCCGTCCTGATGATTTTACACTAAGGTCAGATTACCAGCCTTTAACCGCACCGCCGTTAAAGACTTTGTTTGCTTCCTGATACACTTCATCTGACTGATACGCCTGAACGAATTTCTTCACGTTTTCAGCATCTTTGTTGTCTTCGCGAGTCACGATCAGGTTGACGTACGGGGAGTCTTTGTCTTCAACGAAGATACCGTCTTTAGCCGGTGTCAGACCAATCTGGCTAGCGTAGGTGGTATTGATAACCGCCAGCGCAATTTGTGCATCGTCCAGAGAGCGTGGCAGTTGTGGGGCTTCCAGCTCAACCAGCTTCAGATTTTTAGGATTCTCGACAACATCAAGAGCGGTTGGCAGCAGGCCTACACCTTCTTTCAGTTTGATCAGGCCCACTTTCTGCAGGAGCAGCAGTGAACGGCCAAGGTTAGTTGGATCGTTAGGGATAGCGACCTGGGAGCCAGGCTGCAGTTCATCCAGAGATTTAATTTTCTTGGAGTAACCAGCAATTGGGTAAACGAAGGTATTACCGACGGCAACCAGTTTGTAACCGCGATCTTTGATCTGCTGATCCAGATACGGTTTATGCTGGAAGGCGTTTGCATCGATATCGCCTTTGCTGAGTGCTTCGTTCGGCAGCACATAATCGTTAAAGGTCACCAGCTCAACATCCAGGCCATATTTCTCTTTTGCCACTTTCTGAGCAACTTCTGCAACCTGCTGTTCTGCACCCACGATAACGCCCACTTTGATGTGGTTTGGATCTTTCTCGTCCTGACCGCAACCCACCAGTGCCAGAGAGCCGATCAGCGCGCCTACCGCTGCAAAGGTCTTTAATTTAAACGCCATGTTTTATCCTTAACTCGTCGAGTTTGTGTTGTGTGTAACGTTATTTGTGAGTAACAGCCCGGACGATGCGATCGCCAGAGAATTGGATTAAGTAAACCAGAACAACCAGCAATACCAGAACGGTGTTCATCACGGTAGCGTTATAGCCAATATACCCGTACTGATAACCAATCTGGCCTAAACCGCCAGCCCCCACAGCGCCGCCCATTGCGGAATAGCCCACCAGAGTAATGAGTGTAATGGTTGCCGCATTTACCAGACCCGGCAGTGCTTCAGGCAGTAAGACTTTACGAACGATCTGAATAGGCGTTGCGCCCATCGCGCGTGAGGCTTCAATCAAACCGGTCGGGATTTCCAGTAGCGCATTTTCTACCATACGGGCAATAAAGGGTGCAGCACCGACGGTCAGTGGCACAATCGCGGCCTGCAGCCCGATAGATGTACCGACAATCACGCGGGTAAAAGGAATCATCCAGACCAGAAGAATAATGAACGGGATGGAACGGAATATATTCACCAGTGCGGAGAGCGTACGATACAGTTTTGAGTTCTCAATGATCTGGCCAGGGCGCGTGACATACAGCAGCACGCCGACTGGCAAACCAATCACAAAACCAAAAAAGCCCGATACGAAGGTCATTGCCAGCGTTTCCCATACGCCGCGAACCAGCAGCCACATCATCGGTTCAGACATAACCCAGTACCTCTACTTTTACATGGTGTTCTTGCAGCCACGCGATTGCGCCTTGCGTCTCTTCTTGCGTGCCGTGCATTTCTGTCAGCATGATGCCGAACTTAACGCCACCGGCATAATCCATCTGCGCGCTAATAATGTTGTTGTTCACATTAAAGCGACGTGCAGTTTCGGACAGCAACGGAGCATCAACGGACTGACCGGTGAACTCCATACGTAACATGGGCACGCTGTCTGGCGTCGGTTCTGCTTTCAGACGGGCCAGATAATCTTCCGGGATATCCAGATGCAGTGTGGATTGAATAAACTGTTGAGCCAGTGGTGTCTTCGGATGTGAGAACACTTCGCTGACCGTATCCTGTTCGATCAATTCACCGTTGCTGATGACTGCGACGCAGTCACAAATACGTTTAACCACATCCATCTCATGTGTAATAAGAAGGATGGTCAAACCCAGACGCCGGTTAATGTCTTTCAGCAGTTCCAGAATAGAACGTGTGGTTGCTGGATCTAATGCGCTGGTGGCTTCATCGCACAGCAGGACTTTCGGATTGCTTGCCAGCGCGCGGGCAATTGCGACGCGCTGTTTTTGACCGCCGGACAAATTTGCCGGGTAGCTATCGTGCTTATCAGCAAGGCCGACCAGATCCAGTAATTCCGTAACGCGACGCTTAATTTCGTCTTTAGGGGTATTATCCAGTTCCAGTGGCAATGCCACGTTGCCGAAAACAGTGCGGGATGCCAGCAGGTTAAAGTGCTGGAAGATCATGCCAATCTGGCGGCGCGCTTTCGTTAATTCTTTTTCAGAGAGCGCCGTGAGTTCTTGCCCACCGACCTCTACATTTCCCTGAGTAGGGCGCTCAAGTAAGTTAACACAACGGATCAGCGTACTTTTACCTGCACCCGATGCGCCAATGACGCCATAAATTTGACCAGCAGGAACATGCAGGCTGACGTTGTTCAGCGCCTGAATGGTTCGGTTCCCCTGCTGGAACACTTTGGTGATATTGGAAAGTTTAATCATTAGATTATTTTTATCGTATGTAAGTTAGCCGTGGCATTTTGTTCTGCCAGATACGGGGGATGCCCGTAAACAAAATGGATGTTAAGGCATCCAGACGGCTAAATCAATCCAACTCTGTGCGATGAGCACTTTATTGCGCTGCGATTCATGAGATACTAACCAGACATGCCTTTTTCAGGAGCAAACCGGTGGCAAAATCAGTACCCGCAATTTTTCTCGATCGTGATGGCACTATCAATGTGGATCACGGTTATGTCCACGAGATTGATGAGTTCGAGTTTATCGATGGCGTAATAGATGCAATGCGTCAGTTGAAAGAGATGGGTTATGTGCTCGTGGTGGTCACCAACCAGTCCGGTATTGCGCGTGGCAAGTTTACCGAAGCACAATTCGAAACGCTGACGGAATGGATGGATTGGTCGTTAGCAGATCGAGGGGTAGATTTGGATGGCATCTATTACTGCCCACACCATCCTCAAGGAACAGTAGAGGAGTATCGCCAAACTTGTGATTGCCGTAAGCCACATCCAGGGATGTTTGTCTCAGCACAGGAATTTCTGCATATCGATATGGCTGCTTCTTATATGGTGGGTGACAAACTGGAAGATATGCAGGCTGCAACCGCAGCTGGTGTTGGTACGAAGGTATTAGTGCGTACGGGTAAACCTGTGACCCCAGAGGCAGAGAATGTGGCGGATTGGGTGATAAGTAGTCTGGCAGAGCTGCCAAAAGAGATTAAAAAGCATCAAAAGTAAACGTTTTGGTGGAAATGTGAGCGGTTGAAATAAAATTGCATTTTTCCGCTTGTCATTCCTTGGAAGCTCCCTATAATGCGCCTCCATCGACACGGCGGATGTGAATCACTTCACAAACAACCCGGTCGGATGAAGAGAAAAAT